>NZ_BCRE01000055.1 GCF_001552435.1 Kribbia dieselivorans NBRC 106261
AAACTGTGCATCCACCCGAAGCAGGTCGCGGTGGCCGCCGCGGCCCTGGCCCCGACCGCCGAGCAGGTCGACTGGGCCCGGCGCGTCATGACGGCCGCGCAGTCGGCCGAGCACGGCGCCGTCGCCCTCGATGGAGCCATGATCGACAAGCCGGTCGTCGACCGTGCCGCACGGATCCTCGAGCGGCACGACCGATCCCGGTGAGTGCCGACCTGCCCGGCGCCACCGCGCTCCGCCCCGCCGGCGTGCCCATCGGATTTCGCGAGGTGGCGCACGCCGATCCGTCGCGCGTGGCGATCATCGAACCCGACCGCGCTCCGATCACCTTCGGTGACCTGCGCGACCGTGTCGACCAGCTGTCACACGCCCTCGACACGTGGGGTGTCGGGGCAGGCGAGGTGGTCTGCTCCGTTCTGTCCAACCGTCGTGAGTACCACGAGTTGAGGCTCGCCACCGGCCAGACCGGGCGGTACCTCACGCCCATGAGCCACCACCTGTCGGCGGTCGAGATCGCCCATATCGTGGCGGACACCGGCACCCGCGTCGTCGTCACCGAGCCGCATCTTGTGCCCGTGGTCGACGACGCACTGGCGTCGCTGCCCGGTGCCTCGGGGGAGTCTGGGGAGTTCGGTCGGGCGGCGCCGCCGATCCGCGTCATCACCGTCGGTGAGGAGTACGAGCGCGAACTCGGGGCACACCCGGCGAGCGCCCCCGACGTGCTCCGCGCCGGCGACTACCTCGGTTACACCTCGGGGACGACCGGGCGCCCCAAGGGGGTGCGCAAGCCGCTGTCCGACAACCCGCCGGCCGTCGGCGATCTGCAACTGGGCTACCTGGCACGCCTGGGCATCCGGCCGGGGCGTGAGGTCCATCTCGTCGTGGCGCCGCTCTACCACTCCGCGCCGGGCACGCTCTCCGATGTCGCGCTCAAGTTCGGTCACACGGTCGTCATCAGCGAACGTCCGACGCCGCAGGAGATCCTCGCGCTCATCGAGCGGCACCGCGTCAGCATCACCTTCACGGTGCCGACCGTGCTCGGGCGTTGGCTGCGGCTGCCGCGCGAGACCCGCGACCGATATGACCTGACATCGCTGCGCAGCATCGTCCACGCGGGAGCTCCGTGCCCGGTGGAGGTCAAGCGCGGCGTCATCGAATGGCTCGACCCGATCGTCGGCCCGGTGCTCCACGAGTTCTACGGCGCCACCGAGGGGTCGGCCACCTGCGTCTCCACGCCGGAGTGGCTGCAGCGGCCGGGGACCGTCGGGCTGCCCATCCCCGGATCACGGGTCGCCATCCTCGATGAGGCGGGCACCGAACTCCCGCCCGGTGAGATCGGCCAGGTCTGGTACCGCCCGACGGTCACGGTCGAATACCTCGGCGCCGAGGAGAAGACGGCCGCCGCCACTCGCGGCGACCTCTTCACCACCGGCGACCTGGGCCGGCTCGACGAGGACGGTTTCCTGTTCCTCGCCGATCGGCGCACCGACCTGATCCTCACCGGGGGCGTCAACGTCTACCCGGCCGAGGTCGAGGCGGCCTTGGCCGAGCACCCGCAGGTCGCCGATGCGGCCGTCATCGGCGCCCCCGACGACGACTGGGGTCAACGCGTCGTCGCCCTCATCCAACCCGAGTCCGGAGCATCGTCGGCGACCCTTCTCGAGAGCCTGCCCGGGCACCTGCGGGCCCGCCTGGCGGGGTACAAGGTGCCCCGCGAGATCCATGTGGTGGACCACCTGCCACGCACCCACGCCGGCAAGATGATGCGCCGCGAGGTCCGGGACATCTACCGCGATGCCCTGGCCCGGCGCGCGGAAAGTGAGCGGCCATGAAGCTGTACACCGCGATGTCCCGGGCCCTGCTCGACCACGGGGTCGACACGATCTTCGGGCTCATGGGTGACGTCAACATGCTTTACCTGTCGTCGTTCCTCGACGCGGGCGGCCAGTTGGTGCGCGTCGCGCACGAGGGCAGTTCGGTCGGCATGGCCGACGCGTGGTCTCGCCTGACCGGCCGGATCGGCGTGGCGTCGGTGACCCACGGCCCGGCCCTGACGAACACGATGACCTCGCTCGTCGAGGCCTCCCGGGCCGGGAGCCGGGTGCTCGTGCTCACCGGGCAGACCCCGCTCGACCCGACCCACTTCCAGCGCATCGACATCGCCGCGATCGCGGCCGCGGCCGAGGTGGGCTACGAGAAGGTGCACCGGCCAGAATCGCTGGGCCGTGACCTCGACCGCGCCCTGCAGCGCATCGAGGCGGAGCAGCGCCCGGTCATCCTCGACCTACCGATCCACCTGCTGCGCCACGAGATCGAACCGGTGACCGTGCACCCGCCGGTGGCACCCACCCCACGCACCCCCGACCTGGACGACCTCGACGACGTCATCGGGTTGCTCGCGGCCGCTCACCACCCGATCGTGCTGGCCGGGCGTGGCGCGCTGCGCTCCGGGGCCCGGGAGGCGCTGATCGCCCTGGCCGACGCGCTCGCGGCTCCGCTGGCGACCACTGCCCTGGCCAAGGACCTGTTCACCGGGCACCCGAGCAACATCGGCATCTGCGGCAACCTCTCCCACGGGGTGGCCTCGACCGCCCTGGCGCAGGCCGACGTCATCATCGCCTTCGGTGGCAGCCTCAACACCTACACCGCGCACGGGGGAGAGGTGTTCGCCGGCAAGAAGGTCATCCAGGTCGACACGAACCCGGGCGCGTTCAACTGGTTCACGCCCGTCGACCATGGGGTCTGCGGCGACGCGGCGATCGTGGCCGAACTGCTCACCGACGCCCTCGACGAAGCCGGTCACCGACCGGCCCGTGGGTGGCTCGACGGGCTGCAGCGCCAGCTGGTCGAGCACCGCCACGACCTGGACTACCGCGACCGCAGTGGCGCCGACACCCTCGATCCGCGCACCGCGTCGATCCGGCTCAATGACCTGCTGCCGCCCGACCGGGTGCTGGTCAGCGACATCGGCCGCTACGTCGTCGGGGCGTGGCCCTACCTCCAGGTGCCGGCCGGTGGCCGGTTCACCTCGATGGGGGCGTTCGGCGCCATCGGGCTCGGGCTGGCCGGGGCCATCGGCGCGAGCGTGGCCCATCCCGAGGCCCTGACGATCCTGGCCATCGGGGACGGTGGCCTGGCGATGAGCCTGGCCGAGCTGCCGACGGCGATCCGTGACCGGCGACGCCTGCTCGTCCTGCTCTACAACGACGGCGCCTACGGAGCCGAGTACTACAAGTTGGTCCATTTCGGCGAGGACGCCGACCACTCGCTCAACTCGTGGCCCGAGATCGTGCCGGCCGTGGAGGCGATGGGCGGCTCCGGGCTCGTCGCCCGCACGCTGGCTGACCTCGACGCCGTACCGGCGCTGCTCGAGGCCGCCGATGGGCCGGTCGTCGTCGACATCCGGATGGACCCGCGCGTCAACATCCTGGCCGAGTGACCGGCGCCCATGACCACCCCGACCGCAACCATGACGGGACCGAACACCATGACCGCGACCACGCACGCCTCCGCCTCGTTGGCCCCACCCGGGGCGTTCATCAGCCGCTTCGAGGTGCGCGTCGACGACCTCAGCCCCTCGGGCCACATCAACAACGTGGCCTACCTGCGCTTCCTCGACGAGGCCCGCTTCCTCTTCTGCGGGTCCGAGCTCGGCGAGAACGTCCGGCGACCGGGAGTGCTCGACACCCTCGGCGACGACGTGCTCCGAGCCGTCGTGCAGCAGTGCGCGGAGTACCGTCGCGAGGTCTGGTACACGCCGGCGCCGATCGAGGTCCGGTTGTGGGTGCCGCACCTGGGCACCAGCAGTTTTGTCATCGCCGCCGAACTGCTCGACGGCACGAGCGACGATCCGGCCGTCGTGCTGGAGTCGACGATGGTCGTCGTCGACCGCGCGACCCGCACCGCGCTGCCGTTGCCCGACGAGGTGCGGGCGCGACTGGCTCCGTTCGCCGGTCCGCGGCCGCAGATGCGACCGCGCAGCGGGCTGACCACCTAACCCCCATAGGCGCGGGCTATGGCGGGCATCGACGCCCGGTCTTTGAAACCGCCCGCGCCGCCGTGGTGTGCTTCTGGGAACGGGGCGGACCGTGGAGTTCAACCTCCGCGGTCCGCCCCGCCCCCAATGCCGTGATCCGACCGTCGCCGGTGTGCGCCGCCGACGGCCCGAACCCCAGGAGAACCCATGCGTGACGCCGTCATCGTCGACGCCGTGAGGACGCCCGTCGGGCGCCGCAAGGGCGCGTACGCCGAGATCCACCCCGGCGATCTCACCGCCCACGTGCTCAACGCCCTCGTCGAGCGCAACGACCTCGACCCCGCCCTCGTCGACGACGTCGTGTGGGGCTGTGTCACGCAGGTCAGCGAGCAGTCGGGCAACATCGGTCGCGTCGGTCTGCTCGCCGCCGGGTGGCCCACCAGCGTGCCGAGCACGACCGTCGACCGGCGCTGCGGTTCGTCGCAGCAGGCCGTCGCCTTCGCCGCCGCGGGCGTTATCTCGGGCCAGTACGACATCGCCGTGGCCGGTGGCGTCGAGGCCATGACCCGCGTGCCGATGGGCTCCAACGTCGCCGGCGGACGCCCCTACCCCGACTCCGTCCACGAACGCTTCGGCGTCGACGGGTTCAACCAGGGTCTGGGTGCCGAGATGGTCGCGGAGAAGTGGGGCCTGAGCCGCACGCAGCTCGACGAGTACTCCGCTCGCTCGCACGAGCGGGCCGCCGCCGCGATCGACAGCGGCGCCCTGGACGCCCAGCTCGCGCCGATCGAGGGCGTCCTGGCCACCGATGAGGGTCTGCGCCGTGGCACGTCGGTCGAGACCCTGTCGGGCCTGAAGACCGTGTTCAAGGAGGACGGGGTCATCCACGCCGGCAACTCCTCGCAGATCTCCGACGGCACCGGCGCACTGCTCGTCACGACGAGCGAGATCGCCAAGCAGCACGGCTGGACCCCGATGGCGCGCATCCACACGACGGTGCTCGCCGGTGACGACCCGGTCATCATGCTCACCGCGCCGATCCCGGCGACGCAGAAGGCCCTGGCCAAGGCCGGCCTGTCGGTCTCGGACATCGGCGCGTTCGAGGTCAACGAGGCCTTCGCGCCGGTGCCGCTGGCGTGGCAGGCCGAGATGGGCGCCTCGGATGACGTGCTCAACCCGCTCGGTGGCGCGATCGCCGTCGGTCACCCGTTGGGTGGCTCCGGCGCGGTGCTCATGACCCGCCTTGTGCACCACATGCGCGACAACGGCATCCGCTACGGCCTGCAGACCATGTGCGAGGCCGGCGGTCAGGCCAACGCCACCATTCTCGAACTCCTCTGAACCACCACCATCTCGAAGGGAACCCCATGAAGCTCGATGGACTGACCACTGCCGTCACCGGCGGCGCCTCCGGCCTCGGCCTGGCCACCGTGAAGGCGCTCGCTGCGGCCGGCTCCGACGTCACCATCCTCGACCTGCCCTCCTCCGACGGCGAGACCATCGCCAAGGAGCTCGGTGACCACGTGCACTTCGCGGCCGCCGACGTCACCGACGCCGACATGTTCGCCGGCGCGCTCGACGAGGTCGACGCCCGCGGTGGGCTGCGCGGTCTCGTGCACTGCGCCGGCGCCGGCCGCCGCGTGCGCGTCCTGGAGAAGGACGGCACGCCCGGTTCGCTCGAGGACTTCGAGTGGGTCATTCGCCTCAACCTCGTCGGCAGCTTCAACGCGGTCCGACTGGGTGCCGAGCGCATGGCACGCCAGGAGGCCGTCGACGGGGAGCGCGGCGCCATCGTGCTGACCGCCTCCGTCGCCGCGTACGAGGGCCAGATCGGCCAGATGCCGTACGCCACCTCGAAGGCCGGCATCGTCGGCATGACGCTCAACGCCGCTCGCGACCTGGCGAGCAAGAACATCCGCGTCTGCACCATCGCCCCGGGCATCATGGACACCCCGCTGCTGGCCCGCCTGCGCGACGACGTCAAGGCCTCGCTCGAGGCGACCGTGCCGAACCCGGCGCGACTGGGCCGCACCGACGAGTTCGCCTCGCTGGCCACCGAGATCCTGCGCAACGGTTACCTCAACGGTGAGACCATCCGCCTCGACGGCGCGATTCGCATGGCCCCGCGCTGATCACCCGCGGGCACGTCGATGGCCGGAGTCTCGTCACGAGACTCCGGCCATCGACATGCCGCTAACGTGTGGGGGTGGACCTGCAGAAGCTGGAGTACTTCCTCGCCGTGCGCGACCACGGCAGCATCAACGCCGCGGCGACGCACCTGGGTGTGGCCCAGCCGACGATCTCGCAGGCGCTGCGGTCTCTGGAGCGGGAGTTCGGGGTCGAACTGTTCCACCGCATCGGTCGGGGCATGGCCCTGACCTCGGCCGGGTACGCGCTCGTCGGGCCCGCGCGGCGGCTCCTGCGTGACACCGCGACGGCGGCCAGTTCGGTGCGCGATCATGCCGGGAATCTCCGAGGGGCGCTCGACGTGGCCGTCGCCCCCTCGTTGACCTCCGGTCTGGTGGTGAAACTGGTCGCGGAGGTCCACCGCCGCTGGCCGTTGACACGGATCAACCTCATCGAGTTGCCGGACGACATCTCCGGGATCGATCAGATCCGCGAAGGGCACCACGAACTGCTCATCACGCACCTGCCCCAGCCCACGCTCGCGCGCGCCCGGCCGGGGGACCCCCTGCTCGCCACCCTCGAACTCGGCACCCAGGAGTACTGGATCGCGCTGCCCCCTGGGGAGGATCTCGGGCTGCCACCCGGCGACGGGCCGGTCCCGATGGAGGCGCTCTCCGGGGTCCCGTTGGTCAGCGTGCCGCCGGGCTCATCGGTGCATTCCGGCGAGATCCAGGCCGAACTGGAACGCACCGGCAAGTCGACACCGCCGGCCGCGGTGTTGCAGCATCGCGAGGCGCGGTTGGCGTTCGCGGCCGCCGGGGTCGGCGCGACGTTCCTCGAGCGGAGCATGGCCGAGAACGCCCGGGTGCGTGGCGTGGTCATGCGGCCCACGGAGCCGCTGTTGACCCGGGACTACGGCATCGTCTACGACCCGGCCGGGCCGTCCCCGGTGGCGCGCGCCTTCCTCAGCGTGGCCGCGGACCTGGTGGACGGGTCACGGTAGTTCCGGGCGCGCGGCGTCAGCCCGCGGGCGGATCCGCCCGACGCGCCGGGGGAAGTTTCGCGTGCGTGATCAGCTGAACGAAGGCCGCGGCAGCCGGGGACAGTGAGGCCTTGCGATGCACGATGCCGACGGGGCGGATGAGTCGGGGGTGGTCGTCACGGCGACAACGTCACGGATGCGGGGGATGAAATGGGCCGGCAGGAAGGCCGCCCCGACGCCGGCTCGGACGAACTCCCACAGCGCCTGGCGGTCCTCGCTCCGGACGACGACCGCGGCGCGGGCGGCCTCCAGGGCGTCGCCGAGCATCGTCTGGACCGCCTGGTCACCGCGTTCGATGACCAGGGGGAGCCGATCGACCTCGACGAGCGGGAACGGGCTGGGCAGACCCTCGGCGAGGGCCGGGACCATGGCGAGCGCAAGTTCCTCCTCGCCCAAGGGCGTACTGACGAGCGGGTCGAGGGCCACGTCGAGGTGACACAGACCGAGTTCCGCCTGGCCCAACCGCACCTCGTTGACGACGCCCACCGAGCCGCCCGGATCGGAGATGTGCAGTTGGATCCGCGGGTGGCGGCGTCGCATGAGCGCGGCGGCCTGGGGCAGGGGGTCGAGGGCCAGGCTGGAGATCGCGGAGATCCGCAGTCGCCCGGCGCGCAGGTCTCGCACGGCGGCCACCCGCGCCCGGGCCCGGTCGGCGTCGCGCAACGCCAACCGCGCTCCGACCTCGAACGTCTCACCGGCGCGGGTCAGGGTGAAACTGCGCCCGGAGCGGTCGAAGAGTTCGACGCCGAGTTCGCGTTCGAGCCCGCGGATGGCCTGCGACAGCGAGGGCTGGGCGATGTACAGCGCCTGCGCCGCCTTGGTCACGCCCCCCTCGTCGATGACGGCGACGAAGTACTCGAGCAGGCGCAGATCCATCCGCCCAACCTAGCCCAGTGCGGTCCGGCGAGGGTCGGCCACGGGATCGCGTGACGGCTGGCATAGGCCGCGACGAAGGAGACGTTCGTCACGAGGTCTTGGACCGAACGCGCGCTCGGTGGTTGGGTGGCGGCACGAGCGCCGACGGCAGGCACTCGCCCCAACGCAAGGAGGCGCCGCCCGTGGAGGTCACCGGAACCGTTCAACGACAGGCCTGGGCGGCCGGCGTGCTGCCACCGGTCGAGGAGGTTCGGCCCGGCCTGTGGTCAGTGCCCGTGCCCATCCCGGACAGCCCCTTGCGCTACGTGCTGTCGTACGTGCTGCGGGCACCCGGGGGCGTCGTCGTGGTCGACGCCGGTTATGACGATGACGAGGCGTGGTCACACCTCGAGGCGGGTTTGACGCAGATCGGTCACGGCGTGGCCGACGTGCGCGGGATCGTCGTCACGCACATGCACCCCGATCACTACGGTTTGGCGCCGCGGCTGCGACGCGCCAGCGGGGCGTGGCTCGCGATGCACCCGGCCGACGCCGAACTCATCACTCAGCGGAGCGCGGTGGAGGTCGACGCGTATGTCGAGGCCGCGCGCACCCAGATGGCCGACAGTGGTGCCCCGGCGGCCCTGTTCGAGGGGGCCGGTCAGTACCCGATCGAGTTCCTTGAGCCCGGGAATGGCCCGGACCGGCTACTCGTCCACGATGACGTGCTCGACCTGGGCAGCCAGCGGTTGCGGGTGGTGCACACGCCCGGACACACCCCGGGGCACATCTGCCTCGTCGACGAGGATCGTGACCTCGTGCTCACCGGCGACCACGTGCTGCCGCGGATCAGCCCGAACATTTCGATCCTGCCCGATCAACTGGAGAACCCGCTCGGGGAGTACCTCGGGTCGCTCGAGGCCATCGGTGCCCTCGATCCGAGCGAGGTGCTGCCCGGTCACGAGTATCGGTTCCGGGGGCTGCCGCAGCGCACGCGCGACCTGATCCATCACCATGAGGAGCGGCTGGCCGAGGTCATGGCGGCCGTCACCGGCACTCCGGGTCTGACGACGTACGAGATCACGTTGCGGCTGCAGTGGTCGCGGCCGATCGCCGATCAGGTCGGCTTCCTGCAGCGGATGGCCGTCAACGAGACGCTGGCCCACCTGGTGCTGCTCGAGGAGCGTGGGAACCTGCACCGTTCCGAGGGCGCCCCCACACGTTGGTTCCCGGGGTCGGTGAGCGTGCGTGGTGCCTCGTCCATGGTCGGAGGGCGGTCAGGAGCCTGACGTCACAACGCGCTGACCTGTGCACATAGGCCAAGCCTATGTGCCCTTGCGCGCTCTGGTCTTGGTGCGGAGGGTCGGTGCGGTGATGCGATGGTCCCCGGCCTTTGTGCCGCTCCGACGCCGAAGTCGTCGCCCCCACCGAGATCAATGAGGATCACATGAGACTGATGAATGTCGCCTCCGCACGCACGACCTTGGCTGCCGTCCTGGCCGTGGGCGCGTTGTCGCTGGCCGCCTGCGGCAGTGACACCGCCACCCCGGGTGTCCAAGGTGACGACGGGCTGACCACCCTGCGCGTGACCACGGTCGCCGGCGTGACGAGCCTGCCCATCAAGGTCGCCATGGAGGAGGGGTACTTCGAGAAGCACGGCGTCAAGGTCGAGCTGACCGAGGGGGTCGACGTCGCGGCGTGGCAGGCGGCCCTGGGCAAGCAGTTCGACATCTCGTTCGCGACGAGCGGACCGTACGTCATGTCCGTGGCCAAGGGCTTGGACAACACCCTCATCAACCAGACCTCCAGCGCCTCCGACGACTACATCACGACGACGTTCGCGACGACCGAGAAGCTCACCGACCTGTCCACGCTGAGGGGCACGAAGATCGGTGTGGCCCAATTGACCGGAGCGACGATCGATTCGATGAAGTACCTGCTCGCCGACGCCGGGGTGAAGGCGACCGAGTACGAACTCGTGCAGATGCCGTACTCCGCGATGCTGGACAACATGAAGGCGGGCAATATCGACGCCGCCCTGACCGCCGGGGTGTACTTCTCCACCGCCGAGGCCGCCGGGCTGAAGTTGTGGGACAAGGACGTCACCGTCGCGGCCCACGAGGCCGTCACCGGTGGGAAGGTTCGCACCGGTTCGTCGACGATGTATGCGGCCAACACGAAGTGGGTCGAGGCGAACCCGGACCTCGTCAACGCGTGGGTGGACGGTGTCGAGGAGGGCATCGCCCACGTCGAGTCGAAGGAGAAGGAGTCGCGCGGCGTGCTGCAGACGTGGTTGAAGCTGCCGGAGAAGTTGGCGACGGACGTCCAGTTGCCCACGTACACCACCAAGGTGGCCGCGGACGAGATTCCGGCGACCTGGTCGGTGCTCCAGTCGACGGGCACCGTCAAGGGTGAGTACCCGGCCGACAAGGTGAAGGTCTATGAAAGGTGAGTGACATGACGCAGGATTTCGAGACCCTCGAGTACGAGGTCGCAGACGGCATCGCGACGATCCGATTGAACCGACCCGATCGACTCAACGCATTCAACCAGCAGATGGGGTGGGACCTCATCGCGGCGTTCGATGCGACCGACGCCGACGACGCCGTGCGCGTCGTCGTGGTCACCGGCAACGGGCGTGGCTTCTGCGCCGGCGCCGACCTCGAAAAGGGGGCCGGCACCTTCGGCGGTGGCCGTGAGAACCCGCGCTGGGCCAACGGGACCATCGCCGACGTCCCGCGTGACGGAGGCGGACGGGTCACCCTTCGCATCGCCCAGAGCCTGAAGCCGGTCATCGCCGCGGTCAATGGCCCGGCCGTCGGTGTTGGCGCGACGATGCAGTTGCCGATGGACATCAGGATCGCGTCGCGATCGGCGAAGTACGGCTTCGTCTTCGCCCGCCGGGGGCTCGTGCCGGAGGCCGCCTCGAGCTGGTTCCTGCCCCGCGTCGTCGGCATCTCGCAGGCCATGGAGTGGGTCGCCACGGGCCGCGTGTTCGGGCCCGACGAGGCGCTGCGCGGAGGCCTGGTGTCCCAGGTCGTCGAGGACGAGGACCTCCTGCCGACCGCCTACGCCCTGGCCGGCGAGATCGTCGAGAACACCTCGGCCGTCTCGGTGGCGGCCTCGCGCGTCATGCTGTGGAGCATGCTGGGCGCACAATCGCCGTGGGACGCCCACCGCATCGACTCGCAGGCCATCTACCACCTCGGCACCGGTGCGGACGTGGCCGAGGGGGTCTCGTCGTTCCTGGAGAAGCGCGCGCCGAACTTCCCGATGCGGGTCTCGGCCGACTTCCCGTCGTACGTGCCGCGCTGGCCGGTCGAGCCGGACGACACGACTCCTCCGCAGCCGAACGCCTAACCCCTTCGCCGAGTGATGGATCCGGGTGGCCTATCCGGGGCGATAGGCCACGCGGATCCATCACTCGGCGGGGGTGTCCTCGCGCGCATAGGTTCGGCCTATCGGCCGGTGCGCCTGCACGTCTTTGCGCCCGCACGCCGGCCGGTGTTGACATTGACCAGCGGTTCAACGTGGCCCCTGGCCCGACCGTGCTCCCACGAAACGTCGATCAACGAGGATCCTTCATGAACCTGTTCTCTGCCTCCCTGTCCCGCAAGAGCGTCATGGCGCTCGCGGTGGTCGGCACGCTCGCCCTCTCCGCGTGCGGCAGCAGCGACTCCTCCACGCCGGCGACGAACGCCGACGGTCTGAAGACCCTGCGTGTGACGATGGTGCCCGGCGTGTCCAGCCTGCCGCTCAAGGTCGCCGAGCAGGACGGCATCTTCGAGAAGAACGGCCTGAAGGTCGAGTTCACCGAGGGCCTGGACGTCTCCGCGTGGCAGTCCGCGGCCGGCAAGCAGTTCGACATCGTCTTCACCAACAGCGCCGTCTACGCGCCCTCGATCGCCAAGGGCCTGGACAACACGATCATCAACAACACGACGAACGCCTCCGACGACTACGTCAGCGTCACGTTGGCCACCAAGGAGAAGCTCAACAAGCTCTCCGACCTCAAGGGCAAGAAGCTCGGCGCTCCGACCCTGACCGGCCTGACGGCCGAGTCGTTCAAGTACCTCATGGCCAAGGAGGGCGTGAAGGCGAACGAGTACGAGATCGTCCAGATGCCGTACTCGAACCAGCCGGACAACCTCAAGGCCGGCAACATCGACGCTGCCCTGACCGCCAACCCGTACTACGGCACCCTGGAGCGTGAGGGCCTGGTCATGTGGGGCAAGGACCTCGGTGTCGAGGCCCACAAGGCCGCCACCGGTGGCAAGGTCGACACCGCATCGTCCTCGATGTACGCCGCCAACACCAAGTGGGTCGAGGAGAACAAGGACACCGTCGACGCGTGGATCAAGAGCCTCGACGAGGCCATCAAGGTCATCGAGTCCGACGACGCGGAGGCCCGCAAGGTCCTCAAGGACTGGATGAAGATGTCCGACCAGCTCGCCAAGGACGCGATCATCCCCGAGTACACGACGAAGGTCGACGCGGCCCAGCAGCAGGCGACCTGGGACGTCCTGAAGTCCAACGGCACGATCTCGGGTGACTTCCCGGCCGACCGCATCAAGGTCTACCAGGGCTGATCGAGCCACCACACCAGGAGAGCGAGCGATCATGAATCAGCCGATGTATGAGTTGAAGAACGTTGCGGTGGACCTGTCCAACGCGGCGGGTACGCGCCGGATTCTTGAGGACGTGTCGATGACGGTGATGCCGAACGAGGTCGTCGGCATCGTCGGCCGCTCGGGTACGGGCAAGACGACGTTGATGCGCGCGTTGGGTGGTCTGACGCCGATCACGGAAGGGTCGCTGACGCTGCAGGGCAAGGCCGTGACGGGCCCCGCCGATGGCGTGGTGACGGTGTTCCAGGACTACGGGAACGCACTTCTCCCGTGGCGCACGGTGGCCAAGAACGTGGCGTTGCCGTTGGAGGGCAAGGTTGCGCGCAGCGAGTTGCGCGACCGGGTGTCCACGGCGATCGAGATGGTGCAGTTGAAGGGTCGCGAGAACGACTACCTGTCCAGCCTCTCGGGTGGCATGCAGCAGCGCGTGCAGATCGCGCGCGCCCTGGTGCTCAACCCCCGCGTGGTGTTGATGGATGAGCCGTTCGGGGCGTTGGACGCGTTGACGAAGGCGTCGCTGCAGGACGTGCTCCTGGGCCTGCACGAGCAGAACCAGGCGACGATCATCTTCATCACCCACGACCTGGAGGAGGCGATCTACCTCTCGGATCGCACCTTCGTCATCTCGGGGAACGTGTCCTCCGGTCAGCCGGGCCACCTGTCGATGGAGGTCCCGGTCGCCCTACCGCGCCCGCGCAACCAGTTGACGACCCGCGAGATGCCCGAGTACATCGCGCTGCGTCACCGCCTGGCCGAGGCCATCGACCTGGTGCCGGCATGAGTGCGCTGGCCAGCGTCGGGAGGCGCGTGAACTGGCCGGGGATCGCGGTCATCGCCGCGGTCATCGTCATCTGGCAGATCGGCGCGACGGTCGGTCCGCTCGCCGACATGAGTTCGGTGCCGAGCGTGACCGAGACCGTCAAGGGCTTCGGTGACCTGTGGGCGGCGAACGAGCTGATCCCGCCGGTGCTGTACACCCTGGGCGTGGCGCTGTTGTCGGCGGCGATCGGCATCGTCGCCGGTGGCCTGATCGGCACCCTGCTCGGGTTGTTCGCCCCGTTCCGGTTGTTCACCCAGTCCAGTTTCGATGTGCTGCGCACGATCCCGATCACGGCGATCATGCCGGTGCTGTTGCTGCTGCTCGGTGCCGAGGCGCGCACCGAGATCATCGCGGCCTCCGTCGCGTCGACGTGGCCGATGCTCGTCAACACCGCCGACGGGATCCGCTCGATCCACCCGCGTCTGGATGAGGTGGGCCGCATGTTCGGGTTCTCCCGCCTCAAGCGCGTGTTCAAGCTGACGATCCCCGCGGCGATGCCGTCACTGCTCGTCGGTGGCCGCCTGGCGGCGGTGACGTCGCTGATCGCGGTGATCATCGCCGAGATGATCATCGCGCCCGAGGGCATCGGGTGGGCCTTGCTCACGGCGCAGCAGGCATTGCAGAGCGGCCAGATGTGGGCCCTGGTCGTCGTGTGCGGCTGGCTCGGGTGGCTGTTCAGCCTCGGCCTGACCGCGCTGGTCAACCGTCTTCAGCCTGGAGGTGTCAAGTGACCGCCGTGACCGAGAAGCGGGCCGCCGCCCGCGCCGCCGCCCCGGCCACACGCCGCTCCGGTCTGTCGATCACACCGTTGACCTTCGTCATCGGCCTGACCCCGCTCGTGCTGGTCCTGGTGGGGTGGCAGGTCTTCGGTGACCCGGTCGACTTCACGTTCCCGCCCCCGTCGACGTGGTGGGAGGCAACGAAGCTCATGTGGGCCAGTGGCGAACTGCCCACCGCGCTGACGCGCACCCTGTGGACCTTCGCCCTCGGCCTGGTGTTCTCGGTCGTGCTCGGCACCGCGCTGGGGTGGTTGATCGGGGCGTCGAAGACCGTCGATCGGGCGCTGTCTCCGCTGCTCGACTTCTTCCGCTCGATGCCGTCGCCGGCGATCGTGCCGGTCGCGACGATCGTGTTCGGCGTGACGATCCGGATGTCGGTGGTCGTCATGGTCCTGGCGTTGATCTGGCCGGTGCTCCTGGCCGTGGCGTCGTCGCGGCAGAACATCCCCACCGTGCGTCTGGAGATGGGCCGCGTGCTCGGACTGTCCGGGTTCGACCGGATGCGCAAGGTCGTGCTGCCCTCGCTGCTGCCGGCGGTGATGACCGGCACCCGAGTCGTCGTCTCCCAGGGTTTCGTCGTCGCGCTGCTCATCGACATCATCGGTGCCGGAGCGGGGATCGGTCGCCTCCTCGTCGTGCGTCAGCAGTCCTTCGACGCCGCCGCGGTCTGGGCCCTCCTCGTCATCATCGGCCTGGCCGGCCTGGTCGCCAACCTGCTGGTCAGCGCCCTCGACAATCGCGTCCAGCGGGGCTGGCGCTCATGAGCGACGGCTCGACTCCGGGGCGGGTCGCGGTGAGCGTCGACGGCGCGATCGCGTCGGTCACGCTGACCCGACCGGAGAAGCGCAACGCCCTCGACGAGGAGATGTTCGAGGCGCTCGTGCGCGCGGGCCGAAGCCTGCTGGAGCGGGACGACGTCAAGGTCGTCGTGCTCACCGGCGACGGTGCGTCCTTCTGTGCGGGGCTCGACTTCTCCCGGTTCGCCGCCATGGGCAGCGAGGACTACCCGACCACAGAGCGTGACCTGCTGGGTGCGTCCCGCGCTCTCGGTCCGCAGGCCGCGCACGTGTGGTCGCTCGTCCCGGTGCCGGTGATCGCCGGTCTGCAGGGTCACGCGTTCGGCGGTGGCCTGCAGATCGCCCTCAATGCCGACATCCGCGTCAGCGCCCCCGACACCGCGTTCTCCGTCATGGAGATCCAGTGGGGCCTGGTGCCCGACATGACCGGCAGCCAACTGTTGCCCGCGCTCATCGGCCGGGACCAGGCCACGCTCCTGACGGTGACCGGCAGGGTGTTCGACGGGCGTGAGGCCCGGGCCCTCGGTCTCGTCACCGAGCTCCACGACGATCCGCGTGCTCGGGCTCATGAGCTGGCCCGCGAGATCGCCACCCACACTCGCGAATCGCTCGTCGAGTCGAAGCGGCTGCTCGGCCTGGCCGGTCGGGTGTCGCTGGAGGAGGGGCTGGCCCAGGAGCAGGTCGCCATCTCCCGGCTTCGCGGGTCGGCGGCGCAGACGGAACTCGTCCGCGCCCGCTTGGCCCGCCGCAACGCGTGACCACCACCCACTCGACGCATGAAGGACGCATGAAGAGAGAAGGAGTCGACGATGACTGTGCAGCACGACCGTGACATGGCCGAACTGGAGCTTTCCCGCCGCAGCACTCCGGTGGCGTGGCTGCTGCGCCACGAGCACGAGCAGAGCGACGCCGTGGCGATCCGATTCGAGGGGCAGTCCACCACGTGGGCGCAGTTCGGCGAGCGAGTCCGGTCGACGGCAGCGGTGCTGGCCGAGCACGGGGTCGGGGTCGGCGACCGCGTCGTGGTGCTCATGCCCAACCGCCCGGAGTTCCAGCACGTCGCGCTGGCGACGATGTACCTGGGCGCGATCCTCGTCCCGGTGAACTTCCGCCTGGCCGCCGGTGAGGTCAGTTACCTCGTGAGCAATTCCGAGCCGACCGTGGTCGTCACCGATGACTCACTGCTCGACACCGCGACGGCCGCCGTCGTCGAGGTGAGCCGGGCGGAGTCCGGTGGGGTCACCACGGTCCTGAGCGTCGACTCGCGCGCCGACGGCGGCCCGTCGATGGCTGCCCTGGCGCCCGTCGCGGACCCGCCGGCCCCGGCCGTGGTCGGCTACGACGACGACGCGGCGATCATGTACACCTCCGGCACGACCGGGCGTCCCAAGGGCGCGGTGCTGTCGTACCAGAACTTCGTCGTCAACGCGCTGCGGACCTCGAAGGCCTGGGACCTGCAGGAGTACGACGTCATGATGCTCGCCTCGCCGCTGTTCCACATCGCCGCGTTCTGCGCGTGGATGGGATCGGTGGCCGGCGGGGCCACGGCGCTCCTGATGCCCTCGACCGGGTTCGACGCGACGCGCGTGCTCGACACGATGGAGGCCGAAGGCGTCACGACGACGTTCCTCGTGCCGGCCCAGTGGCAGATGCTCTGCGACGAACCCCGGGTGGCCCAGCGTGACCTCAAGCTGCGGTACCTCTCCTGGGGCGCCGCGCCCGCGACCGAAGCGTTGCTGCGCCGCATGATGGCCGCCTTCCCGGGCGCGCAGATCGTCGCCGCGTTCGGGCAGACCGAGACCACGGCCTCCGGGGTCTGGCTGCGCGCCGCCGACTCCCTGCGCAAGATCGGCTCGGTCGGCAAGGCGATCTACTCGACGTCGATCCGGGTCGTCGACGGGCGGATGAACGACGTCGGCGTCGATGAGGTCGGCGAGATCGTCTACCGCGGGCCGGGCGTGATGTCGCGCTTCTGGCGCAACGAGGAGGCCACGGCCGAGGCGTTCCGTGGCGGATGGTTCCACTCGGGCGATCTGGTGCGCCGCGACGCCGAGGGGTTCCTCTACGTCGTCGACCGGATCAAGGACATGATCATCTCCGGCGGCGAGAACATCTACTGCGCCGAGTTGGAGAACGTCATCGCCGATCACCCCTCCGTCGCCCAGGTGGCGGTCGTCGGGCGTGACGACGAGAAGTGGGGCGAGGTGCCAGTGGCCGTCATCGTGCCGACCGACGCGTCGAACCCGCCGTCGCTGGAGGACATCCGCGCGTTCTGTGATGGGCGCCTGGCCCGGTACAAGCTGCCCAAGGGTGTCGTCATCCAGCCCGAGTTTCCGCGCTCCGGGACGGGGAAGGTGCAGAAGAACGTGCTACGCGAACTCGTCTGAACACACAACTTCGCCGAGTGATGGTTTCGGGTCGCCTCAGGACTCCTGAGGCGACCCGAAACCATCACTCGGCGAAAGAGTGACGGAGCGTCGTGTCAGAGGCGCTCGAGGATCGTCGCGTTGGCCTGACCGCCGCCCTCACACATCGTCTGGAGGCCGTAGCGCACGTTCTCGCGCTGCATGCGGTGGATCATCGTCGCGAGGATGCGCGCACCCGAACCGCCGAGCGGGTGGCCGAGCGCGATGGCGCCGCCGTTCGGGTTGAGCTTGGCCGGGTCGGCACCGATGTCCTTGAGCCAGGCCAGCGCCACCGGGGCGAACGCCTCGTTGACCTCGAAGGTGCCGATCTCGTCCAGGGCCAGCCCGGAGCGCTCGATGGCCTTGCGCGTCGCCGCGATCGGGCCGGTGAGCATGATGACCGGCTCGGAGCCGACGACCGACGCCGTGTGCACCTTCGCCAGCGGCTTCAGACCGAGTTCGGCCGCCTTCTCGGGGGTCATGATGAGCAGCGCGGCCGCACCGTCGGACATCTGCGACGAGTTCGCCGCGGTGATCAGACCGTCCTCCTTGAACGCCGTCTTCAGCGTCGCCAGCTTCTCCAGGGTGCCGCCGCGGCGCACGCCCTCGTCCTGCGTGACGACGGTGCCGTCGGCCAGGGTGATCGGCACGATCTCCTCGTCGAACGCGCCGGCGTCCTGGGCGGCGGCCGCGCGGGCGTGCGACTCGAGCGAGAACGTGTCGCAGTCCTCGCGCGAGATGCCCCACTGCTCGGCGATCATCTCGGCGCCGATGCCCTGGTTCGGGCGCACGCCACCGACGCGCTCGAGGAAGCTCGGGCCGAGGTTGTCGGCGTCACCACGCGGCGAGCCCATCGGCACGCGGGTCATGGATTCGACGCCACCGGCGACGACGACGTCGTAGTGCCCGGCGATGACGCTGGCGACGGCGAAGTTCAACGACTGCTGCGACGATCCGCACTGGCGGTCGATGGTGACACCCGGGACCGCGAGCGGCCAGCCGGCGGCGAGCACCGTCGTGCGCGCGATGTCGCCGGTCTGCTCACCGGCCTGGCCGACGCAGCCCCAGATGACGTCCTCGACGAGGGCCGGGTCGATGCCCGCCTTCTCGACGAGGCCGTTGAGCACCTGCGCGCCCAACTCGACCGGGTGCAGGTCGGTGAACACGCCTCCGCGCTTGCCGACGGGGCTGCGAACTGCGCTGACGATGACGGCTTCCCGCATGGGATTTCCTTCTTTCGGTGGTGAATCGGTGGTCTGGATCCTCGGCCCGCCCGCCCCCTCCCCGGTTCGAGGTAATAGGGGGCGTTACAACGCCCCCTATTACCTCGAACCGCGTGGGGTCGGGGGAGGGTCTCAGCCGAGGACGGCGAGATCGGGGTGATCGGAGATGCGTGTGGCCAGGTCGGCGATGCGCTCGTCCTGGCTGCCCCACATGCGGTCGAGGGCGGTCAGGCGACCGGTGTAGTGCCCGATGCGGTGCTCGGCCGTGACACCGATACCGCCGTGCATCTGGATGGCCTCCTGACCGACGAGCCGCCCGGCGTCGCTGATGATGACCTGGGCACGCAGGATCGAGTCGGCATCGTCGGGGTCGACGTCGTACGACATCGCCGCGAAGAGGGCGGCGCTGTGGGCCACGGTCGCCTCGGAGTACATGTCCGCGGCGCGGTGGGTCAGCGCCTGGAACGCGGCCAGCGGCCGACCGAACTGCTCACGCACATTGAGGTACTCGACCGTCATGTCCAGGGCCGTCTGCATCGCGCCGGAGGACTCGCCGCACAGCACGACCCGAGCCGCGCCCAGGGCCCGGCGCAGCACGACGTCGGCCTCGTCACCGAGGGCGAGCAACACGGCCGGAGCGTCGTTGAACTCGACCCGGTCGGTCGTCACCTGGGCGGCGTCGGCGGCCACGAGCAACAGCGCCGGGCCCTGCTCGGTCGCGGCCGAGACGACGAAGTGGGTGCCGTCGGCCGCGAAGCGCACCGGTGCCTTGACGCCGCGCACGCTCCACCCATCGCCGGAGGGGGCGGCCGTGACATCGGTGGCGTGCGTCGACCAGACGCGCATCGGCTCGGCCAACGCGGGCAGCGGGAGCGCGGTACCCCCGGCGATCCCGCGGACCACCTCGGTCACCGACGCCGGGGCCCGCCCGACGGACGTGGCCTGGACCAGCGCGGTGCCGGCGAGGACGACCTCGGCCAGCGGCACCTGGACCCCGGCCGCGCCGAGCTCGAGCGCGACCGCGACGAGGGCTTCGGCACCGGCGTCTGCGCCGCCCAGGTCCTCCGGCCAGACCAACCCGAGCACACCGACCTCCGCCAGCGACTTCCACACGGTGGCGTCGAGCTGCGGGGGAGCGGCCGTGGGCACCGCCGCGGTGGTGGCCGCCTGGTGGCGGGTGAGCATGTCCTTGACGGCGGAGCGCAGTGCGGTCAGCTCGTCGTTGATCGTGAAGTCCATGGTTCAGCCCTTCAGCCCGAGGATGGTCCCGGCGACGATGCCGCGCTGGACCTCGCTCGAGCCTCCGTAGATCGTCGTCTTGCGGTAATTGAGGTAGGTCGGCACCGAGCGGCGGGCCCACCGCGGCACGCCGTCGATCTCGTCCCATGACAGCGCCATCGGCCCGGCGATGTCGATGCCCAGTTCGAGGATCTGCTGCTGCAACTGCGAGGCGCGCAGTTTGAGGATCGAGGAGGCCGGGTCGGGCTTGCCGCCGGTCGAGGCACCGCCGGCCACCCGCAGGGCGGTCAGTTCGAGCGCCAGCGCCGAGGTCTCGAGCTTGACGAAGCGGGCCGCATTGGCCGGGTCGTCGAGGATCGAGCCGTCGCCGCGCCGCACCTGCTGCGCGTGTTCCTTCAGCTCCGCGATCCAGCGGTTGATCAGACCCGTGTTGGCCACGCCCACGCGCTCGTTGCCCAGGAGGAACTTGGCGTAGTCCCAACCCTTGTTCTCCTCACCGACGAGCTGGTCGGCGGGCACCCGGACGTTGTCGAAGTGGACCTCGTTGACCTCGTGGTTGTCGTCGAGGGTGATGATGGGCCGCACCGTGACGCCGGGACTCTTCATGTCGATGAGGAGCATCGAGATGCCCTGCTGCTTCTTCGGCGCGTTCGGGTCGGTGCGCACGAGGGCGAAGATCCAGTCCGAGTGCTGCGCCAGGGTGGTCCACGTCTTCTGCCCATTGACGATGTACTCGTCACCGTCACGTACGGCGGTGGTACGCAGGCTGGCCAGGTCGGAGCCGGAGCCCGGCTCGGAGAAGCCCTGCGACCACCAGATCTCGGCCGTGGCGGTCGGCGGGAGGAAGCGCTCCTTGAGGGCCTGCGAGCCGAACGCGGCGATGACCGGGCCGATCATGACGGCGTTGAACGGCAGCGGGTTGGGCACCCCGGCGGCGGCGAGCTCCGTGCGCCAGATGTGCAGCTGCAGCGGGGTCCAGCCGCGGCCACCCCACTCCACCGGCCATCCGGGCACGGCCAGGCCGGCCGCGGCGAGGATGCCGTGGCTGCGACGAATCTCCTCGCCGGTCAGCGGCTCGCCTGCCCGGACCTTGTCGCGCAGGTCTTGGGGGAACTCGTGGGTGAAGTAGGTGCGAAGCGAGTCGCGGAACTCCGCATCCTCGGCAGTGAGTGATCGACGCATACGTGGCAACGTAGCGTCACGCGCCGCTCGGATCTATAGGGTTTAGATATCGGTTGGCTATGGGCCTGACTCACCCCGCCTATGCCCACCCCCGCGACACCCCGGGGACCTACCCTGTCAGGGTGAGTGTCGACCTGCCCCACCCCACCTCCCCGATCTCGCCGGTCACGACTCCGGTCGTGGTCACCACGGGCGGAGCGTCGATGACGTGGACCCTCTGGACCCTCGGCGCGGGTCTGGCCTGCTGCGCGGTCGAGGTCGCCGCCGCGCTCGCGGCCCAGGACGACCCCGACGACACCGCCGACCTCGGCATCGAGCCCTTCGCCCCCAGCCCCGCCGAGGCCGATCTCCTGCTCGTCTCCGGCACGGTCACCGCCGCCTCGGCCTCGCTCGTGCGTGCCCTCTACGACGGCATGCCCGAGCCGCGTCACGTCATCGCGTACGGGGCGTGCACCGCCTCCGGCGGCCCGTACTGGGACTCCTACTCGGTCACCCCCGGCATCCACGACCTCGTGCCCGTCGACCTCGTCGTGCCCGGCTGCCCGCCGCGCCCCGAGGCGTTGATCCATGCGCTGCGCACCCTGACTCACCGTCTGCACTCCGAGGCGGCAACGGCATGAACACCACAACGGAGAAGCGCGTGGTCACCCCGGGCGAATGGGCCTCCGCGGTGGAGGAGGCCCGCGCGGCCGGCTTCACCACGTTCGACCACCTCTGTGGTGTCGACCGCGCGTACGACGTCGCACAGCCCGGTATCGACCTCGTGGTCCGGCTGCTCGACACCTCGGTCCCCGGCCGGTTGCGGGCGCTGCAGGTGACGACCCGCGTGACCGAACCGGTCGCGTCCCTGACCGCGATCTTCCCCGGCGCGGCGTGGCATGAGCGTGAGACCGCCGAGATGTTCGGAGTCTCGTTCACCGGCTTCGACGACGGCGTCACCGACACCCCTCGGCCGCTGCTGCTGCCGCCGGGGTTCGAGGGGCACCCCCTGCGCAAGGAGTTCGCCCTGACGGCTCGTGACGTGCTGCCCGAATCCGAGGTGAGGTGAGATGACCGCATTGCCGCCCGTACCGTCCTCCGCCCATAACGCCATCGCGTTGTACGCGCAGAACTGCACCTCGTGCGACCTGTGCGTCAAGGAATGCCCCGATCGGTGCATCCACCTCGACTTCCACAAAGAGACCCAACCGGCGACCACCCCGCGCGGGCGTGATCGCCAGGTCAAGGTGCTCGATCGGTTCGCCATCGACTACTCGCTGTGCATGTACTGCGGCATCTGCGTCGACGTCTGCCCGTTCGACGCGCTCTTCTGGAGCCCGGACCACACCTACCTCGGCGAGGGTGAGCATGCCCTGACCGACCTGCTCTACGAGAAGGAGCGGTTGGGGGAGTTCCTCGACTCCGCACCGGCCGACCCGCGGCCCAAGGCGAAGGTCAACCCGTTCGCCGACGTACGGCCGCGCGGGCGGCGCTGAGATCCCACCGGCGGTCCTCGCTTCCGCGCGGCACATCGCGCGGTGGGCAGGACCGGAACATCACACCTCGATGTGTCGTTGAACTCGGCACAGACCCGAGTACCCCACGATTACAGGACCATCCACGGTGAGGCCCATGCACAATCACAACAACGGACTCAAGACTGCCATGCTCTTCGGCGGCATCTGGGCCATCCTGCTCGCGCTGGGGTGGTTCGTCGCGAGCTACACCGGCAACAGCATCTTCCTGTGGGTCTTCGCCCTGATCGGTGTCGGCACGACGGCGTACTCGTACTGGAACTCCGACAAGCTCGCGATCCGGGCCATGCACGCCTACCCGGTCACCGAAGCCGAGCAGCCGGCGATGTACCGCATCGTGCGCGAACTCAGCGAGCGCGCGGGCCAGCCGATGCCGAGCCTGTTCGTCAGTCCGACCGCGGCGCCGAACGCTTTCGCCACCGGCCGCAATCCGCAGCACGCGGCGGTGTGCTGCACCGAGGGGATCCTCCACCTGCTCAACGAGCGTGAGCTGCGCGGCGTGCTCGGGCACGAGCTCATGCACGTGTACAACCGCGACATCCTCACCGGCTCGGTGGCGGCGGCGATCGCCGGTGTCATCTCCACGGTTGGGCAGATGCTTTCGTTCGGCATGATGTTCGGCGGCGGCAACCGCGACGACCGTGGCGGCGGCGGAGCCTTGGCCGGCCTGGCGATGGCGATCCTCGCGCCGATCGCCGCGACGGTCATCCAGTTCGCGATCTCGCGCACCCGTGAGTACGACGCCGACGAAGACGGAGCGACGTTGACCGGCGATCCGTTGGCGCTCGCCTCCGCGTTGCGCAAGCTCGAGGTCGGGGTGGCGCAGGCGCCGTTGGAGCCGACCCGTCAGGTGGCCAACGCCAGCCACATGATGATCGCCAACCCGTTCCGCGCGGCCGACGTGCAGCGGATGTTCTCGACGCACCCGCCCATGGACCAGCGCATCGCCCGCCTCGAGGCCATGGCCAGCGGTCAGCAGCGCTACTGACGCCGCGGTTGATCGACGCGCCCCCACCGCGCCCCGAACGACGACGAACCCCCACCGAGTGAGCTCGGTGGGGGTTCGTCGGTCGGGCGTCAACCAAGTACGGCGTCAACCCGTGACCGGGATCAGTCCTGGTACTTGTACTCGATCTCGGACTCGAACTTCGGGCCCTTCTTGCTCGGACCGAAGGCCTCGGCCGAGTTGGTGACCTTCTTGTTCTTGCCGTTCTTGGTGATGGTGAAGCCATCGAACAGCTTGCCGTCAGCGGTACGCGCCTCGTAACGGATCTCGTTGCCGTCGACGTCGATGAGCTGGTAGAGCTGCTTGTACTCGGTGCGCGCGACCTGCTCGGCACCGTTGCGGCGCCAGTTGAAGCCGTCGTTGAGCTGGTACATCTTCGGGCCGGAGACGGACACGACGTAGACCGTGCCGTTGGAGATGCCGGACTTGCCGATGTTGGCGTTCGTCAGGCCACCGCGGGCGTAGTTGTGGTCGTGACCCTGCAGCACGAGGTCGACCTGGTGCTTCTCGAAGATCGGCAGGAAGAAGTCGCGCACGTTCTGGTGGTTGCGCGACGAGGCGGTCGCGAAGACCGGGTGGTGGAACGTCACGACGCTCCACTTGCCCGGGTTCTCGGCCAGGGCCTTGTCGAGGAAGTCGGCCTGCTCCTGCATGGCGACCTTGTCGTTCTGCAGGTTGGTGTTCAGGCCGATGAAGCGGACGCCCTGGTAGTCGGTGAAGTAGACCGACTCGGGGGCGACCGCGTCGACGGCGGCCGGTCCGTTCTTCGGGTTCTCGAACTGGTGCGACCAGACCGGGGTCAGCTTGCCGCTCTGGTACTCGTGGTTGCCGGGGACGGCCATGGTGTTGATGTTGCCGTTGATCCAACCGGAGGCGTAGTTCCACCAGCCCCACTCGTGGTCGCGGTTGGCGGTGTTCACGAGGTCACCGGCGTGGATGATCATCTTGGCGTCCGGACGGTCGCGGAACGCGCGGCGGAAGACGCGGGAGGCGTGGTCCTTGACATCGTTCTGCGAGTCGCCGTAGTAGATGAACGAGAACGGCTCGGCCTTGTCGGAGGCCGTGGTGAACTCCTGCCACTCGCTCCAGTTCGTGCCGTCACCGACGCGGTAGAGGTAGGCCGTCTTCGGGTCGAGGTCCTTGAACGTCACCGAGTGGAACTTGGCGGTGTAGCCGAGGTTCGCCGCGATGGGGGCGTTGCTCGTGGCGGTGACGGTCTCGTACTTGGACTGGCCGCCGTAGGCGAAGTACGGGCCGGCGTCCATCTTGGCGATCTGCGCCTGCGCGGTGGTCACCTCGGCGCTGGTGCGCCAGGTGACGGCCTGGGAGGTGGCGTTGTTCTCGGTGGTGTTCAGGACGATGCGGTCCGGAACCGGGGTGGGGGCCCACTCGAGCGCGCGGTCGTAGCGCGGCGGCGGGGTGGTGTCCTGGGCGACGGCGGTTGCGCCGACACCGGCCAGGGCGAGCACCAGGGCGCCGGCACCGATCATACGGACGTTGCGGGTCTTCATGTCCAGCCTTTCATTGGGGGTTGGCGCCCCCACCATGGCCACCGACTCCGACCCCTTGCCTGACACTGGGAGAAGTCTGGGAGAAGAGAAGTTAACGACAGGTGTTTGGTGGGAGTCAATAGCAGCAACCGCTCAAAATTCACCGACCAGACACTCGGAGTTCACCTTCCGTAGACCGATTGCGCGGTCGGCGCTGGTTCCCTTCACCAACACCCACTCCCCGGAGGTCCCCCCGTGTTTCAGCGAATGGCCGCTGCCCTGGCCGTCGTCACCCTGCTCCTCGTGGCCGGCCCCGCCTCATCGGCGCCGGCCCATCCCTTCGGCCCGCCGCTGACGGCCGAGGTCTCGTCGCGTGGCAACGACGTCCACCTCGTCTGGAACGGGGCCGAGGACGACTGGGTCTCGCTCGGCGACATCTCGGGCGCCTTCGCCACTCCGAAGGCGGGTGTCACCGGGCTGGCCCTGCTGCAGGAGTCGAATGCCACGGAGGCGTACTTCGACAAGCACGTCGCGGTGACGCAGGCCGGCACCGCCTGCCCGTTCGTCTGGGATGGCATCGAGAACGCCCTCGAGACCGGCGCGCAGATGCACTTCACCTGCCCGGCCCCGGTCGAGCAGGTCGAACTGTCGATCACCGCACTGACCGACTCGAACTCCGCGTACCGCACGGTCGTCACCGCCGGCGGCGCTCAGACCCTGTTCACGAAGACCAAGCCCACCCAGGAGATCACCGTCACCGGAGCCGGTGGCGGGGCGGGCTCCACTCCGCTCATCGCCGCCGGTGCCCTTCTCGTGCTCGGCATCGGCGCTCTGGTCGGGTTCGCCACGCGTCGCTCCCGGGCGAAGGCCACCGCGCAGCAGGCGGTGGCGGCATGACCGGATCGTCGTTCACCCCCTGGGCACTCCACACGCTCGTGGCCCTGATGCCCGCCGGCGTCGACGTCTCGAGGATCTTCGACATCCGTGCGCTCGACGACGTGCTCGTGCGCATCTTCGACTCCCCGAGCTATCAGGCGCTGACGATCCTCGTCGCCTTCGGCATCGGAGCGGCGCACGCCCTGGCCCCCGGGCACGGCAAGTCGATCACGGCGGCCTATCTCGTCGGGGAGCACGGCACGTACAAGGACGCCGTCCTCCTCGGAGTCATCGTCGCCGCGATGCACACGATCTCGGCGGTGGTGCTCGCGGCCGCGTGGGTGAGCTTCTCGCAGGTGGCCGCGCTCGGGACTCCGCTCATCACCGGGCTCCTGCAGGCCACCGCCGGGATCGTCATAATCTGGGTCGGAGTCTCGCTCGTGCGGCGACAGCGGCGCGGGCACGGACACACCCACACCCATGCGCCCGCGCGTGAGCCCGTCGCGGCCGGCGCCGGAACCCACACACACGGTGACCACGCCCACGGCGATCACACGCACGACCACCACAGCCACGACCATGGGGGCCACGGGCACAGCCACGAGTTGCCCGAGGGCGTCTCCCCATTCACCCGGACCGGGCTCGTGGCCCTCGGCATGAGCGGTGGGCTCATCCCCTCGCCCGCGTCGTTCCTCGTGCTCATCTCCGGCATGCTCACCGGCCGCACCTGGTTCGCCGTCTTCGTCGTGCTCGTCTTCGGCATCGGCCTGGCGGTGACCATCTCCTTCGTCGGCTACCTGACGATCACCGGACGCGAATGGTTCGTCAGCCGCGCCGGCGCGACGGGGTGGAAGGCACGCGTGAAGCGGGCATTGCCGCAGGTCGGCGCCTATGCGGTGGTGTTCGGTGGGCTGGCCTACCTATCGCTGGCCGTGCAGAGCCTCGTCGCCTGAGCCCTGCCCCGCCTCCCCGCGATTCGAGGTATTGCCGACCGCTGCAACGGTCGGTAATACCTCGAACGGGCGAGGGTGTGCACCCCCGCGGCGCACCGGCCGGTAACCCTTTCGGCTAGCCTGCGTCGGTAGCCACGAAGGAGGTCCCGGTGGGGATGATGTCAGCGGTCCGCGCCCAACACGAGGCTCGGGTTTTCGCCCTGCAGCGCTCGTACAACGCCATTCCGGCGGGGGAGCAGGTGCGGCTGGCGAAGTCGACCACCAACCTCTTCCGGCCACGCAACGCCGCCACCCGGCCCGGGTTGGACGTGCGTGACCTCACCCACGTGCTCGACGTCGATCCGGTGGGTCTGACGTGCGAGGTCGAGGGCATGACGACCTACGAGGACCTCGTCGACGCCACCCTCGCGGTCGGGTGCATGCCGCTGGTCGTGCCGCAGCTCAAGACCATCACCATTGGCGGAGCAGTGACCGGTCTGGGCATCGAGTCCACCTCCTTCCGCAACGGGTTGCCGCATGAGTCCGTCCTCGAGCTGGACATCCTCACCGGCGCCGGCGAGGTCGTCACCGCGACGCCCGACGGCGAGGCGGCCGACCTCTTCGCGGCCTTCGCCAATTCGTACGGCTCGCTCGGCTACGCCACCCGGCTCAAGATCCAGCTGCAGCGGGTCCACCGGTACGTGCACCTGCGGCACATCCGGTACACCTCGCTCGAGGCGATCCAGGCCGCCATCGTCCAGGTCTGCGCCGATCAGTTCTACGACGGCGAGAGCGTCGATTTCGTCGATGGCGTGGTCTTCAGCGCCGACGAGTCCTACCTCGTGCTCGGGTCGTGGACCGACAGCGCCCCGTACACGAGCGACTACACCGGGCAGCAGATCTACTACCGCTCGATCCAGGAGCGTCGCGAGGACTACCTCACGGTGCGCGACTACCTGTGGCGCTGGGACACCGACTGGTTCTGGTGCTCGCGCGCGATGCTCGTGCAGAACCCGACCTTCCGCCGCTTCGTGCCGAAGAAGTACCTGCGCAGCGACGTCTACGGCAAGATCGTGCGCTTCGAGGACCGGCACGGCTGGTACACCGCCCTGGAGCGTCGTCGCGGCGAGCCGGAGAAGGAACGCGTCGTCCAGGACGTCGAAGTCCCGGTCGAGCGGACCGCGGAGTTCATGCGCTGGTTCCTCGAGAACGTGCCGATCGAGCCGATCTGGCTGTGCCCGATCCGGTTGCGGGACAGCGGGCCCGGGGCCCGAACCTGGCCGCTGTATCCGATGGACCCGGAGCAGTTGTACGTCAACATCGGGTTCTGGTCGAAGGCGCCGATCGAGCCCGGTCGCCAGGACGGCGACGTCAACCGCGACATCGAGCGGGTCGTCACAGAACTGGGCGGGCACAAGTCGCTGTACTCCGACGCGTACTACCAGGAGGACGCGTTCTGGGAGCTCTACGGCGGTGAGCAGTACGACGTGGTCAAGAAGCGTTGGGATCCGGATGGCCGGTTGCCCGACCTGTATGAGAAGGCTGTAGGGAGACAATGACATGGCGATTCTGAAGAATGAACTCCTCGAGACGATGAGCGTCGCCCAGGCCGTGGAATCGCTGTTCCCCGAGCCGGTGTCGCTACGCATCGAGGCCTACGACGGCTCCATTGCCGGTGATGTCGACGCCGAACTGACCGCGCGGATCGTCTCTCCGCAGGCTCTCTCGTACATCATCACCGCGCCCGGCGAGGTCGGCATGGCGCGCGCCTACCTCACCGGCGCGATCGAGGTCGACCCGCTCGACCCGGGCGACCCGTACGAGGCGCTCAAGGCGATCCAGATGGCGATCGGGAAGATCTCCGTGCGCCCGATGGACGTGCCGGCGCTCATCCGTTCGCTCGGCCGTGAGGTCCTGCAGGTGCCGCCGCTGCCGAAGACCGAGTCGCCCTCGCGACTGCGGCGCGTCACCCGCGGCCTGACCCACTCCAAGGGTCGTGACGCCGATGCGATCCACCACCACTACGACGTCTCCAATCGGTTCTACGAGATGGTCCTCGGCCCGTCGATGGCGTACACGTGCGCGGTCTACGACAACGACGAGATGACCCTCGAGGAGGCCCAGCGCAACAAGTTCGACCTCGTGGCCCGCAAGCTCGACCTCAAGCCGGGCATGCGTCTGCTCGACGTCGGCTGTGGGTGGGGTGGCATGGCGATGCACGCCGCCCAGGAGTACGGCGCCAAGGTTCTCGCGGTGACCCTCTCGACCGACCAGGCGCAGTGGGCCAACGACGCCGTCGCGAAGGCCGGGCTGTCCGGGCAGGTCGAGATCCGCCACCAGGACTACCGCGACGTGACCGAGTCCGACTTCGACGCGATCAGCTCGATCGGTCTGACCGAGCACATCGGCGTCAAGAACTACCCTGCCTACTTCGGGTTCCTGTACGGCAAGCTGCGTCCGGGCGCGCGTCTGCTCAATCACTGCATCACCTGGGAGAACAACCGCCGCAATGGTGGCCTGGAGCGGCTCGGCATGCGCCCGAGCTTCGTCGACCGGTACATCTTCCCCGACGGCGAGCTCGCCGGCTCCGGCACGATCGTGTCGATCATGGAGGACACGGGCTTCGAGGTCGAGCACCACGAGAACTTCCGCAACCACTACGCGCGCACCACGCGGGCGTGGGCGCAGAACCTGTCGGCGAACTGGGACGCCTGTGTCGCCGAGGTCGGCGAGGAGCGGGCTCGGGTGTGGGGACTGTACCTGGCCGGGTCGTCGTTCGGCTTCGAGCGCAACAACATCCAGTTGCACCAGGTGCTCGGCGTCAAGCTCGACGGCAACGACAACCGCTACCCCTGGCGGCACTCCTTCGGGGCCTGAGTTGGGCTCGGTCGGCGGGTTGAGACACTGGAGTCTCCGCCCGCCGATCGAGGAGCCCCTTCATGAAGTCCGCCGCCGCCGGTCTCGCCGCCACCCTGCTCGCCCTCGCGTTGACGGCCTGTGGCGCGGGGTCGACCGAATCGCCGTCGCCCAGCGCATCGACCGAGAAACTCTTGGCGGAGAACGGTGTGGCCGGGTTGAGTGGCAAGCAGGTCGTCGAGAAGTTGGACGCCACCAACGACGACCGCGGCGGAGCGCTGATGGGCTCGGTGACGCCTGCGCAGGTCACCCTCGCGGTCGGTGGTGACGAGGTCGCGTTGCCGCTGGAGGAGTTCTATCTCGCGGTCGCGCCGTACGAGACGCAGACCCACGACTGCTTCAACCACAACGTGACCACCTGCCAAGGCGAACTGGCCGGCAAGGACATCGCCGTGACGATCACCGACGACGACGGCACGGTCCTCGTCGACGACACCGTGACGACGCAGCCCAACGGGTTCGCCGGGTTCTGGCTGCCCAAGGACATCACCGGCACCGTCGAGGTGCGCTACGCCGGCAGGCAGGCCTCGGCACCGATCAGCACCGGTGCCGAGGACCCGACCTGCCTGACGACGCTCAAGCTGACCTGACGCCCGTCAGCGCCAGACCTTCGGCGACGGGAACGTGCCGCTGCCCGGGACCGCGCGCAACGGGCTGTCGGCCGCCATCATGACGTCGCTGACCGGTGCGGTGGGATCGCTCGGCTCCGGCTCGGTCGGCTCAACGACCGGGAACATCTCGGTCTCGGCCGGGCACGTGACGTCGCGGTACATGGAGGTCCCCGAGATCAGGTATCGACTGACGCGGTTGGTCACACAATCGGAGGTGCCGAAGGCGGTGTGACCCCAGGAGTCGCTGGAGATCAGCCGCGAGCGCCCGAGCGTGGCGCGGGCCTGCACCGCACCCGCGTAGGGCGTGGCCGGGTCCCAGTAGTTGCCGACGATGAGGACGGCCTTGCGGGTGAGCGTGTTGTAGGGGCCGGTGTAGGCGTCCTCGTCCTGCCCGGTGAACGCATCTCCGGCACACCCCGAGGTGCTCCACAGCCAGGCTCGCCCGAAGTGCGGGGCGCGCGCCTCGTATCCCTTCGCGTAGCCGGGGTAGTTCGCCAGCTTCGTCGTCTCGCGGCTGTCCGTGCAGGTCACCGACATGAAGGCGTCCAGGGAGTTGTCGTAGGCGAAGCCGCGCCGGGGAACGGCCGTGGACCCACTGAGGCTGCCGAAGAGGCGCTTGACGTACTGACGTTCCAGACCGGACCTCGCCGCGAAGGGCGGTGGGGCCTGGCCGGCCACCATCGATTCCAGTTCGGTGAGCAGGAAACTGACGAACTGCGGGGCGTCGCTGCTGTACAGCGCACTGAGCAGGGCAGAGACCGCGACCTGGTAGGTGATCTGCTCCTCTTCACCGGTGAAGGGATTCCAGACGGTCACCGGGTCCCGCTTGAGGCTCTCGGTGAGCGCGGTGAACCGGGCGTGGGTGTCACCGCCGTCGGCGAAGGAGCATCGCGGGGCGCCGACGCTCTGGCACTCGGTGAGGATGGTGTCCATCGCCCGCCACGACGCGCCGCCGGAGTCGAGCCGGAACTCCAAGGGCCGACTCTGGTTGGCCTTCGTCCCGGACCACGCGCGTGGGCTGATGGTGCCGTCGATGACCAGGCTGCGGAAGTTGTTCGGGAACATGTTGGCGTACGTCGTGCCCAGGTGGCTGCCGTACGAGAACCCGATGTAGTTCAGTGGTCCGTCGCCGATCGAACGGCGGACCATCTCCATGTCCCGGGCCACCTCGGCCGTCGACATCGATTTGGCCAGTGCGTTGCGCGAACAGGACCGCGCAACCTCCTTCATGGACCTGGCGTAACCGGACTCCTCTGCGGCCGTCAGGGGAATACCCACGTTGAGGCCCTTGTAGACGTCGTACTGGCGCGAGACCGGCAGGCACTGGACGGCGTCGCTGAACCCGATGCCGCGCGGGTCGACGCCCACGACGTCGAACTTCGCGAGCAGGTGGGGCGGGAGCCACTGACTCGCCTTGGCCGCGAATTCGGTGGACGAGCCGCCGGGCCCGCCGGGATTGACGAAGAGCGTCCCGATGCGCCGGCCGGTTGCCGGCGTGCGCAGCACCGCGATCGTCGTGGTGGCACCCGTCGGGCGGTCGTAGTCGAGCGGCGCCTTGACGGTCGCGCACTTCACGTCGTTGTAGCAGTTGAACCACCGCAGTTTCGGAGTGCGGACCCGATTGAGCTTGGTGTTCTCCGAGACCTTCGTCGTGGTCGCGCTGCTCGTCGCGGCGACGCGACCAGCCGAGGCCTGGGTGCCACGGGTGACACCTGTGGCCGCACCGGCCGCGCCGACGGAACTGACGGCCACGACCACCCCGATGGCGGCCGTGACGATTCTGGGCTTCTTCACCCTGTTCCCCCCCTGAGTTGATGAACGCACTCGATGTGCGAAGCGTCAACCTAGGGCACAGGCGTCAGGGATGGTGGCGCAGGGGGGACCCAAACTCACCGGTAATTCGTGAACTGGAGCGCGACGTCGAGGTCCTTGCCCTTGAGTAGGGCGATGATGGCCTGGAGGTCGTCGCGGGACTTGCTCGTCACGCGGAGTTCGTCGCCCTGGATGAGCGGCTTGACGCCCTTGGGGCCTTCGTCGCGGATGATCTTGGAGATCTTCTTCGCGTTCTCCTGGTCGATTCCCTCCTTGGTCGGCCCGGAGAGCACGTACTCCTTGCCGGAGGCCTTGGGCTCCTTGTCGCCGAAGTCGATGGACTTCAGGGACACCCCGCGGCGGATCAGCTTGGTCTCGAAGACGTCGACGACGGCCAGCACACGCTCGGCGCTGTTCGCCTTGATGACGATGGACTCGCCGCTCCACTCGATCGAGGCGCCGACACCCTTGAAGTCGTAGCGCGTCGCGATCTCCTTGGCCGCCTGGTTGAGGGCGTTGTCGACCTCCTGGCGGTCGACCTTGCTGACGATGTCGAACGAACTGTCTGCCACGACGGATCTCCTCGGTACGGGGATGGTGTTTTGCCGTACGGTACCGGGCGAGGGCGATTTCCGGGATCGGCGTGCGGCTTGCTATGGTGGCTCGCGCGCCGTTCGCATGTGGTCGGCGCATGGCAGGTTGTCCGAGTGGCCAATGGAAACGGACTGTAAATCCGTCGCGGTAACGCTACGCAGGTTCGAATCCTGCACCTGCCACCAATTGTGAAGGGCCCCTGACCAGCGAAAACGCTGGTCAGGGGCCCTTCTGCTGTTCGTCGCGCGTCACGGGTTGGAGGGGCGTGAGGCGGACTTCGGTCGCGACATCTCGAAGAGCTCGAGTTCCTCGTCGTAATACGCGCACGTGTGCCCGAGAGGAGTCATCCCCAGCCGTGCGCAGATCCGTTGTGATGGGTGATTCTCCAGGTCGACGACGGCGATGATGCGCTCGAGGCCCAGGTCATCGAATCCGTGGCGGAGCACGGCCCGGGCGGCCTCGGTCATGTACCCGTGGCCGGTGTGGCGCGCGCCCTGGCGCCAGCCGATCTGGACGTCGTCGTTCGGCCGGCCGCCGGACCCGGGAATGTCCTTGAGCAACACCGCTCCGATCACCGGGCCGTCGCGGAGGGCGACGCACCACCACCCCAGCCCCGGCGGCTCCTCGACGCGAAATTCGTCGATGCGCGTCCGCGCTCCGTCGAGATCGGTGAGCGCCGCGTGCGGCATGAATCGCGCCAGATCGGGGTGTTGGTGAATTTCAAGCACAGCCGGAGCGTCGTTCGGCGAGAAATCGCGCAGGACGAGCCGCGGTGTGGTCAGGGGCTGCATGTCACCTCAGC
>NZ_BCRE01000056.1 GCF_001552435.1 Kribbia dieselivorans NBRC 106261
TAGGGCGCGGCCGGTGGTCAGGGGCGGTGGGTCACCGATGGTCGGAGCGTCGTGACGCCGGGTCCGGTCAATTCACCCACCCGCGCGTCGCGCCCGGTCAGCAGGAGCAGCAGCGCGCCGATGGGGCCGGTGATCTCGACCGCCGGGGTCCCCTCCGGGCCAAGGCCCCCATCGACGCTCCAGTTCGTGTCGGTGGCGGTGAGGCGGTACCCGGCCATGGGCCGATTGCGGAACACCGCGTCCAGCCGGGTCCCGCGTATCGCCCAGACCCGACTCGCCGCTTCTGCCGTCGCGACGACCGGCATGTCCAGGTCCAGCCCGAGCGGGATGGCGATGTCCTGACCGTGCACGAGGATGTCGGTCAGGGTCTCGCGCGAGGTGACGAACGCGTTGTGGCGCCGCGAGCCGATGCCGGCGCGGATGCGGGCGACGATCTCCTTCGTCGGCAACGCGGCTTGCCGCACCGCGGAGTCGTGAATCGTCCGGTTGAGGTCCGCACTGCGCAGCAGCGACGGGTGACGCACCATGAAGCCGACCACGTCGCGCACGCGTTGCTGCTGCAGCGTCAGATGCGCCGCGACGTCCCGCACGGTCCACCCGTCGCAGAGCGAGGCGTGCTGCCACTGCGTCGGGTCGAGGCGGGAGAGCATGTCGACGGTGCGCCGGCGTTGGTCGTCGATCGCGGCCCAGAGGCGTCGTCGTCCATCATGATGTTCCTCCTGCGGTGACCACCGGTGGGTGCTCCCGCGTGCGCTTGAGTTCGAAGAAATCGGGGAAGCCGGCCAACAGCCTGACGCCCTCGAAGATCCGCACGGCCTCCTCGCCGTGTGGGAGGGAGTTGAGCACCGGGCCGAAGAACGCGGCGCCGTCGAGGTGGATGATGGGCGTGCCGGCTGCCTCGGCGCCGACCGATGAGACGGCGCGCTGATGGCTCAGACGGAGCGCGGGGTCGTCGACCGGATCGTCGAACGCCCCGATGAGGTGCTCGGGGAGACCGGTTTCCGCGAGCGCCTCGACCATCGCGGCTCGGCACTCCTGCGGGTCGGGGCGACCCCACGTGTGGAAGGTCCGGGTGCCGTAGGCGGTGTAGAGGCCATCGAGAACCTCGGCGCCGGCCTGCTCGGCCGCGGCCGAGGCCACGCGGGCCACCCCACCGACCTGCCGGAGATAGTGCGCATGCGCGTCGTCGTCGGGATCGTTCTCGTGGCTGAGCGCCAGGCTCATCACATGCCACCGCAGGTCGATGGGGCGACGCGCCCGCACCTCGAGCAGCCACCGCGTGGTGATCCAGGAGTACGGGCAGACCGGATCGAACCAGATGTCGACGACCGGGATGTGTGTCGTCATCGTCACCCTCCTTGGTACGGTGAGAAGTAGTTCATCCGTAGGACTAAAAATAGTCCTGCAGTCGTACTAATTCAAGGGGTGTGACATGGCACCGCGGCTCCCCACGGCGCTCCTCATGCAGATTGCCGCGCGATCGGCCGAGGACCGGATCGTCGAGGCGTTGCGGGCCGCGGGGTTCGACGACGTGACGCTGGCCCAGGGGCGGCTCATGGCCGGCATCGACGTCGAGGGCACTCGCATCGGAGTCCTGGCCGCGCGGGCCCAGGTGTCGAAGCAGACGGCCACGGCGCTGCTCGCCAAGCTGGAGCGCGCGGGGTACGCCGAACGGATCCCGGACCTCGACGACGGGCGGGCGACCCTGATCCGCCCGACGGCGCGCACGCTCGAGGCGATCGAGCACGCGCGCCGTCAGGAGGCCGAGATCGAGGCCGACTGGAGCGCCCACCTCGGACCGCGGCGCATGAAGCAACTGCGGGAGGCGTTGGAGATGCTGCGGGAGATCACCGATCCGTACTTCACCCCGATGGAGTGATGGATGCGCGTGCGCTATCGACCTCGATAGCCCACGCGCATCCATCCCTGGGCGAGGGGGCGTCAGGCGTCGACCGTCTCGCGGGCCTGCTCGCGCAGCGGGGCCTTGAGCACCTTGCCGGAGGCATTGCGCGGCAGGGCGTTCAGGATCATCACCTGCGTCGGCTTCTTGTACGACGCGAGGCGCTCACCGGCGAAGGCGATGATCTCCTCGCTGGTCGGAGCGTCGTTGGCGTCGCGCGGCACGACCATGGCGATCGGCGTCTCGCCCCACTTGTCGTGCGGCGCTCCGACGATGGCGACCTCGAGCACCTTCGGGTGATCGGCGATGACGCTCTCCACCTCGGCGCAGTAGATGTTCTCGCCACCGGAGATGATCATGTCCTTGAGGCGGTCGACGACGTAGTAGAAGCCGTCCTCGTCGACGCGCACGAGGTCGCCGGAGTGGAACCAACCGCCGCGGAACGCCTCGGCCGTCTGCTCGGGCAGACCCCAGTAGCCGAGCATCGTCTGCGGTCCGCGGTAGATGATCTCGCCGACCTCACCCTGGGCGACGTCGTCCAGGTTCGCGTCGACCACGCGGACGTCGACCATCGTGACGGGCCGGCCGATCGAGCCGATCTTGTCCACGGCGTGCTCGCCGGACAGGATCGTCGTGACCGGCGACATCTCCGTCTGGCCGAAGGTGCAGACGTTCATCACCCCCGGGAAGGCCTCGTTCATGGCCCGCAGGATGGCCGGGGTCGCCGGCGCCGCACCCCACGCGATGCAACGCAGGTTGAGGTCGCGATTGGCGATCGTCGGGCTCGCCGCAACCATCTGCCACTGCGTGGGCACGAGGAAGGCGTTGGTCACGCGCTCGGTCTCGATGAGGTCGAGGAAGACCTCCGGGTCGAACGCTCCGGTCGGCGTGATGACCGAGGTGTAGCCGAGGATGAGGTTCGGCAGCGCCGCTCCGAGGGCGCCGATGTGGAACAGGGGAGCGGTCACGGCGGCGATCTCATCGTCACCGAACAGCCGGAACGCCTGCACGAGCGTGACGGTTTGGGCCAACAGGTTCTCGTACGAGAGCATCGCGCCCTTGGGTCGACCGGTCGTGCCCGACGTGTACATGATCAGGGCACACGTGTTGAGGTCGGTCTGGGCCGGGCCGCCGGGGTGCAGGTCGGGGGCGGTGGCGGCCGTCTCGTAGGCGGTCGCGTTCGGGCTCGCCGCGGTCGGGTCGCCGACGACGAAGCACGGGCGCGCAGTGGTCTCGTCGGCCAACAGATCGGAGACGAGTGGGGCCAGGGCCTCTTCGACCACGAGGGCGGTGGGGTCGCAGTCCCCGACGAGGAACTGCACCTCCGTGGGCGCCAACCGGAAGTTCACCGGCACGGCGATGGCGCCGAGGAGATTCGTCGCGACGACGGTCTCGAGGAACTCGGGGCGGTTCGTCGTCAGGAGCAGGACGCGGTCACCCGCGCTCACGCCGGCGTCGGCCAGGGCGGTGGCCACTCGGCGGATGCGGTCATGAGCCTGCGCCCACGTCGTCGTCGCGCCCTTGAAGCGGAACGCCGGGGCGTCGGGTTGGTAACGCGCGTGCTTGGCGACCTGGTCCACCCAGGTCGGTCGGGTGTGGGGGTGCTCAGTGGTCGTCATGCCGGCTCCTCGTTGAGTCAGGTGCGTTGAGTCAGGTGCGTTGAGTCAGGTGGGTCGCGAGTCAGGTGCGTTGAGTCAGGTGGTCATGCACGTGCCCGTCGAGTGATGGATGCGCGTGCGCTATCGGGGTCGATAGCCCACGCGCATCCATCACTCAACGGGGGGAGGGGACTGGCGTCAGAGGCGCTCGATGATGGTGGCGTTGGCCATGCCGCCGCCCTCGCACATCGTCTGGAGGCCGTAGCGACCGCCGGTGGCCTCGAGGTAGTTGACCATCGTGGCCATCAGGCGCGTGCCGGAGCCACCGAGCGGGTGACCCAGGGCGATGGCACCGCCGCGCGGGTTGAGCTTGGCCAGGTCGGCGTTGAATTCCTTGGCCCAGGCCAGCGGCACCGGGGCGAACGCCTCGTTGACCTCGTACGCGTCGATGTCCTCGATCGACAGGCCGGAGCGCTCGAGGATCTTGTGCGTCGCCGGGATCGGGCCGGTCAGCATGATCTCCGGGTCGGAACCGGCCACCGCGAAGGAGTGGACGCGCGCCCGCGGGGTCAGGCCCAGGGCGGCAGCCTTCTCCTCGCTCATGATCAGCGCGGCGGAAGCCCCGTCGGTCAGCGGCGAGGAGTTGCCCGGCGTGATGACCCAGTTGATCTCCGGGTAGCGCTGCGCGAACGTGTCGTTCTGGAAGGCCGAGGGCAGGCCGGCCAGACCCTCCGCCGTGGTGGAGGCGCGCACGGTCTCGTCGACGGTGTGGGTGTTGCCCTCGCCGAGGTCGACCGGGACGATCTCGTTGTCGAACTCGCCGTTGGCCGCAGCCTTCGCCGCACGCTCGTGGGACGTGGCGGAGAACTCGTCGAGCTCCTCACGCGAGAAGCCCCAGCGCGAGGCGATGAGCTCGGCTCCGATGCCCTGGTGCGGCAGGCTCGGGAAGCGCTCGGCGAGCGGGCCGTGCGGGTCGCCGCCGGCGTTCGACGAGCCCATCGGCACGCGGCTCATCGACTCGACACCACAGGCGATCGCGATGTCGTAGGCGCCGGCCATGACACCCTGGGCGGCGAAGTGCAGCGCCTGCTGGCTCGAACCGCACTGGCGGTCCAGGGAGGTGCCCGGAACCGAGACGGGGAAGCCGGCGACGAGCGCGGAGGTGCGCGCGATGTTGAGGGCCTGGTCCTTGACCTGGGCGACACAGCCGGCGACGACGTCGTCGATCAGGGCCGGGTCGACGCCGGTGCGCTGCACGAGCGCGGTGAGGGTGGTGGCCAGGAGGGTGGCCGGGTGCACGCCGGAGAGCGCGCCACCGGGCTTGCCCTTGCCGGAGGCGGTGCGGACGATGTCCACGATGACAGCGTTGGTCATGATCAGCTCTTTCTGGTCAATGAAAGGGTGGAGGTGGAGGGGTCAGCGGGGGGCCATGCGGATGGCGCCGTCGAGGCGGATGACCTCGCCGTTGAGCATCGGGTTGCCGACGATTGCGGCCACGAGGTCCGCGTACTCGGACGGCTGGCCCAGGCGGCTCGGGTGCGGCACCTGCTTGCCGAGGGAGGTCTGCACGTCCTCCGGCAGCGAACCCAGCAGCGGGGTGAGGAACAGGCCCGGAGCAATGGTCACGACGCGGATGTGCAGGCTCGCCAGGTCGCGGGCGATCGGCAGGGTCATGCCGACGACGCCGCCCTTGGAGGCCGAGTACGCGGCCTGGCCGATCTGGCCCTCGAACGCCGCGACGGAGGCGGTGTTGACGATGACACCGCGCTCCTCACCGTCGACCTGGTTGGCGGCCATCGCGGTCGCGGCGAGGCGGATGACGTTGAAGGTGCCGATGAGGTTGACCTGGATGATCTTGGTGAAGGCGTCCAGGGGGAACGCGCCGTTCTTGCCGGTCGTCTTGATGCCGTTGCCGATGCCGGCGCAGTTGACGACGACGGAGAGCTTCCCGGCGTTGTTGGCCTGGTCGACGGCGGCCTGCACCGCGACCTCGTCGGTGACGTCGGCGCCGACGAACTCGACGGACTCGCCGATCTCCTTCAGGGCGGTGGTGTCGGCCGACGGCAGGTCGATGGCGACGACGCGGGCGCCGTCGGCGGCCAGACGACGAACGGTGGCGAGGCCCAGACCGGAGGCGCCTCCGGTGACGAGAGCGGTGAGGCCGGTGATCTCCATGGCAGATGATTCCCTTCAGATGATTGTGAGCAGGGTGCTCACATGAGATTATCGATCGCTAAGTCAGTAGTAAAGCACTGTCCCGAAGTCCCCACCTCAGAGAGTCCCGACCATGACGAACGACACGCGTACCGACTCGGTGCCCACAGCGGCCGGCGAAGCGGACACCGCGCAGGCGCCGGTGGCGATGGCCGGGACGCTCGAGCCGGAGGCGGCCCAGCTGGACCCGATCCTGACGGCGGCCCTGCACCACATCGCCCTGCATGGGTATCACGCCACCAGCGTGCGGATGATCGCCCGTGAGGTGGGCGTGACCGTGCCGGCGCTGTACTACCACTACGAGAACAAGCAGGCCATGCTCGTCGCCCTCCTCGACAGCAGTGTGGCGCTGGCCATCTCCTACGTCGAACGCGCCCTGGCGGCGGCCGGCACGGACCCCGTCAGCCGCCTGCAGGCGCTGGTCAAGGCGGTGGCGCTCTACTCCGCCCACCACCGCGATCTCGCGATCCTCGATTCGGAGCGCCGTTCGCTCACCGAGGAGAATCTCGCGCGCTACGCCGCGCATCGAGACTCCATCGAGTCGCGCCTGCACGAGATCGTCGAGGACGGTGTGGCGCAGGGCTTGTTTGCGACACCCGCTGCGCGCAACTGCGTGCGCGCCATCCTGTCGATGACCCAGGGGATCACCGGCTGGTTCCGCCCGGACGGGCCACGGACCGCCGAGGAGACCGCGCGCGACTACGAGCGGATCGCCTTGGCGGCCGTGGAGTACCGGGACCTCTGACGCGCCCGGGTCAGCGACCGGTCCAGACGGGCTGACGCTTCTCCGCGAACGCCTTCGGGCCCTCCTTGGCGTCCTCGCTGGCGAACACCTCGGCCTGCAGCGAACGCGACAGGGCCCACACGCTCTCGTCGTACGGGCTGCCCTCGTCGCTGGCGGCGCGCACGATCGCCTTGCTCGCGGCGACCGCGAGAGGTGCGTTCACGGTGATCCGTCGGGCCAAGGCCTTCGCGGCGTCGAGCACGTCCTCGACCGGAGCCAAAGAGGTCGCCAAACCCCAGCGCAACGCCTCCGCCGCCGGGATCGGATCGCCGGTCAGTGCGTACTCCATGGCCACCTTCTGCGGCATCTGGCGGGGGAGCCGGATGACCCCGCCCGCGGCCGCGATGAGCCCGCGCTTGACCTCGGGCAGGCCGAGCGAGGCGGTGTCGGCGAGGACGACCAGGTCGCAGGCGAGCACGATCTCCGACCCGCCGCCCAGCGCGATGCCGTTCACCGCGGCGATCACGGGGGTGCGCACGGCGTGATTGACCAGACCGGCGAAGCCCCACTCCGGGTGGCCGGCGGCGCCCACGTCACGACCCGCGCCGATCTCCTTGAGGTCGGCGCCGGCGCAGAACGCGCGTCCGCTGCCGGTGACGATGATGGCGCGCACCTCGGGGTCGGCGTCGAACGCCGCCAGGGCCGAGCCGACCGCCGTGGACAGCGCGGCGTTGACCGCGTTCATGGCCTTCGGTCGGTTGAGCGTGATGATCCCGATGCCGTCCTCGATCGTGGCCAGCGCGGCGGGCTCGTCGGTGGTGATCTGGGCCTGGTCCGGCGTGGTGGTCATGGGTGTGCCTCCATGGGCGTTGCGGCGAACGACTGAGTCCGCCTGATCCTGATGTCGAATGACCGTAAAACTAGGCAGTTTCGATTTGGGTGGTCAAACCCGAAGGCCTGCGAACAACCGCGCGCTCTCGTCAAAACACGCGCCGATGACCTCGGTCAGGACCGCGCTCTCATCGGCCAGCCACACCTCGTACGCCGAGATCGCCAACGCCAACGCGACCCGCCCGGCGACGGTCGCGACCTGCGAGCGCACCTCGACCTGCAGTCGCGCCGCGACGAACCGGGCGATCACGTCACGCCACGCGGTGTAGCGGAGCTCCGAATGGCCGAGCAGCGCCGGAGTCTCGAGCAGCAGCCGGATCCGCCGGCGGTGCGCCGCCTGCACCTGGGGCGGGTACGAGTTGAACGCGACGACGGCATCACGGATCGCCGTGCCGACGTCGGCATCGGCCGGCGCGGCGGCCAGATGGTCCTCGAATCCCGCCAAGCCGGCGTCGAACTGCCCCCAGAGGATGTCGTTCTTCGACGGGTAATAGCGAAACAGGGTTCGCCGCCCCACCCCGACCGACTGCGCGATGTCGTCCAACGTCGTCGCGTCGAACCCCTTCTCCTCGAAGAGGGCGAACGCCGCCTCCTCGATGGCGGCGTGGCTGGTGGCCGGGGGCCTGCCACTCGGGGACGGTCTCACCCGTCGAACGTACCAACCGCGGTTCGGCTCAGTGACGGCGCTCCGACTCGCGCTGGTTGATGAGCAGGGACTGCGCTGTGGTCGCGACCAGACCGTGCTCGTCGAAGATCCGCGCCGAGGCGACCCCCACGGCTCCGCCGGCGACCGAGGTCTGCGCGTCGAGGCAGATCCACTCGCCCACGGGTTCGCGCAGGAGGTGCACGGTCAGATCGGTGTTGAGGAAGTCCCAGTGCGCGATGTCGAGCGCGGCGCTGACCCCCGAGGACGAGTCGACGGCGGTCATGAGTCGCGCGCGCGGCGAGAGCGGCACACCGGGGAGCAACTCCGGACGGGGGCGCACCCAGCACACGGCCGGGCCGAGCTCCCGGATCGAGCCCGTGAGCCAGCGCCAGTCGACCGAGTCCATGTACCCCCGTCCCCAGGCCGGCGGAGCGTCGTGAATCTCACCCGCGCCGGGCGCCGACGGGGCCGCGCCGGCCGCCTCGGCGGGCAGGCCGAGT
>NZ_BCRE01000057.1 GCF_001552435.1 Kribbia dieselivorans NBRC 106261
CGGGCAGGCCGAGTGTCGGCCCGCCGCTGAAATCGGGAGCGCACCACGCGCGCGCGACGAGCACGTCACGACCGGAGGACTCGTCACGCAGGGTGGCCTCGAGAAGCTGGACCGAGCGACCCGGGCGCAGGACCGAGGCCCGCGCCGACAGTGGCCCGAGCGGCACCGGCCCGAGGAGGTCGAAGGAGATGCGCGCGATCGTCTGCCCCTCGGGCAGGGCCTGCTGCTCGAGCAGGTGGGTGAGGAGCGCCGCCGGCGGACCGCCGTGCTGCGTCGCCGCCGACCACGGGCTGGCGGTGGCGCGGGTGGCCACGACACGAAGCTCCGCATCGGTGGTGTGGGTGGTGGCGTCGGCGGGCTCGTCGTTCGGCAGGAAGTAGGAGGTCGCGTTCACGTCGCCGACGATAGCCCCTTCCCTTTTGACCCTGCGTGCCATAACGTGTGCTCCACGCCCGCGCCGACCCCTCGGTGCGACCACTCAAGGAGGAGTAGTCATGACCATTGCGCCCGAACAGCAGGCTGCCGTCGAAGAGGCCACCGCCGAGAACCTCGCCCCCGAGGCCGTCACCGAGGACCTGATCGAAGAGGTCTCCATCGACGGCATGTGCGGCGTCTACTGAGCATCACCATGGACGGCATGCTCGACGAGGCGTGGGCCCTGTCCCCCTCCGTGGCGCTGCGACCGGAACCGTTCGGTGCGCTCGCGTACCACTTCGGCAACCGCAAGCTGACCTTCCTCAAGCGACCGGAGTTGGTGGCGGCGGTCCGCGCCCTCGGCGAGCAGCCGACCGTCCGGGCGGCGCTGCAGGCTGCGGGAGTGGCCGAGCAGCGCCACCCGGCGTTCGTGGCGGCCCTGCACGAACTCGCCGCCGGCGACATGATCGCGCGACGCGCCGACGCGACCGCGCCCGATCACCCCTGACCCGCACCACCGACCCGGGAGGAGAGGACCAATGACGCAAACCCCCACCCGACCGCAGACCGGCACCCTCGTGGAGCAGTTCGAGTTCGGACTCGACGCCCCGATCTGCCTGACCTGGGAACTGACCTACGCCTGCAACCTCGAGTGCGCCCACTGCCTGTCCAGTTCGGGTCGGCGTGACCCTCGCGAGCTGACCACCGAGCAGTGCAAGGCCGTCATCGACGAGCTCGAGCGCATGCAGGTCTTCTACGTCAACATCGGCGGCGGTGAACCGACGATCCGCCCCGACTTCTGGGAGCTGCTCGAGTACGCCACCGCGCACCACGTGGGCGTCAAGTTCTCCACCAACGGCGTGCGCATCACCCCTGATCGCGCGGCCTTCCTCGCCGCCAGCGACTACATCGACGTGCAGATCTCGCTCGACGGCGCGACGGCCGAGGTCAACGACTACGTGCGCGGCCCCGGATCGTTCGACACCGCGATCCGGGCCCTGGAGAACCTGCAGGCCGCCGGATTCAAGGACGCCAAGATCTCGGTCGTGTGCACCCGCCACAACATCGACCAGCTCGACGAGTTCAAGGCCATCGCCGACCGATACGGAGCGACGTTGCGCCTGACGCGTCTTCGCCCCTCCGGGCGCGGCGCGGACGTCTGGGACGAGTTGCACCCCCGGCCCGAGCAGCAGCGCGTGCTCTACGACTGGCTCATGGCCCACGGGGATCGCGTGCTCACCGGCGACTCGTTCTTCCACCTCGCGGCGTTCGGAGAATCGTTGCCGGGCCTCAACCTGTGCGGCGCCGGTCGCGTGGTGTGCCTGATCGACCCGGTCGGTGACGTGTACGCCTGCCCGTTCGCCATCCACGACAACTTCCTGGCCGGCAACGTGCTCACCGACGGTGGCTTCCAGCGGGTCTGGCAGACCTCCGACCTCTTCGCCGACCTGCGCTCCCCGCAGACCGGAGGAGCGTGCTCGACGTGCTCGTTCTACGACTCCTGCCGCGGTGGGTGCATGGCGGCGAAGTTCTTCACCGGCCTGCCGCTCGACGGCCCCGACCCCGAGTGCGTCCAGGGGTATGCCGCCGACGCCCTCGCCGGTGAGCGTCAGCCTCCCGCCCCGTCGCAGGACCACTCCAAGGCGAACCCGACCCGCCGCCAACCGGTGATGCTCACCCTGGCGACCTCACGGCCATCCGCCCCGCCCGTCTCGGCCTGCGCCGAGAGCCCCCTGGCCGGCTTCGTGCCGTCTCAGCCCTGAAAGGCCCCCGCATGGTCACCAAACCAGCCTGGCTGGAGAACCCGTGGAAGCAGAACCCGTGGTTCGAATCCGTCGCGATCGCCCAGCAGCGTGCGAAGAAGCGCCTGCCCGAGCCGCTGTACGCCGCGCTCGTGGCCGGCTCGGAGCGCGGCACGACGATGGACGGCAACCAGAGCGCCTTTGCACAGATCGGGTTCGCCCCGCACGTGGCCGGTCATCAGGCGCAGCGGTCGATGTCGCGCACCGTGCTCGGTCACGAGGTGTCGCTGCCGGTGCTCATCAGCCCGACCGGCGTGCAGGCGGTGCACCCCGACGGTGAGGTGGCCGTCGCGCGGGCTGCGGCCTCGCGCGGCACGATCATGGGCCTGTCGAACTTCGCCTCGAAGTCGGTCGAGGAGGTCTGCGCGGTCCACGACACGACGTTCTTCCAGATGTACTGGACCGGCGACCGCGACGTCATGATCCAACGCATGCAGCGCGCCCACAACGCCGGCGCCAAGGCCCTCATCGCCACCCTCGACTGGTCGTTCTCGATGGGCCGCGACTGGGGGTCCCCGGAGATCCCCGAGAAGATCGACCTCAAGGCGCAGATTCGCCTGGCGCCCAAGGTCATCACCAAGCCGGCGTGGCTGTGGGCGTTCGGTCGTGCCGGGCACATCCCCGACCTCACCGCCCCGAACCTCGCCCCGCCGAACGGCGGCGCCGCGCCGACGTTCTTCGGCGCCTATTACGAGTGGATGACCACCCCGCCGCCGTCCTGGGACGACGTCACGTGGATGGTCACGCAGTGGAAGTCCATCAGCGGTGGCAAACCGTTCATGCTCAAGGGCATCTGCCGCATCGACGACGCCCTGCGCGCGGTCGACTGCGGCGTCGACGCCATCTCGGTGTCCAACCACGGCGGCAACAACCTCGACGGCACGCCGGCGACGATCCGGGTGCTCAAGCCGATCGCCGACCGGGTCGGTGACCAGGTCGAGGTCGTCCTGGACGGCGGTATCCGGCGGGGCTCCGACGTCGTCAAGGCCCTCGCCCTCGGGGCGCGTGCGGTGATGATCGGCCGCGCGTACCTGTGGGGTCTGGCGGCCAACGGCGAGACCGGGGTCGGCAACGTCCTCGACATCCTGCGCAGCGGCATCGACTCGGCGCTGCTTGGCATGGGGTTGTCGTCGATCGACGAGCTCTCGGAGGACCAGTTCGTCATCCCCGACGGGTTCCACCTGCCCCTCGGCGACCCCAGCCGGGTCGGGATGACGGAGACACTCGTCGGGTGAACCTCGCCGAGTCGACCTCGCCGGAGTCGACCGGTGCCGGCCTTGTGCTGGTGCCGGTCGGTTCCATCGAGCAACACGGGCCGCACCTGCCGCTGGACACCGACACCGTCATCGCGCAGGCGGTGTGCGAGACCGTGGCCGCGCGGCTCCCGGGCACGTGGGTCGCGCCGCCGGTGGTGTACGGGGCCAGCGGTGAGCACCAGATGTTCCCCGGCACGTGTTCGATCGGGAGCGACGTGCTGCGCTCCGTCATCGTCGAACTCACCCGCTCGTTGCGCACGTGGGCGACCCGCGTGGTCTACGTCAACGCGCACGGCGGCAATCTCACGGCGCTGCGCCCGGCCGTCGAGCAGATGGTCGGCGAGGGGCATGACGTCGCGTGGCTGCCGTGCGAGACCGAGTTGGTCGACCTCCACGCCGGTCTGACCGAGACGTCGCTCCTGTTGCACCTGCGCCCGGAGTCCGTGCGCCTCGATCGCGCCGAGGCGGGCAACACCGCTCCGCTGACCGAGATCCTGCCGACGCTCATGGCCCACGGGATGGCCGCGGTCACGCCCAACGGGGTGCTCGGCGATCCGACCGGCGCGAGCGCGGCCCATGGGGCCGAGGTCATGGCCGCCATGGTCGCGCGCGTCGAGGCCGGGCTGGTGGGGTCGGTCGGGTCGGAGCGTCGATGAGGGTCGCCCTGGTCACCGGCGCGGCGCGCGGCATCGGGGCCGCGACGGTCGCGCGACTGCTTGCCGACGGGTACGCCGTCATGGCGAT
>NZ_BCRE01000058.1 GCF_001552435.1 Kribbia dieselivorans NBRC 106261
ATCGCCTACCAGAACCTCACGGGACCCTCCACCGAGGCGGGTCCGTCACCGGTCGTCAGTTCGAGCCCGACCCCGACGGCCGCGCCGTCACCGTCGAGTTCGACGACGCCGCGCGCGACCCAGCCGCGGACGACGCAGCCGGTCGCCCCGAAGCCGACCGATCTGCCGGCGATCCCCGCCCCGGTCGTGGTGCCGGTCACGTCTTCTCCGGTCACTCCACCGCCGGTCACGCCGCCGCCGGTCAGGCCCTCCATCGTCGCGCCGCCGCCGGTGACGGCTCCGCCGGTGCTGCCGCCCCCGCCGGTGACCCCAACGCCGGTACCGCCGTCCACGACGAGCACCACGCCCGCGCCGACGAGCACGAGCAGCACGACGACGACCTCAAGCACGACGACGTCGACGACCAGCACCACGACGACGACCAGCACCACGACGACGAGCACCACGTCCACGACCACCTCGACGACGAGCACGAGCACCACCACGAGCACGACGACCAGCCCCACCACGCCGGCGGGGACCCTGATGGCGACGCGGCTCGAGCCGTCCCGGCGGGGCAACGGTCTGCCGTTCTCCGAACCCTCCAAACTGACGCCGGTCCTCGAGGTCCGTCTCAACGACGCTCCGGCTGGTGACCACAGCGTCACCATCACCGCCAGCGGCGGCGCCGAGGGCCCGGTGACCCACACGTTCACCCTCGACCCGAGCGTGCCGAACCGGGCCGTCGCGGAGTACCGGATCGACCCCGAACGGTTCACCACGGTGACGATCACCGTCCCCGACCTCGACCTCTCGACGACCCTCGACTGGCCAATCTGACCAGGACCACCCAGCGCGTCGGGTCATACTGACCCCCGGCAGACCCGATCGCTGCCGTAGGACGAACGAAGGCAAGGCATGGGAAACGAACCGAGGACGCGGGCTGAGATCCGCGCTGCGGCCAGCCGCTCCACCCGTGGACGAGGGGGCGCCCGAGGCTCCGCTGGTGGTGCCGGCGCGCGCTCGAGTCGCCGCACCTGGCTGACGCGCATTCTCATCGCACTCGCCGCGCTCTTCGTCGCCGGGCTCGCCGCCATCGGCATCGCCTACGCCATGACCGACGTGCCGGCACCCAACGACTCGGCCGTCCAGCAGGCCTCGATCCTCTACTACTCCGACGGCAAGACCGAGATGGACCGCATCGCCAAGGTCAACCGGCAGAACGTCGAGATCAACCAGATCCCCGACCACGTGCAGAAGGCCTTCCTCGCCGCCGAGGACCGGCAGTTCTACGAGAACAACGGCATCTCGCCCAAGGGCATCGCCCGGTCGGTCTGGGTCGGGTTGAGCGGGGGGCAGACCCAGGGCGGATCGACGATCACGCAGCAGTACGTCAAGAACTACTTCCTCACCCAGGATCAGACGTACGAGCGCAAGATCCGCGAGATTCTCATCTCCATCAAGATCGACCGACAGTTGAGCAAGGACGAGATCCTGCGCGACTACCTCAACACGATCTACTTCGGCCGCGGCGCCGGCGGGATCCAAACCGCCTCGCAGGCCTACTTCGGCAAGGATGTGGAGAAGCTCACGGTCAGCGAAGGAGCGTTCCTCGCGGCCACGATCCAGGGGCCGTCGCTGTACGACCCGGCCATCAGCAAGGCCAACGAGCAGCGCGCCAAGGAACGCTGGAAGTACGTCATGGACGGCATGCGCGAGAGCGGCTGGATCACCCAGAAGCAGCGCCAGGAGGCGAAGTTCCCGAAGGTGTTGCCGCCGAAGACGACGACGGGTCGCACGAACAGCATCGGCTTCATCACCGCCGAGGTCCGCCGCGAGATGCGCGAGAAGCTGGGTCTGAGCGACCAGGACATCGACCGCGGTGGCCTGAAGATCGTCACCACCATCGACAAGAAGGCCCAGGACGCGGCCGTCGCGGCGGTGAAGGAGAAACTGCCGGCCGGGCAGAAGCTGCGGGTCGGGTTGGCCTCGATCCAGCCCGGTGACGGGGCGGTGCGGGCGATGTACGGCGGAGCGAAGTACGGCTCGGACAAGGGGGCGCGTTACCAGTCCACGGCCACCGACGATGCCATGCAGGCCGGATCGACGTTCAAGGTCTTCACATTGCTCGCCGCCCTCGACAAGCACATGCCGCTGTCGACGACACTGCCGGGCTACAGCCCGCAGTACTTCAAGGAGTTCGCCTCGAAGAACAACCCGTCGGGGATGATCTCGAACTACGGCAACAGCCAGTACGGTTCGCTGAACCTCATGCAGGCGACGGCGACCTCGTGCAACACCTGCTACGCCAAGCTCAACCTCGACGTCGGTCCGAAGAACACCGCCAAGGCGGCCGAGAACGCCGGCGTCAAGCCCACCGGCGGCGCCGAGCTCATCACGAACGGCTCGAACGTGTTCGGCACCGACAGCGTGCGGGTCATCGACATGGCCAACGCCTATGCGACGATCGCGGCCGACGGCATGCGGGTCGAGCCGTACTACATCGCCTCGGCCGAGGGCGTCGGCGGGTCGAAGTTCTCGTACGAGGCCCAGCCCGACCCGCGCCGCAAGTTCGACGAGGCCGTGGCCCGTGACGCGATCGAGGCCATGCGCGGAGTGACGATCACCGGCACCGCCGGGAAGATCGCGAACTCCGGTCTGAACCGGCCGGTGGCGGGCAAGACCGGCACCACCGATGACAACTACGCCGCGTGGTTCGACGGGTTTGCGCCGCAGCTGGCCACTGCCGTGGCGGTGTACAAGGGCGACGGCTCGATGACCCTGCCGAACGGCAAGCCGAACCTGAAGAACCAGATGAACAACATCCCCGGGGTCGGTGAGATCACCGGTGGCACCGTCCCCACGGACATCTGGATCGCGTACATGAAGACGGCCATGGAGGGCGTCGACGTCAAGGAGTTCCCGCCGCCGGGCAACGTCCAACCGGCAGCGCCGGAGCCGGAGCCGTCCACCCCGGTCGTGCCGAGCGTGGCGCCGCCGCCGTCGAGTTCCGCGCCGCCGCCGTCGACGAGCACGTTCACGGCCACCGAGACGCCGTCGTCGTCGAGCACGCCTCCGCCGTCGACCAGCACCGCGCCGCCCTCGACGAGCACGCCGCCGTCGACGAGCACGCCTCCGCCGTCGACGCAGCCGCCGACCACCGAACCGAGCCTGCCCACGCAGGGGCCGAACAACGGTGGGCCACCTGGGCAGGCCAGGAAGTCGCCGACCAGCGGGAACGGTCAGCAGTAGTGGAGGCGTTGCCGCGGGGCGTCACC
>NZ_BCRE01000059.1 GCF_001552435.1 Kribbia dieselivorans NBRC 106261
GCTCGGGCGGCGCGCCGCGGCGGCGGCGACCACGTGGTCGCGGGTGGTGCCCGCCCTCCTGGTCCTCGCGACGCTCCCGCTGGTGGGCGCGGTGCTCCGCCAGCAACACTGCCTGCGGTATGGCTGGAACGGCGATGAACAGTTCTGGCGCCAATGTTTCTCCGACCTGCCGTCGCAGTACCAGATCGGCGGATTGTCGGTCGGGCTCCCGGGGTGGATGGGCGGATCGGCGCCGCTGGACCAGCCACCGCTGACGGCGGCCGCGCTGGCCACCCTCGGCGGGTTCGTGCCCGCCGGCGACGACGTGAGCCAGACGCGCTGGTTCGTCATCTACTGGATCGTCCTCATCACCGTGCTCCTGCTCACGACCGTGTGGCTCACGGCCGCGACGCGGCCGGGGCGACTCGATCTGGCTGCGCAGGTGGCCCTGAGCCCGATCATCGTGCTCACCGCACTGCTGTCCTCCGATGCGCTTGCCGTCGCCCTCGTCGCCGCGGCGATGTACGCGTGGCACCGGCAGAGTTGGGTGTGGACCGGGGTGTTGCTGGGCCTGGGCGTGCTGACCCGTGAATACGTCATCGCGGTCGTGGTGGCGTTGCTCATCTCCGCGGTGCGGCGGCGGTTGGTGGTCGATGCGATGGCGGCGATCGGGATCGTCGTGACCCTGGTGGCCATGCTCGTCGTGGCCGCCGAGGCGATACAGCCGTCGCTGCTCACCGCGAGCTGGGCGCAGTGGTGGTCGGGCGTGGCCGGCTACGGCTCGATCTGGTTCGTGCCGGCCGCGATGGGGTCCCCGCTGCCGGTGTGGGCGGTGCGCCTGGCCGCGATCGGTGCCTGGCTCGTCGCGATCGCGGTCGGAGCGGCGTTCGCGGCCCGGGCGCAGCAGGCCCCGACGTTTGCGCAGACCGCGGCCGTGATCGTGCTCATCGGCGCGGCGTTGTCCCCGGTGCTGCCGGTGCAGGCGGCGTTGTGGGTGCTGCCGTTGATCGCGCTGGCGGGGGTGACGTGGCGCGACCACCTCATCTGGGCGGCGGTCGAGGCGGTGCACTTCGTCATCATCTGGATCTACATCGCCGGCATGAACACTCCGGAGCGCGGTATCCCCGGGCAGTGGTATGCGTGGCTGTTGGTCGCGCGGTTCGTCATGTGGGTGGCCCTGGCCGGGGTGGTCATGTGGCGGGCCGAGACGGAGGCCGGTGGGGCGGACGCCGACCGGGCCGTTGTCCACAGCCGCGATTACTCCATGTCGGAGCCAGCCGTTAGACTGCCGTAGTCCCCGGGAGCCGCCTGACCAGCAGGCACGCGCCCGTGGGCAGGTGCACAACCCTCCTGTCACGGAAATCCCGTGACCGCCCAGACCGAAGGAGGCGGGTTTCAGCATGCGTCAGTACGAACTCATGGTCATCTTCGACCCCGAGCTCGACGAGCGGAGCGTCCCCGAGACGCTCGACAAGTTCCTCACCGTCATCACCAAGGACGGCGGCACGATCGACAACATCGACCACTGGGGTCGTCGTCGTCTGTCCTACGAGATCAAGAAGAAGGCCGAGGGCACCTACGCGGTGGCCACCTTCACCTGCGAGCCGGCGACCTCCAAGGAGCTCGACCGCCAGCTCGGCCTCAACGAGCAGGTGCTCCGCACCAAGCTCCTGCGTACCAACGCCTGACCGACACCGTCACAGTCACCCGAACGGATCCGAGGGGAAACCACATGGCCGGCGACACCGTCATCACCATCATCGGCAACCTGACCGGCGACCCCGAACTGCGGTTCACGCCGTCGGGTGCCGCGGTCGCGAACTTCACCGTGGCGTCCACGCCGCGCCAGTTCGACCGCCAGTCCAACGAGTGGAAGGACGGCGAAACGCTGTTCATGCGCTGCTCGGTGTGGCGTGACGCGGCGGAGAACGTCGCCGAGTCGCTGCAGCGGGGTACCCGCGTGATCGTCACCGGTCGCCTCGTCTCCCGCTCGTGGGAGGACAAGGAGAGCGGTCAGAAGCGTTCCGTCATGGAGATGCAGGTCGACGAGGTCGGCCCGTCGCTGCGCTACGCCACGGCCAAGGTCAACAAGACCCAGCGCGGTGGTGGCGGCGGCTTCGGCGGCGGTCAAGGCGGCGGCAACTTCGGCGGTGGCCAGGGTGGTCAGCAGAACGACCCCTGGGCCTCCGGTGGCGACCAGTCCGGTGGCGGCAACTTCGGCGGCGGCGGTTTCGGCGGCGGCCAGGGTGGTCAAGGTGGCCAGGGTGGTCAAGGCGGCGGCCAAGGTGGTCAAGGCGGCGGCCAGGGTGGCGGCGGTGGCTGGGGTCAGGCCCCGGCCTACGACGAGCCCCCGTTCTGATCGACCGCGCAACCCGCGCCACGACGCTCCGTCAGGCATTTCGGATCCCCGTGATCCCACCTCGGTCGGTGTGAGCCGACCGAATCACAGAACAACCCCATCCCGAGGCGCGAACCTCGGGCTCTCGCGAGATAGAAGGAGAGCACCACGATGGCCAAGCCCGTGCTGCGCAAGCCCAAGAAGAAGGCCAACCCGCTCAAGGCGGCGAAGGTCGAGAACATCGATTACAAGGACGCTGCGCTGCTGCGCAAGTTCATCTCCGACCGCGGCAAGATCCGCGCGCGTCGGGTCACCGGCGTGTCCGTCCAGGAGCAGCGCCTCATCGCCACGGCCGTGAAGAACGCCCGTGAGATGGCCCTGCTGCCCTACTCGTCCAGCTCCCGCTGAGCCGACCGGAACAGGAGAGACACACCATGAAGGTCATCCTCACCCACGAGGTCACCAACCTCGGTACCCCCGGTGACGTCTGCGACGTCAAGCCCGGCTACGCCCGCAACTTCCTGATCCCGCGCGGCCTGGCCACGCCGTGGACCAAGGGCGGTCAGAAGCAGGTCGACGACATCGCCCGCGGTCGTGAGATCCGCGCGGTTGCCACGCTCGAAGAGGCCAAGTCCATCAAGGGCAACCTCGAGTCGAAGCAGATCCGCATCAAGGCGCACGCCGGTGCCGGTGGCCGCCTGTTCGGTGCGGTCTCCAGCGCGGACATCGCCGACGCCGTCAAGGCCCAGGGCCTCGGCAGCATCGACCGTCGCAAGATCGAGATCGGCAACCCCATCAAGGCGGTTGGCCCGGCTCAGGTCACCGTGCGGCTGCACCCCGAGGTCAAGGCGACGCTGAAGCTGGACGTTCAGGCCGGCTGACGCACGACCCCTCCGCCGAGTGATGGATTCGGGCCGCCTCAGGA
>NZ_BCRE01000060.1 GCF_001552435.1 Kribbia dieselivorans NBRC 106261
ACTCCTGAGGCGGCCCGAATCCATCACTCGGCGGGTTGGCAGGATGGACCCATGAGTCAACTGCTGCTTGATCTGCGCGCGCCCCGTCGACCGGACGAGCCCGCCGCGGTGATCATCGACGACGTCGCCTGCACACGGGCGGAGCTTCGCGCGGCTGGGTTGTCCTTCGCCGCCACCATTGCGGGCGACGGACCCGTCGCCGTGTGCGCGACACCGACGATGTCGACCGTCGTGGCGGTGGTCGGTTGCATCCTGGCCGGGGTCCCGGTCGTGCCCGTGCCCCCCGACGCCGGCCACGCCGAGGTCGAACACATCCTGCGGGACTCCGCCTCGACCCACTGGGTCGGGGACGCGCGCGACGACGTGCCCCTGCCGGTGCTGCCGGTCCCGCCTGTCGGCGCGACCGCCAGGCCCGACGCGGTGCCCGCCGTCGAGTCGGATCCGGCCGCGGTCGCGATGATCCTCTACACCTCGGGCACGACGGGTGCGCCCAAGGGCGTGCTGCTCAGTCATGGCGCGATCGCGGCGGGCCTCGAGGCGCTCGCGGAGGCGTGGGACTGGACGGACGCCGACACGGTCGTCCACGGGCTGCCGCTCTTCCACGTGCATGGGCTGATCCTCGGCGTCCTCGGTGCGCTGCATCTGGGGTCGCGCGTGATCCACACCGGCAAGCCGAGGCCGGAGCGGTACGCGGCCGCCGGGGGCACGATGTACTTCGGTGTGCCCACCGTCTGGAGCCGCGTGGTGGCCGACGAGCCGTCGGCGCGGGCGTTGTCGTCGGCCCGGCTGCTCGTCTCCGGGAGCGCCGCGCTGCCGGTGCCCGTCTTCGACCGTCTGCGTGAACTCACCGGCCACGCGCCCATCGAGCGGTACGGCATGAGCGAGACCATGATCACCCTGAGCACGCGGGCCGGTGGGGAGCGTCGTCCGGGCTGGGTCGGTCTGCCCGTCGCGGGCGTCGAGACGCGGCTGCGCACGGAGGACGGCTCACCCGTCCTGCCCGACGGAGAAAGCATCGGTCGGCTCGAGGTGCGAGGCCCCATGCTGTTCTCCGGCTATCTCAACCGCCCCGAGGTGACGGCCGATTCGTGGACCGACGACGGATGGTTCATCACCGGGGACATCGCCGCGGTCGACGGCGGCGGCTTCCACCGGATCGTCGGGCGGGAGTCGGTCGACCTCATCAAGTCCGGTGGGTACCGGGTGGGTGCCGGCGAGATCGAGTCCTCGTTGTTGGCTCGTCCCGAGGTCGGCGAGGTGGCCGTGGTCGGGGTGCCCGATGACGATCTCGGGCAGCGCATCGTCGCGTTCGTCGTCACCGCGCCGGGCGTCGCGTCGCCGGAGTTGGCGGAGACGTTGATCGCGCATGTCGCCGAGGACCTCTCGTGGCACAAGCGACCGCGCGAGATCCGGTTCGTCGAGGCGCTGCCGCGCAACGCGATGAGCAAGGTGCAGAAGAAGCTGCTGATGAGTTGACCGCCCCTCCCGGTTCGAGGTATGACGCGGCGGGAATCCGCCGCGTCATACCTCGAACCGCGTGAGGAAGTGGCAGGGTCGCGCTCAGCTGCCGGGGGTCGTCAGGACGATCTTGCCGAACGCGGATCCGTCGGCGATCTTGGCGAACCCCTCGGCGGCGCGTTCCATCGGGAGCACCGAGTCGATCGCCGGCGTGATCCCCAGCGAGTGCACGAGGTTGACCAGGCGCTCCAACTCGTCGCGGTTGCCCATGGTCGAGCCCACAATGCGCAACTGCTTGAAGAACACGTGCGTGAGTTCGGTGCGGTCCGGGTTGTCGCCGGAGGTCGCGCCGGAGATGACGATGGTGCCGCCGGGCTTGAGCGACTTGACCGAGTGCGACCACGTGGCCGCGCCGACGGTCTCCATGACCGCGTCCATCTTCTCGGGCAACCGCGCTCCGCTCTCGAAGACCGCCTCGGCGCCGAGGGCGAGAGCCTTCTCACGCTTCTCCGCATCGCGCGAGGTGGCGAAGACGCGGAACCCGGCCGCGGCGCCCAACTGGATCAACGCGGTCGCGACCCCGCCGCCGGCCCCCTGGACGAGGATTGTGCCGCCGGGCTGCACACCCGAGTTGGTGAAGAGCATGCGGTAGGCGGTCAGCCAGGCGGTGCTCAGGCAGGCCGCGGTCTCCCACGGCATGTCGGCCGGCTTGCGCACCCAGTTGCGCGCTGGCACGAGCACCTGCTCGGCGAGCGTGCCGGGGTGGTGTTCGGAGAAGAGTGACCGCTTCGGGTCGAGCGTCTCGTCGCCCTGCCACCCCTCGCTGGCCACGACCGCGTGGACGATGACCTCGGTACCGTCGTCGAGCACGCCCGCGGCGTCGCAGCCAAGGATCATCGGGAGTTGGTCCTCGCGCAGACCCACGCCCTTGAGTGACCAGAGGTCGTGGTGGTTGAGGGCGGCGGCCTTGACGTGCACGCGCACCCAGCCCGGCTGGTCCTCCGGGGCGGGCACATCGCCGACGACAAGGCCGGAGAGCGGATCGGTCGTGGACTGGGATGAGGCGTAGACGGCGAGCATGGAGACACCTTATGGGCACTCGTCCACATGGGTAATGCTCCCCAGTGCGGGAATCGCGCCGGACCACTAGCGTCCTGTGCAGACATGGCGTCGGGAATGCGGCGCTGGGTGGGCCTTAGGCCTGCCACCACGACACGGGGGAGATGTGACATGACATCCGACGACTACTGGGGCACCGGCGGCGGCCAGCCGCAGCAACCGGCCCAGAGCCAGCCGCAGCAGCCCGCTTACGGCCAGCCGCAGCAGCCTGCCTACGGCCAGCCGCAGCAGCCCGCGTACGGCCAGCAGCAGCAGCCGGTTCACGGTCAGTCGGCGTTCGGCCAACCGGCCCACCAGGGCTGGGGCGAAACGCCGGCGTACGCGGTCGAGGCTCCGGGCGCGTACGGCGGAGCGCCGCAACGCAATCGCGGCAAGATCGTGACCGCGGGTGTGGCCGGCGCCGCCGCCCTGGCCCTTGTCGGTGGCGCGACGGTGTTCGCCTTCGACCGCCTCGGCGGTGGCGGAGCGCAGCCCGAGGCCGCGATGCCGGCGACGACCATCGCGTTCGCCAAGGTGGACCTCGATCCGTCGAGCAGCCAGAAGGTCGACGCGATCCGGTTCCTGAAGAAGTTCCCGAACACGGACAGCCTTCGTGAGGACATGGACCTGCGCAAATGGTTCTTCGAGGAGGCGTCGAAGAACTCCGACCACAAGAACGACTGGAGCGAGGTCGAGCAGTGGCTCGGCGACCGGGCCGGCGCCGGTTTGGTGCCGGGCACGGAGGGGGCGTCGCCGCGCTACGCCGTCGTGCTCGCTGTCACGGACAAGGAGAAGGCGCAGGCCTACCTCCCGAAGATGACCGACTCCAACGGCCAGAGCTGTGAGGTCGGAGACGAGTGGATGACCTGCTCGGACTCCAGTGAGAACCTGCGCGCGGTCGTCGACGCCACCGCCGCCGGCACGCTCGCCGACTCCGAGACCTACCAGGCCGACCTCGACGAGCTCGGCGAAGCCGGCATCGCGTCGGCGTGGATGGACCTGACCCAGGTCGCCGAGGTCGCGAAGTCCATGCCCGGGTCGGCCGGCCTCGTCAACCCCGGCCTGACAAAGCCCGGTACGACCCTGCCGGGGGGCACGACGGGTGGGCTGCCGGGAGCCGCCTCGAACGTCGCGCTCGCCACGACTGCAGGTGTGTCCGCGGCGCCGGCCAGCACCGAGCAGGAGCTCTGGAACCAGATGCAGGGGCGCCTGGCGACGACGCTCCGCTTCGACGGCCCGAACCTCGAGCTCGTGGGCAAGGTCAAGGACCTCTCCGAGACGTACTCGCGCAACGCCGACGCCGGCACCGACATCGGCCGTCTGCCGGCCGACACCATCGGAGCGGTGAGCGCCAACGGTCTGGGATCCCAGCTGACGAAGTCCTGGCCCGAGATCGAGAAGCAGATCACCAGCACGACGGACGCGCTCGGGTCCTCCGGGAGCGCCTCGACCGACCCGCTGGCGGCGTTCGAGAAGCAGACCGGTCTGAAACTGCCGGAGGACCTGGCCAAGGCGCTCGGTGAGCGCACTACGCTCGCGGTCGCCAGCGACGGCAAGCAGCCCAAGGTGGCCCTGATGACCGATGGGGATCGCGGTGTGCTGCAGAAGGTCGTCGACCTCACCCAGAAGTCGCAGACGCCGCCGAAGCGCACGCCGTCCGGCCCGGGGATCACGCTCCAGCCGCGGGTCGCGCAGCCGCAGATCAAGCTGGAGCTCACGGAGGGCAACGACCGCGCCGTGGTCGGGTACGGCAAGGGGTACGCGCAGGCCGTCGCCGACGGCAGCGGGCTGGCTGACCAGGAGGCGTTCAAGGCCGCGGTGCCGAATGCCGGTGACGCCGACGCCGTCGTGTACGTCGACATCGAGAAGGCGATGGAGCTGGCGGGGACCACTGCTGGGACCGCCCCGGTGGAGGGGGCCGTAAAGTACTTCGACCAGCTCCGCGCGCTGGGGGTGTCGAGCCACCAGAACGGCACCGAGGGTGACTTCACGCTGCGCTTGACGACGAAGTAGGGGTCCACTCCGCCGAGGGAACAATTGTGGCGACCTATCCACGGGTTAGGTCGCCACAATTGTTCCCTCGTCGCGTCGTTGGTCAGCGGGTGGCGCCGGTGACCATCCACGCGTTGCCGCGGATCCGCTGGCGGAAGAACCCGCCGCGGATGAGCATGAAGACCCCGAACGCGGCCCACAGCGCCGCCGCCCCGACTGCGGCGGCGCTGACCGGGTCGCGTCCGGCCAGCAGCCGCGGCGCCGCGTGGTACAGCCCGAGGATCACCGGCAGGTAGCACACGAGGATCGCGACCATCGAGCGCGCCAACCAGCGCCCGTCACCGGCTCCCATCAGCACCCCGTCGACGACGAACACGTACCCCGACAGGGGCTGGATCAACGCGACGACGACGAGCGCGGCGGCGATCCCGGCACGCACGGCGGGGTCGGTGGTGAAGAGCATCGGCAGCACGCGATGGAGCGCGAGCACGCCCAGCCCGAGCGTGACTCCGCCCCAGACACCCCAGCGCAGCATGAGATCGGTCGCGCTGCGGGCCGCGGCCGCGTCGCCGGCGCCGAGCGCCTTGCCGGTCAGCGCCTGCGCGGCGATGGCCAGGGCGTCGAGCGCGAACGTCAGGAACGTCCAGATCGTCGCGGTGACCTGGTACGCCGCGAGCGGAGCGTCACCCATCGACGCGGCGGCCCAGACCGTCACGAGGAGGATCGCGCGCAGAGCGAGCGTGCGCACGAGCAGGGGCACCCCGGTCACCGCCGCCGCGAGAACCCCACCCAGATGCACCCGCCACGACGCGGCCGCGCGTCGGGCATGGCGCAGCAGCACGCCGAGGAGACCGGCGGCCATGCCCCATTGCGCGAGGACCGTGCCCCACGCCGCTCCGGCAATGCCCATGTCGAGGCCGATGACGAACCAGAGGTTGAGGGCGATGTTGGCGCTGAAACCGGCAGTTGAGGCGATCAGTGGCGTGCGGGTGTCCTGCATGCCGCGTAGCGCGCCGGTCGCGGCGAGGGCGATGAGCATGGCCGGCAGGCCGATCGCGGAGATCCGCAGATAGATGACGGCCTGGTCGAGGGCGGCGGGGGAGGCACCGAAGACTCGGCTCAGTGGTTCGGCGCCCAGGCCCACGAGGAGCGCGGTGGGCACGCCGATGAGGGTCGCGAGCCAGACTCCGTCCATGCCGCCCTCGGCCGCGGCCCGTTCGTCTCCGGCGCCGACGCGGCGGGCGACGATGGCGGTCGTGCCGTAGGCGAGGAAGATGAAGACGTTCGCCGCGGTGAGCAGCACGGCGCTCGCGACCCCGAGGCCGGCCAGGGGTGCGGTGCCGAGGTGGCCGATCACGGCCGAGTCGACGAGCAGGAACAGCGGTTCGGCGATGAGGGCGACGAAGGCCGGGACCGCCAGGGCGAGGATTTCGCGGGACTGGCTGGGCGGCTGGCTCACGCGGGCAGGGTAGTACGGCAAGATCTGCGGCATGTTGCGCCCCGTGTTGCCCGTCGGAGTCCTGGCCGCCTGCGTGCTCGTGTTGGCCGGCTGCGGTGGTGGGGATGGGTCGTCGGCGTCGAGTGCCACGTCGTCCACCTCGACCTCCGCCACCTCGTCCTCCACCGCGTCCTCCACCTCGACCTCCGCCACCTCGAGTCCGGTCGATGACCACGCCCATGGCGAGTTTCCCGAGCCGGGGTCGACCGTCGGTCCGGGCACGTTCAAGGACGCCATCACCGCCGGAGCGGTGATCATCGACGTGCGCACGCCGCAGGAGTTCGCTCAGGGCCACATCGCGGGCGCGGTGAACCATGACATCGAGTCGGCGCGGGGTCGCGCTGCCCTGGCGGCCCTCGATCCGTCGAAGCACTACGCGGTGTACTGCCGCTCGGGCAACCGTTCCCGGACGGCGCTGGAGATCATGAACGACGCTGGGGTGGAGCAGGCGTTCGACCTCGACGGCGGAGTCGAGCTCTGGCAGCAGGTGGGCAACGAACTGGTGACCGGCGACTGAGCTGTTGGGCGGTGCGCGGCTCCTACGCTGGAGGCATGTGCCGCAACATCCGTCCCCTGAACAACTTCGAACCCCCGGCCACGCCCGATGAGGTGCACGCCGCCGCGCTGCAGTTCGTGCGCAAGGTCAGCGGGTCGACGAAGCCGTCACAGGCGAACCAGGCCGCCTTCGACGAGGCCGTTGACGAGATCGCCGCGGTCACGGCGCGGCTGTTGGAGCGGCTGGTGACGACGGCCCCGCCGAAGGACCGCGAGGCCGAGGCGGCCAAGGCGAGGGAGCGCTCTCGCGCGCGCTTCGGCGCTCCGGCGTCGGCGTGACGTGCGCGCCCCGGCGCGGCGAAGTGAGTACCCGTACTCAGGACTTCTACCCGGGGGTATCCACGGTCGTTACGGTTGTGAGATGTGGATGACGGGGTGCAAAAGTTTCTTTCGTCCACACCACGTGGATCATGAAACTGCAGGTCAGCGGGGCGGGTGCGTGCACATGTCGTGAACTCCCACAAGGTTGTCCACCGATTGTGCACAGTCCGGCGCGGCGCGCTCCACCGATGGTCCACAAGTTATCCACAGGGGTCGTTTGGGGTTGTCGGTGGCCGGTGACACCATCGGTGAAGGTCGGGCTGAGTTGCCGATCGTGGGCGGGTCAAACCGCCGCCGAAACGACGTGATGAGGGGTGGCGGGTTGTCCATCGAGGAGTTGGATACCGCGTGGCAGGCCAGTGCCCCGGAGCCGTCGGGGCCCGATCGGTTGCCCCCGCAGGATCTGATCGCCGAGCAGTCCGTGCTCGGCGGCATGCTCCTGAGCAAGGATGCAATCGCCGACGTCGTCGAGGAGCTTCGTGGCCCGGACTTCTACCGGCCCAACCACGAGCTGATCTACGACGCGATCCTCGATCTGTACTCCCGTGGTGAACCGGCCGACGCGATCACGGTGGCCGACGAACTCACCAAGCGCGGCGACCTGCAGCGCGTCGGTGGGCAGGCGTACCTGCACCAACTCATCCAGTCGGTGCCGACCGCGGCCAATGCGGGCTACTACGCCCAGATCGTCGCCGAGCGTGCCGTGCTCCGCCGGCTCGTCGAGGCCGGGACGAAGATCGTCCAACTCGGGTACCAGCAGGGTGGCGGCGACGTCGAGGAACTGGTCAACGCCGCCCAGGCCGAGGTCTACGCCGTCAGCGAGAAGCGCGGTGGCGAGGACTACGTGCCGATCATGGAGACCCTCCAGGAGACGCTGACGGAGATCGAGGTCGCCGCCGGGCGCACCGACGAGATGACCGGCGTGCCGACCGGGTTCATCGAACTCGACAAGCTCACCAACGGGTTGCACCCGGGGCAGATGATCGTCGTGGCGGCGCGACCGGCCGTCGGCAAGTCGACGCTCGGGGTCGACATCGCCCGGGCCGCGGCGATCAAGCACAAGATGGCCACGGCGATCTTCAGCCTCGAGATGAGCCGCACCGAGATCACCATGCGTGTGCTCGCGGCCGAGGCGACGATCCAGTTGCAGGATCTGCGCAAGGGGTCGCTCGGCGATCCGGGGTGGCAGAAGCTCGCCCGCGTCATGGGTGGAATCTCGGAGAGCCCGCTGTTCATCGACGACTCGCCGAACATGTCGCTGATGGAGATCCGGGCCAAGGCGCGCCGGCTCAAGCAGCAGCACAACCTCAAGCTCATCGTCATCGACTATCTGCAGCTGATGAGCTCGGGCAAAAAGGTCGAGAGCCGTCAGCAGGAGGTCGCCGAGTTCTCGCGTGCCCTCAAGCTCTTGGCCAAGGAGCTCGAGGTGCCGGTCATCGCGATCTCGCAGTTGAACCGTGGGCCGGAGCAGCGCACGGACAAGCGGCCGCAGATGTCGGATCTTCGTGAGTCGGGCTCGATCGAACAAGATGCGGACGTCGTGATCCTGCTGCACCGCGACCGCTCCGACCCCGAGCGGGAGGGCGAGGCCGACATCATCGTGGCCAAGCACCGTAACGGCCCGACCGCGGACATCGTGCTGGCCTGGCAGGGTCACTACGCCCGGTTCGCGAACATGGACAACTCCGGCGGCGCCGGCGGGTTCTAGGCGTTGCCCACCGTCCTGTGGTGTGTGAGCGTTGGTATGTGAAGAGTCGTCACATCAGCCGCGTCATCGCCACCTCGCCCCAGGCCGTCTACGACTTTGCGTCTGAGCCCGGCAACCTGTCGAAGTGGGCTGAGGGCTTGGCGAAGGCCGAGGTCACCCGAGATGGAGATGACCTGTTGGTCGACTCCCCAATGGGGCAGATCAGGGTGCGCTTTGTTGCGCGTAACGCCCACGGGGTGATGGATCACGATGTGACTCTGCCGTCGGGGACAACGGTCAACAACCCGCTGCGCGTGATCGCGCATCCGGAGGGTGCCGAGGTGATCTTCACCGTGCGACAGATCGAGCTGACGGACGACGAGTTCGACCGCGACTGCCGGATGGTGGCGGACGATCTAACGCAGCTCAAGCGCATCATGGAGGGCTGACCCCAGGAACGTCGCATTTGCACAGGCGCTCCCGCAGGCCCTGATCGTGGAAGATTGGCGACCGAGAGGTTCGCCTCGTCCCAGACCCAGCTGGAGCTGGGGCAGACCGCGAGGACGTTGGTAGGCAGCGTTCGACGCTGTGGCGCCTCGTTATTCACGGCTTCTGCTGTTTCTGCTCCCGCACCTCGGCGGGACGACCCGTGAAGTCGTCCATCGTGTGGTAGATCCCGAGCACCCGCCCGCCGATGAAATCCCGAATGCTCGTCGGCACGAAGCCCTTCATCATCTCGCTCAACTTGACGGTGATCGGCAACACCACCATCGGATCTCCGTACAGCATCGCCTTCCACGTGTCCCGCACTACGTCCTTCGGGTCCAACAACGGCAGGAGCGGCGCGGCCTTGGCCCCGTCGAACATGCCCGTCTTGATGTAGTACGGGCAGACCGTTGTCACTTTCACGGTCTTGTGGCCGGCCTGCTCCAGTTCGAGTCGCACCGAGTCCGACCAGCCGATCACGGCCCATTTCGAGGCCGCATACGCTGCCATTCGGGGATTCGACGTCAAGCCCGCCGCCGACGCCATGTTGACCACACGACACTCCTCGTTCGTGGCGATCATGTCGGGCAGGAATTCATGCGCGACATACATCGGGGCGAGGGTGTTCACCTCGAGGGTGAATCTCGCGTCGCGCTCGACGTCGCTCTCCCAGAAATAGCTGTTGCCCCGCACGACGCCGGCGTTGTTGATCAGCACGTGTACCGGGCCGACCTCGTCGCGCACCCGCGCCGCCGCCTCGCGAATCCGCGCCAGGTCCCGCACGTCGACGACGTCGGAGATGATCGTCGTGTCGCCGCCGGAGAGTTCGTTCACGGTCTCGCCCAACGCCGCTTCGTTGACGTCCCACAACACCACCGCGGCGGCCTGCTCTGCGATGGCGCGCTCGACGAACAGGCGGCCCATCCCCATGGCCGCGCCCGTCACGAGAACGTTCTTGCCCTTGACCGACCTCATCATGCTGCGCTCCTCTACCCGTCGGTCTTTGTCACCCGTCGGCCTGTGTCGTGGCGGCCCGGCTCGCCAATGCGGCCTCACGCACCCGCGCGAAGTCGTCTTCGGTGAACACTCCGTTGACCCCGGAGATCGTTGCCAACTTCATCCCGTGTTTGAGCCCGAGCTGGTAGATCTCCTTGACCTTCTCCCATTCGATGTTTCGCCCCACGGTGAATGTCTCGTACCGCCCCTCCAACGCCAGGACCACCGTCTCGGCCAGGCAGGCGTAGGCCACCTTCGGGGGCAATCCGATGTTCCCCATCCGCACCAGGCCGGGCAATTCGATCTCCCCGGATTCGATGACCAGCACGTCGGGGCGCTTGGCGACGTCCTCGGCCGACAGGTCGAGCGGGCGCGCGACGTCGGTGATGACACAGCCGGGCTTGACGTTCATGATGTCGAGCACCTTCTGCCCGGCGGCCGAGGTCGCGGTGACGATGAGGTCCATGTCCGCCAGATGTTCACCGGGCGTTTCGGCGAGATGAATCTCGGCCCGGGGATTCTCGGCGAGGATCGACGTCTTCAGCGCCAGCAGTTTTGCCGTTTCCGGTGAGACCATCCACAGTTCATCCGTCGCCAGCGCCAACAGCCGCGCGCAGACCGAGCCGATCGCCCCGGTCGCGCCGACGACCATCGCCTTCCCCCGGAGCCGCCCGTGCTCGTCGGCCTCCGCGAGCCCGAGCTTGCGCACGGCATCGTGCGCGGCCCACAGGGCGCCGGACGCGCTGTAGCTGTTGCCCGTGGTCACCGGCAGCGGCGCCTTGCGGGCGACGGTCACGCCGGCATCTCCGACGACCTTGGTGAACGCGCCCAGACCCATGATCTGCGCTCCGAGCTTGGTGGCCATGTCGGCCGCGCGCAGGAGCTTGTCGTACGTGAACTCCGGGGAGTGCGAGAGCAACTGCTTGGGCGTGCCGCCGACCGTGATCAGCCACCCCTCGGCCTCGGCGCCCGTCGGTGAGGTGATCCCGGTGACATGGCTGTAGACGAACGGAGGAACGTACGCGACGGCCTTCTCGACGACGCTCCCCATGCCCGGGGGTTTGGTCAGCAGACCGAGCGGTTCCTGCATGGCGATGAACTCGCGCGACAGTGGATGGATGACGAACACGAAACGCGACTTGCGCTTCGGCCCGTTTGGGTGAAGCACACGCGGTTCCAGACCGGAGGCCTCGAACATGGCCAGCCGTTCATCGTTCGACGGCTCGTGTCCGTCGTCGCTCGTGGCCAGCATCATCGCCTCGAGCGTGGCCGCCACGATCGTGACGGAGAACGGTTGGGGCGTGGCGTCGATGACCATGTCGACACCGCGACTGGCCAACTCCTCGAGCCGTTCGTCCGAGATCGCGTTGGACACCAGGGTCTTCCCGGCCAGGTCCTCCACACCGAACTCCGCCACCTCGGTGTAGCTGCCCACGAGGACGTCGCAATCGCGCGCGGCCCGGCGGGCCAGGGCGCGGCTGGCCCAGTGGGTCGGTGCCTCCACCTGTTGTTTGATCAGGCCGGGGACGAACCTGTAGGGCAGCAGGCTCAGCTTCACCGCGGTGCTCACCGCCGGGTTCGACGTGAGCACGGTGGGCACCTCGAAGCGCTGGTGCGGATCGGCGAACTCGATGTTCTGGGTGTGCTCGCGCAGCACCTGCACGGTGCGGGCGTGATCGTCGTGGTCGCCGAGCACGACCGTGCGCGCGTTGCTGAAGTAGCCCGGCATGTCGGTGTGCACGTGCCGGATTGCCCACTCCTGCAACACGTCGTCCATGCGTGTCCCGTCGGTCACAGGAGTGGCGCCCGCAGCGCGGCGGACGCGATCGATGGCGCCGTCATCGCGGTCGCCGAGCAGACCCGCGGCCTGGGCCTCGCGCAGACCCGTGATGGCGAAGGCCTGCACTTCGGGCAGCCACTCCCGGACGGTCTCGACGGCGTGCTCGACGTCCCCGCTCGTGCCGATCCGGACGATCCGGAACGACTGCCCCACGAACGTCACTTGCTCGTCGTAGTCCAGCTCCGGGCCGGCGAGGCTGACATTGACCACGGTGTGAAGGGTGTTTCGCGGCATCCGTCTTCTCGACTCCGTTCTGGCCGTGCGCTCGACGCGCCTTCACCTCATTCTCCCGCGGTCGTGGCGCGTTCACCTTCGTCTTTGCCGAATTGGCGGAGGATCGAATGGTCCCGGGGCGTCGTTCGCGCGGGTGGGCGCGTGGCGGCGACGCCCGCCGCTGTAGCGCGCGTCGAGGCCGCCTGAGAGAGCGCCGGCCCGTAGACGATCCCGTCTACACGCCGGTACTCTGGAGATATGGCCGAGACCACGACGATCCGGATCAGCCGGGCCACCCACGCGCAGGTGACGCGGCTGGCGGCCGAGCGTCACGAGACGATCGATGAAACGGTGCGCCGGGCGATTCGTGCGCTCCGGCAGGACGGCATCGGGCACGACCTCGCGGCGGACCTCACCGATGATGAGAAGGCGTGGCTGGATGCTGATGCCGGGTGACGTCGTCGAGGTGGACCTGGGGATGCCGGCCGGGAGCGAGGCCGGATTGCGGCGCCCCGCCGTGGTCGTGACCGCCGGACGGGTGCTTCGAGGTGGGCCGAGCGTCGTTCAGGTGGTGCCCTTGACCCGAACACTTCGCCCCAGCGGCGCCGAGGTCATCATCGAGGCCGACGGGGACAACGGTCTGAAGGTTCGCTCCTCCGCGCAGTGTCAGCATGTGCGCTCCGTGGCGACGTCGCGGATCCGCGCCCGGACCGGCAACGTCGGCCCGGCCGTCCTGAGCGAGGTGTGCGAGGTACTGGCCCTTCTGCTTGACGTGTAGTACAGCGCAGATGTCAGCCCAATCATCGGCGGGTGTGTGTAAGTCTCCGGGTGCGTTGTCGGATCTGGTGGGATGGGTCCATGGCCAAGAAGAAGGATCGCCGTCCGGGCAAGTCCGCTGCACGTCGTTCGGCGACGCGAAAGGCGCCGGAATCGCGCCCCGAAAGCCAGGACCCCGCGGGTCAGGACCCGGCGACGCAAGACCTCATCGTCGGCCTGCGTGCCGCGCTCCGTTCTGACGACTTCACCGAGTTCCCCGTCGTGGGAACGATGTTGGCGCAGCAGGCGCGAGACCTCGATGCTCGCTCACGGCCACCCGGGTGGGTGTCGTTCACCGAGTCGATGATCGAGGTCGATCTCGCCGAGACCACGGCGCTGCTTCATGTCATGGGTGCCACGACCTCCGACGACATCGAGCGACGACGCATTCAGCGAGAGCTGGCGACGCGCCGGCAGCCCATGCCCACGTCGGTGACCGGCCTGGCCGAGGCCGTCATCGACGAGGCCTGGTTCATGGGCGACGAGCTCGGCGACGGTGACAACGTCATCCTGGGTGTGACTTGGCCCTCGGGGGAGCGTGCCACGGTGGTGGCGTACATCGACCACAACATGGGCACGATCGTCAAGGATGGCTTCTTCATCGGGCAGCCGGTCGGGTCGGTCGTCGACCGATACATCGAGATGATCGAGGATTCGGGGGAGCGCTCCACTCACCCCGTGCCGACCGATCTGGCCGACGCTCGGGCCCGAGTCGAGCAGGGTTTGGTCAATCTCGATGTCCTGCACCCCGATTGGGAGCAGGAGTTGTGGCCGATGTCGCGTCCCCTGTTGGAGTTCCTGCTTCGTACCCTCCCGACCGGCGGGGTTGGCTATCGCGGCCTCGGAGCGCCGGAGGTCGATGTGTCGCCCGTGATCGACGCCTTTCTTGGCTCGACGGAGGCCCGTGCGCTCGCCGGGCGCGCGGGAGTGCGCGATGCGACCTCGGCCTTGCTGCAGTTCGCCGTGGACCACTCGGGCGACCCCCTGCGGTGGAGCCCGGTCACGGTCGAGGTGTGCCTTCGCAGTCTGCCGTTCGACCTCGAGGTCTCTGAGGAAGCACTCGACGCCGTCGAGGAGACACTCCCAGCGCTGATCCGCTTCGCCCATCGCGAACTGGCGATATCGCCCACCGCGACCACCGACACCCTTGACGCCGTGCCGCGGTGGCTGACCTTCTTCGATGACGTGCGTGGGCACGTGGTGACGCAGGTGGAGCGAGCGCATCACGCGCAGTTGGAGGCCGCCATGGCCGGGGACTTCCGTCCGCTGATGCAGGCGGCCCTGGTGAGTCGTGTCGGCTCGGCTGAAGCACTGGAAGCACTCACCGAAGACCCCCTGCCCGACGAGGCGTTGGGAATTCAGGGAATCGACGATCTGCCGACACACACCCGGGAGGCCATCGACTCCATTTCGATGAGCATCGACCGCGTCATCGGTCGGTTCCCGGGCTTGGACACCGAGTTCCGCACCGCGTGCCGTCGTTTTCTGCGAGGAGTTGCCCACCGAGAGCCGGAGGTGCTCACGCAGCGCCGTGCCAAGCCAGAGAACACGGCCGCGGCGATCATCGGGTTGATCGGGCGCGAGAACCAACTCGTGGGCCAGCAGGGCATCGTGCGGGGTCAAGATATCTGGGGGTTCCTGTCCGTCAACACTCCGAGCCCAACCAGAATGGAGAGTCTGGCCAAGGCCTACACCGATGGCGAGCGAGATGGGCGCGACCGGGGGCTCGCCGATCCGTCCGTGCTCGTCAGTCGATACCGGAGCTCACTGATGCGGCGACGAGAGGAGCTCAGGGAGGAGCCGCAGGCCTGAACCCAACGTCTACGACGTTCGGCCATGCCACCGAACGTCAGCGTCGTGCCCGTGGGTGAGGAGCTTCGCATCGCAGGTGTGCAGCGGAGCCCCGGTCGCCTCGCTCAGGGCCAGATACGTCGCGTCGTAGCTGGTGAATTGATGTCGCAGCGTCCAGATCCGCTCGGCCAGGGGAGCGGTGCTGAACCGCTGGATGGAAAGTTCGAAGTAGAGCGCCCGTGCGCTGTCGGCATGGTTCGGGTCCAGTTTCCGCGCCAGCGTCAGGCCGCGAAGTACGGAGAGGACCTCGACGTCGAGCAGGTGTGGGGCGGCGATCTCACCAGCCAGTGCAGCCAGAAGGGTGGCGTCGGCATCGCGTCCGACCAGCGCCTCGATCATCGCCGAGGCGTCGATGACGATCATGGGCGGGAGTCGCTCAGGGCAGCGAGAATCTCATCGGTGCTCGGCCCGTTCCGGCGGTCCAGGTCCTGCAGCCGGGCGACGATCTCCTCATTCGTCGGTCGCTCGGCGATCCTGCGCAGCTCCCCGACGACATAGGCCGACAGCGACATCCCCGTGGCGGAGGCGCGTTCCTTGAGCGTCTCCACCACGTCCGGGGGAACATCGCGAACGTAGAGTGTGGGCATCGCTCCATGCTAGCAGTGTGCAAGCGCTCCGGGTGGAGGATGGCGATGGCAAACCGCGGCCACCCCGACGAGTCGCGTATGGTGAATGGCATGCACCTCGGCATTGCCTCGATGAGGCTGCGTCCCGGCCACTGACGGCGGCGGGACAGCACTGATCTCTCGTTCGCCGTCCTGGCACCACGCCGGGCGGCCTGCTCACGTTGCCCGGCTCCACGACGAGCCGAGAGAACGACATGCCCACCTCACAACCTATTTCCTCACCCCTGCCCAGCACCCTCCCGGCGGGATCGACCGCTCACGTCCGCGCCGAGGGCATCCGCGTCACCTTGGGCGACCGGGTCGTCCTGCCCGGGGTTGACGTCACCGTCTCCGCCGGGTCGCGCTTGGCGATCGTCGGTGAGAACGGCCGCGGCAAGACCACGCTGCTGCACGTCCTGGCCGGCACGCTGAGACCCGAGGCCGGCACGGTGACCCGCGAGGGCACGATCGCCCTGGTCGAACAGGCCCTCGATGCCGACGACGACCGCACGGTTGGAGACCTCGTTGACCAGGCCACCGCCCCGGCGGTCGCGGCCTTGGCGGCGCTCGACTCGGCCGCCGAGGCGCTCGCAACCGGAGGCGAGCGAGCCGCCGAGGCCTACGACGTGGCGCTCGCCGCGGCCACCGCCCTGGACGCGTGGGATGCCGCTCGGCGTGTCGACATCGCCCTGGCCGGACTGGGTGCCTGTACCGACCGCGATCGCCCGCTTCAGAGCCTCTCGGTCGGGCAGCGGTATCGGGTCCGCCTCGCGGTCGTCCTCGGATCGGTGCCCGACCTGCTGCTGCTCGACGAGCCGACCAACCACCTCGACGCGCAGGCCCTCGACTTCCTCACAGCTCGACTGCGCGAACACCCGGGCGGGCTCGCCGTCGTCTCCCACGACCGCGCCCTCCTGCATGCCGTCGCCACGACCTTCCTCGACCTGGACCCGAGCCGTGACGGGTTGCCGCTCACCTTCGCCGGCGGGTATGACGGCTGGGTCGAGGGCCGGAGGCGCGAACGCGAGAGTTGGGAGCAGGACCACGCCACACAGGTCGCCGAGCACGCCGCGCTCGCGCGGGCCGCCACGGAGGCGCGCGATCGGCTGCAGACCGGGTGGCGACCCGACAAGGGCACCGGCAAGCACCAGCGTGCGACGCGGGCAGCCGGCATCGTGCAGACCTTCAACCGCCGCGTTGACGCCCTTGAACGACACCGGATCACGGTTCCCGAGCCCCCGATGCGACTTGCCTTTCCGGAGGGGCGTACGCGGCCTGGGCAGCACATCCTCACCACCCACGCGGTCACCGTCAGCGGTCGGCTCGAGACTCCGGTCAGTCTGAGCCTCAACGGTGGTGACCAGCTGGTCGTCATGGGCCCCAACGGCGCGGGGAAGTCGACCCTGTTGGCCGTGCTCGCCCGTCAACTCTCGCCCGCGGCTGGAAACGTCAGCGTGCATCCGCACGCGGGCGTGGTGCTGCTGTCGCAAGAGGTGCCGGCTTGGGACCCGGAACGCACGGCGCTCCGCATCTTCGATGAACACCTCGCGCGGGTGGGTCGCGGCGACGCACCCTCGCTGCGCTCGCTCGGCCTGCTCGACGCGGCGGCGGCCCACACGCGGGCCGGGCGCCTGTCGCAGGGCCAGCAGCGGCGGTTGCACCTGGCCATGTGCCTGGCCGACCGGCCCGATCTGCTTCTGCTCGACGAACCCACCAATCACCTCTCCGCGGCCCTCGTCGACGAGCTCACGGCTGCCCTGACCGACACGGCCTCGGCCGTCGTCGTGGCCACCCACGACCGGCAGATGCTCGCCGACCTCGCCGAGTGGCCTCGTCTTGACCTGACGCTCGCGCGAGACGCCCGGCAGGCCTGCGCCGAATGCCGGGTGCGTTAGACCTTGATGACGGTGAGGGTGCCGAGCTCCGCGAGGGGGTCGAAGTCGTCGTCCTGGGTGACGAGCGGCAGGTCGTTCGCCACCGCGATGGCGGCGATCCACAGGTCGTTGACGTTGAGGCGCCGCCCAGCCTCGTGCAGGAGCACCCGCATCTCGGCCCACACCTGTGCCGCCCGTACGTCGACGGGTAGCACCTCTGCGTCCATGGCCACCGCCAGCGTGTCCAGTCGGCGCGAACGAGACACACTGCTCGGCGCGGCCAGAACTCCGGCCTGAAGTTCGGCGATGGTGATCACGCAGACGAGCGATTCCTCCGGAAGCCGTGCGCGGTCGAGCGTGCGACCGAGTTCGCCGGAGATCCACACGCTGGTGTCGACGAGGGCTCGTCGCGCTGTTGGATCAATCGAGGGGATCGAGGTCATCCGTCGTGCCCTCGCTGATCCACGCCATGTCAGCCGCGAGGGTGGGGTCGGGGCGCTGCCGATCCAGCAGGGCCAGAAGGTCTGCCTTGGGGACCGCGGGTCGGCGCTGGCTCGCCACGCGGCGCAACTCAGCCACCGGGCGGCCGTGCACGGTCACGGTGTAGATCTCGCCGCGACTCACCCCTTCGAGAACCTTCGCGGTGTGGTTCCGCAGGTCTCGTGACGCAATCGTGGGCATGTGCACAACTGTAGCACCTTGCGCACATGTGAACACGGGCTGAGGGCCGGGAGGTCGGTTGAGTCCCGATGCCTATGGCGCGCGGGGCTGGTGTGGCGGATGATACGAAGGATCACCCCAATGTGCGGGTCGCAGCGAGGAGGTCACCGATGACTGATCGAGACGATCACCCGATCGAGGTCGCCCCGATGCAACGCGCCGGTGAACTGGCCGGCTTTGCGCTGCTGGGTCGCTGGCCCGGCGACACCTTGGAATGGGCGCAGGTGCTGCTGCTTGCCGTGCGCTTCGCCGCCGTGCCCGGCATGTTGCCCCGCGGGAGCACCGTGTTCCGCGTCAGCGACGACCTGCCCGACCGCCCGTTGCCCGGCACCGTGGGGCTGGTGCTGTCCATCGGACCGGTGCTCGGCGGCGAACCGCTCGAGCCGGGGCGCTTCGCCGAGCACACCCCACCCGGTCTGGCCGTGCTGCACCCGCCGCGCAGCACCGTGGCCTCGGTCCCGGAGTACGACAACGCCTCGGGCTGCCTGCTGCTGCCGGGCCTGCCCGATCTGGGCCTCGACCATCGCGCGGCATGGGTCGAGGCCGACGCGCATGGGCATGTGACCCGCCTGGCCAGCAAGGCGAGCGTCGATCCCGAGGCCGACGTCGACACCGCGACCTTGGCGCTGCTGCTCGCCGCCGCTTGAGGTGCAGTTCGGGGCCAGGACTAGCGCAACCGATCGATCGTTCGGTAACGTGTCCTCAGATCACCGCGGCCCACGCTCGAGCCGCCCGACCCGAAGGACGCCAACGATGGAGCCCGACGAGCTTGTCCGCACCGACCGCCTCGGCCCCGCACTGGCCGAGATCACCGGCGACGACGCCTGGCGCGACGTCCATGCTGAACTGATCAGCGGCGGCAAGTCCAACCTGACGTTCTTCCTGCGCTCCGACGCCGGCGAGCTCGTCCTGCGCCGCCCGCCCACCGGCGAACTCCTCCCCAGCGCACACGACATGATGCGCGAGGCCCGCGTGCAGCAGGCGCTCGCCGACACACCGGTGCCGACCGCCCCGATCATCCTGGCCGACTCCGGCGACCTGATCGGCGTGCAGGCCTACGTCATGGCCAAGGTCCCCGGGCACATCATCCGCGGCGAACTGCCCGCCGACTACGCCACCACCGACGCCGAACGCGTCGCGATGAGCGAGGTCTTCGTCGACACGATGGCCGCCATCCATGCCGTCGACACCGACGCCGTGGGGTTGAGCGACTACGGCCGCCCGGCCGGGTTCATGGAACGCCAGATCCGCCGCTGGGGCGGCCAGTGGGAGAAGTCGAAGTCCCACGACGTCGCCGAGATCGACGAGCTCGGCCGCCGGCTGGCCGCCGCGATCCCGCCGCAACGACGCTCCGGCATCGTGCACGGCGACTTCAAGATCGACAACGTCGTCTATGACGAGACCAACCCCGGCCGGATCGCCGCGGTGCTCGACTGGGAGCTGTCGACGCTCGGCGACCCGATGGTCGACGTCGGCATGCTGCAGCTGTACTGGCGCAACGCCGTCGACGGACCACTGCCGCTCGTGCCGGGGGTGACCCACCTGCCCGGTTTCCCCGACAGCGACACGCTCATCAAGCGTTATGCCGCTGCCTCGGGCGCGGACCTCTCCGACCTCGGCTTCTACCGCGCGTTCGCCCACTTCAAGTTCGCCATCATCGCCCAGGGTGTCTCGGCGCGCTTCAAGGCCGGCGTCATGGGCGACCAGCACCTCGACAACCTCGACGACGACATCAAGGCCCTCGCCGCCGACGGCCTGAACTACATCTGACCCAACCCCACCCAGGAGAGACAGCAATGGATTTCGAACAGTCGGCCAAGGCCACCGAATACTCCGAGAACATGTGGGACTTCATGCGTTCCCACATCTTCCCGGCCGAAGCGCCGTACGCCGCGGCGCTCAAGGAGGACCCGCACACCGTCCCGCCGATCATGGAGGACCTCAAGGCCGAGGCCCGCCGGCGCGGCCTGTGGAACCTCTTCCTGCCCAAGCTCTCCGGCCTGAGCAACCTCGAGTACGCGGCCATCGCCGAGATCTCCGGCTGGTCGCCGGTCATCGCGCCCGAGGCGATCAACTGCCAGGCCCCCGACACCGGCAACATGGAGACCCTCGAACTCTTCGCCACTCCGGAGCAGCGTGAACGCTGGCTCGACCCGCTGCTCGACGGCACGATTCGCTCGGCCTTCGTCATGACCGAACCCGACGTCGCCAGCTCGGACGCCACGAACATCACCACGTCGATCACCCGCGACGGCGACGAATACGTCATCAACGGCCGCAAGTGGTTCATCTCGGGTGCCGCCGACGAGCGGTGCAAGGTCTTCATCGTCATGGGCAAGACCGACACCAGCGCCGAGGTGCACCGCCAGCAGTCGATGGTGCTCGTGCCGCGCGACACGCCGGGCATCACCGTCGTGCGCGACCTGACCCTGTTCGGGTACACCGACCAGCACGGTCACTGCGAGGTGGTCTTCCGCGACGTGCGCGTGCCGGTGACGAACATCCTCAGCGAGGAGGGCGACGGCTTCAACATCGCCCAGGCGCGCCTGGGGCCGGGCCGTATCCACCACGCGATGCGTGCGATCGGGATGGCGGAACGTGCGCACGCCCTCATGGTCGACCGGGCCAAGTCCCGGGTCGCGTTCGGCAAGCACCTCTCCGAGCAGGCCAACGTCCAGGACCTCATCGCCCAGTCGCGCATCGAGATCGACCAGGCCCGGTTGCTCGTGCAGGAGGCCGCCTGGCTCATCGACAAGGTCGGCGCCAAGGGCGCGAAGACGAACATCTCGGCGATCAAGATCGCGGCGCCGGCCGCGGCGCTGAACACGATCGACCGCGCGATCGAGATCTTCGGCGGCGCGGGCATCTCGCAGGACACCCCGCTGGCGTACTTCTACGCCTGGGCTCGTGCGCTGCGGATCGTCGATGGGCCGGACGCGGTGCACCGTCGCACCATCGCGAAGCTCGAGTTGAAGAAGGAGCGGCCGTTCGTCGGCTGACCCCACGCCGCCCCCACGCGGTTCGAGGTATTAGCGACCGTTGCAGCGGTCGCTAATACCTCGAACCGGGGGAGGTACTGGATCAGACGGCGGCGACGACCTCGTCGTACGGCAGACGTGGCAGGCGGTCGAACCACGCGTTCTCGGCGGGGCGGCCGATGTTGACCACAACGAGCGCCTGGTGGCGACCGTCGGGGAAGAACTCCTTCGAGACGGCGTCGGCGTCGAACCCGGTCATCGGGCCGGCCGCCAGCCCGGCGGCGCGAATGCCGACGATGGCGTAACCGATCTGCAGACCCGAGTTGAGGAGCGCCGTGTCGCGGCGGGCGTCCTCGTTGCCGGCGAACAGGTCACGCGCCCCCTCGAAGTGCGGGAACGTGCGCGGCAGCTCGTCGTGGAAGTCGACGTCGGCCGCGAGGATCGCCACGACCGGGGCGGTGGCGGTCTTGGCTCGGTTGCCCTCGGACATCAGCGGCAGCAGGCGCTCGCGGGCCTCGTCGCTGCGCACGAGCACCACGCGCAGCGGCTGAATGTTCATCGACGTGGGCCCGAACTTCACGAGTTCGTAGATGGCCTCGAGCTGCTCGTCGGTGACGGGCTCGTCGGTGAAGGCGTTGGCGGTACGGGCCTCGCGGAAGAGGAGATCCTGGGCCTCGGAATCGAGGGCGAGGGCGTCGGTCACGGTTGCGGTATCAGTCACGGGATCGTTCAACGCTCAACCAACCCGACCCATTCCATCGGTTCGCCATCCGAGAACACCGAGGTCACCGCGCTCCGTCATGGTGACGCACGGGCGCGGGCTCGCCGTACGCTGAGCGGGTGGACCATGCCGACCTCGTCCGACTGCGCCGCGCCCGCGACCGCATGGACCGCGACTTCGCCGAACCTCTCGACGTGCCGACCCTAGCCCGCGAGGCGCTGATGTCGACCGGCCACTTCTCCCGCTCGTTCAAGGCCGCGTTCGGCGAGACTCCGCATGCGTGGCTCATGACGCGACGCATCGAGCGGGCCATGGCCCTGCTGCGCAACACCGACCTGTCGGTGACGGAGGTGTGCATGGCCGTCGGAGCGACGTCCCTCGGGTCATTCTCGAGCCGGTTCACCGAGTTGGTGGGCGAGCCGCCGTCGGCCTACCGGCAACGCAGTCACGCCGATCTCGTGGCCATCCCCGGCTGCTTCGCCAAGCACCTCACCCGCCCGCGCCGGGTGCGCTGAGAACCGGTCACGTTTGAAGAAGCCGGAGCACGGTGGCGGGCCCTAGCGTTCCTCACATGACCACCGAGAACATCCCCTCCCTGACCCTGACCAACTGCTTCGTCTACGTCGACGATGCCCAGGCGGCGCACGACTTCTACTCCGGTGTGCTGGGCCTGACCAAGCACACCGACGTCGAGAACGAAGGCTTCCGCTGGCTGACGTTCACCACCCCGAACCAGCCCGAACTGGAGATCGTCGTCCAGCAGATCGGCATCGGCGGGCTGCCGATGACCGACGAGGACGTCCAGGCCCAGCGGGATCTGCTCGCCAAGGGCCTGCTCTCGGCGCTGATCTTCACCGTCGACGACGTCGACGCGGTGTTCGAGCACGTCAGCGGTGCCGGTGCCGAGGTGCTGCAGGAGCCGACCGACCAGTTCTACGGCGTGCGCGACTGCGCGTTCCGCGATCCGGCCGGCAACATGTTGCGGTTCAACCAGCCGCTCGCCGGCCAGCCCGCCTGACGCCCACCCCCGCGCGACGCCCACCCCCGCACGGTTCGAGGTATTGACCGTCGAGATTCCGACGGTTATTACCTCGAACCGGGCGGAGGGTGGAGGGCGGACGCTCAGCTCAGCTCAGTTCAGCGCACGCGGGTGCGGAACAGTCTCGTCTCGCGAGCGCAGCTCAGCCCGGTCGGGGTCTGGGCGGTCCGCAGGTACTCCTCGACCTTGGCCCCGGCGCACCGGTTGGTGTAGGTCGCCGTGTGCCCGAACTCGTTGACCTTGAGCAGGGCGCTGTTGGGCAGCAGACGGCGGGCGGCCTGGGCTCCGGAGAACGGTGTGGCCGGGTCGTACGTGTTGCCGATGAGCAGGATCGGGGCCGAGGTCTGCGCGGTGAACGGGCCGGTCCACGCATCCTCGTCGACGGCCTTCCAGTTCGTGCCGGCGCAGACCATCGACTGCCAACCCCACACCCCGGCGTAGTCGGCGGAGTTCGCGGCGGCCGCATCGACGGCGTGCCGCCACGTGCCGGAGTTGGTCGGGTTCAGGCTGTCGGTGCACAGGGTGGCGTAGAAGGCGTCCGTGCCCTGGTTGTAGCCGGCCAGATCCTTGGAGGCACCCGGCAGCGGCACCGTCGGCACGTCGAACGGCGAGTACTGCGGCGTGCCGGAGGTGCGGGCCCGCTTGAGCAGCTCACCGGTCTGTCGGCTGACGCGGTAGGGGGCGGCATCGGCCGTGGCCGAGGCCTTCTGCTTCTTCTTGATCGCGCGGTAGACGTCCTCGACCACCCAGGCGATGGCCTCGGGCGCGCTGGCGTCGTAGCTGGCCATCGTGACGGTATTCATGAACATTTCGTAGTCCACGAGGAAGCCGAAGTTCTCATACGTGACCGTGACCGGGCGGCGCTTGAGCTGTGCCACGGCCTCGTCGTAGTGCTTGCGCGGCACCGAGTAGCCGAGGCAGTAGGCACGACCGGCTTGGCGGCACAGGCGCAGCCCCTCCTGCACGGCCTTGTGGGTGCCCACGTCGGAGCCCAGTCGCAGCGTCACCGGCGTGGTCCGGGTGGCGGCCGTGCCGCGCCACGCCTGCGGGTCGAGCACGCCGTCGAGCGCCATCGCCCGGATCCGGTCGGGGAACATGTTCGCGTAGACCTGACCGAGGTAGGTGCCGTAACTGAAGCCGAGGTAGGTCAGCTGCTCGTCGCCGAAGACGCGGCGGAGCACGTCGAGGTCACGGGCGACCTCGGCTGTGGACATCGCCGAGGCCATCTCCTTGCCGGTCGTGCTGCAGGCCTTGGCGTAGGCGCGGGCGGAGGCGTTGTAGCTCGCACGTTGCGTCGCGGTACGCGGGAGTTTCGTCAGGCCGGCCGTGACCTTCAACTGCGCTGCCGTCGAGGTGAAGCACCGCAGCGGCGTGCTGCGCCCGACACCGCGAGGGTCGAAGCCGATGAGGTCGAACCGGTCGCGGGTGGCGTCGTCGACGAGCATCGCCAGGTCCGAGGCCATGTCGGAGCCGGGGGCGCCGGGGCCGCCGGGGTTGATGAACAGCGAACCGAGGCGCTGGGACGGCTTGCGCGCGGGCACCCGCGTCACGTGCAGGTTGATCTGCTTGCCGCCCACGACGTCGTAGTCGAGGGGGACCTTGACCGTGCCGCACTGCATGTTGGGCGGCGTCGTCGGCAGCCCCCTGCGCGGCTTCGGGCAGGTGCCCCACTTCACCGACGTGGCCACCCGGTCGGTCTTGGTCGCCTCGGAGCTGGGTGCGGAGACCGCGGTGGTGCCGGCCACCGCCGCGTCGGCGTGGGCCGTGGGTGCGCTCGCCGCCACGGCGAGCGAGGCTGTCAGCGCACCCGCGACCGCCATCGCGGACAGGCGCAGCGGGACACGAAGCATGGTTCCCCCAGGGGTGTGGACCAGACCACGCGCACCCCTGACAGGACAGTCGTGGGCCGACCACCCGGCCGGCGAACCCGACCCTAGCGGCTGGGGTCGACGCCGGGGGATTCGCCTCCCCGCGAGCCGCCACTCTGCTCAAGATTCATCACTGCGGCACAGGTTCTGACGTGCGCACCGGTGACGCACGATGAGCAAGGTCGGCGTTCCCGGCCGATGTTTCAGGTCCGGCGCAACACCACCAGCGAGTCCAACGCCTGACGCGGGCCCTCATCGGTGTCGACGGCGCGCGAGACGAGTTCGGACCGTTGGACCGCCACGGGCAACCCCACGGCGCTCCGTTGAATGGCTGCCGGGTCGTGGAGGAGATCGGCATCCTGTGGGCCACCGAACCCGCACATGAGGTTCTCGCGCGCATGCAACACCACGAGAATCCTCCCGCCGGCCTTCGTTGCCTCGACCGCGCGTTGCAACACGATCTGCCAGCGGTCAAGTGGGAGTTGCAGGTAGCACAGCAGCGTCAGGTCGTACGGCCCGCCCGGCGCGGGCGCGGTGGCGTCGGCCACGGCGGCCTGGATGCGCCCCTCGGCCTCACTGCCCAAGCGCTGGCGGGCCTGCTGTCGCAGTCGCGCCACGGCCGCGCTGGCGAAGTCGGTGGCGGTGACATGCCACCCGCGGTCGGCCAGCCAGATGGCGTGGCGCCCTTCGCCGGCGGCGATGTCCAGGGCCTGTCCGGGTAGCAGCGACGCGCACACCTCCACCACCCAGCGGTTCGGCGCGCTCGACCAGACGAGGTCGGTGCCGGAGTATCGATCGTTCCAGAACTGGGCTTCGCGCGGCGTTGCGGTCATGCTCGGAAGGGTACCGGCGGGGGTATCGGCGCGTGACCGGTTTGAGGCAAACAGCCAGCAGACTAGATCGACACGATATCTAGATAGACAACCAACCTAGATAGCCGTACGATCTAGCCATGAGCACTCTTCCCTGGCCCAGTGAGTGGCTGCGCGGGCTCCTCAGCCTCGCCGTCATGCGCGTGCTGGCCGCTGGCCCGACCTACGGCTACGCCATCTCGGCAACGTTGGAGGACAACGGATTCGGCACGATCAAGGGCGGCACCCTCTACCCCCTGCTCGGTCGCCTCGAGAGCGCCGGGCTCGTCACCACCCAGTGGCGCGCCGGCGAGGGTGGCCCGGGCCGCAAGTACTTCCGATTGACGGAGGACGGTATGGCCGAGTTCGAGCGCCAGGCCGCCTTGTGGGGCGAATTCGCCGCGCACACCTCCGCCTTCCTGGGCAACACGATCATCGAAACGAAGGAGTCCTGACATGGCCGACGAGACCACCACCGACCGCCAGTGGTACGACGAGTTCACCCTGTCGCTGCGCTACCGCGACGTGCCCGGAACCGAGATCGGCGACGCCGTCGCGCAAGTCGAGTCGCACTGCTCCGACAGTGGAGAGTCGCCCGCGGCGGCCTTCGGTGACCCCCGTGCCTACGCCGACTCCCTGGAGTTCCCGCGGGACGACGCGGCCGGCGCCGGCCACTGGCTGCCCGTGCTTGGTCCGATCGTGGCGTTCCTGGTGGCGCTGCAGCTCGGCATTCCGATCCCGCGGGCGGCGGTCGAGGGCACCACCGTGCCGGTCACCTGGGGCTCGCTCGGGGCGACCGTCGTCATCGTGCTCATGATGACGATGCTGTGGTTCCGCACGCGTCTGGTCCTCGAGAACCGCCTGGTCGGGGGCGTCACGATCATCGGCGGGACGGTGCTCGCGGTCCTGTCGGCTGCGTTGCTACGCGAGTCCGCGTTCGACGCTCCGGTGCTCGTCATGACCGTGCTCGTGGTGGCGTTGTTCGCCTACGCGGCCGTCGGGATGTGGCGCCAACGCGCAACGCTCAATGACCCGATCGTCGATCCGCGCGGCTGACGGGCGGCACGGGGTCGGTCACAGCGGCTCCGGGCCGGCGGCCGTCTCCAGCGCGACGGAGTCGAGCACGATGACCTCGCGCGGACCGTCGAGTTCGACGACACCCCGGCGCTGTAGATCGGCCAGCCGCCGGCTGAGGGTCTCCGGCGTCGTGCCCAGCAACGAGGCGACGTCCTTTTTCGGTACCGGGAAGTGCACGCGCATCCGGCCCTGCGTGTCGCGCGTGACCGGCAGGTCGAGCAGGTACGCCGCCACGCGCGTGCCGACATCGGCCGAGGTAATGGCCGCCAGGAGACGCTCGGCGGCGACGAGCCGTTCGGTGGTCGTGCGCAGCATCGCCAGGCCGACCTGGGGGTGACGGGCGAGGATCCCCTCGATCGCGGCGGCGTCGAACACGCACGCGGTGACCTCGCCCATCGCGGTGACGTCGTCGGTGGCGGGGCGCCCGGTCAGCAACGCGGACTCGCCGACCACGTCCCCCTCGCCGAGAAAGCGCAAGGTGTGTTCGCGCCCCTCCGCCGAGGTGCGGGCGACCTTCAACCGGCCGGAGTGGAGCACCCCGATGACCCCGGCGTTCGATCCCGCGGCGATGAGGCGCTCGCCGTCGGCCAGGTGCGTTTCACGGGCGAACCCGGCGACCTGGAGCTGCTGTTCGGCGCTGAGCGAGCGGAACATCGGGACCTTGGCGACACAGGTGTCCGGGGCGGGGTCGTTCTTGGGACCGGGCATGCGGGCAGGCTACGCGTCTTGGCACCATGGTGGCGTGGAGATCGATGTCCCTCGCCCACTGGTGAACGCCGTCGTTCGCCGGATGGGCATGAAACGTGAAGCCGCCATGCCCGACCCCGAGGCGTACGCGCTGTGGGAGTCGCGCCGCGGCACCGTCACGCCGCACACCCCGCCGCGCGCGGCCGTGCGGGGGTGCACGGTGAACGTGCGCGAGCATGCCGGCTGGCCGAGCTACGACGTGCGACCGCGGCGGCGGGTGTCGCGCGCGGCGATCGTGTACATCCACGGCGGCGGATACATCGGTGAGATCAGCCCGTTCCACTGGTACCTCATCGGCGCGCTCCTGCGGCCCACCGGCGCGACCGCGATCGTGCCGATCTACCCGTTGGCGCCGACCGGTTCGGCGGAGTCGACGGTGCCCGAGGTGGCCGACCTCATCGCCGACGTCATTGCGGAGCGCGGTGCCGAGCACGTCATCGTCATGGGCGACTCGGCCGGGGGTGGGCTGGCGGTGGCGGCGGCGATGCACCTGCGCGACAGCGGCCGCGTGTTGCCGCATCGCCTCGTGCTCATCTCGCCCTGGCTGGACGTCACGTCGAGCGATCCGCGGATCCGGGAGATCGAGCCGCGTGACGCGATGCTCGCCTACCCGGGGCTGATTCGGGCGGGCAAGGGCTGGGCCGGCGGGATCGAGGTGACCGACCCGCGGGTCAGCCCGCTGTACGGGGAGTTGGCTGGGCTGCCGCCGATGACGGTGTTCACGGGCACGAACGACCTGCTGCACCCGGACGCGTTGAACTTCGCCGACAAGGCCGCCGCGGTCGGGTCGCTCGACGTCGATCTGCACATCGAGCCCGGAGCGCAGCACGTGTACCCGCTCATGCCGGTGCGCGAGGGCCGCCGGGCGCGGCGGCTCATGTTGGAGTTGCTGCGCTCCGCCGGGTGACGCCCCCTCGGGGTTCGAGGTATTAAGGGGCGTTGTAACGCCCTCTATTACCTCGAACCGGCCGCGCCCCCCTCGGGGTTCGAGGTATTAAGGGGCGTTGTAACGCCCTCTATTACCTCGAACCGGTGGGGTGGCGGGGTGCGCTGACCAGGTCAGCCCCAGTTCGCGGCGTCGGTGACACAGAACGGATGACCAGCGGGGTCGAGCAGGACGATCCACGTCTCGCCCGGCTGAACCTCGGGTCGCGTCGCACCGAGCTCCACCAGCGCGGCCGCGGCGGCCTCGACGTCCGGCGCGCTGAGATCGAAGTGGAACTGCTTGTGGCCGGAGTCGGGCCAGGTCGGTGCCTGGTAGTCCGGAATCCGACCGATGCCCAGCGCGTTGCTCGGGCCCTGCAGCATCGCGTAGTCGTCCGTCGCGACGACGGTGGGCCACCCGAGCGCGGCCGACCAGAAGTCCGCCAGGGGCGCGACCTCCGCGGCATCGAGAGTGACCATGGCCAGAGATACGGGTGAAGGCGTCATGTCTGCCATCCTGACCAGATGGTCCGCACCTCGGATAGGACAAACGCGACACCCGACCACATGCTCGGGCACGTTCTGCGACCCGAGGACCTGCTCACCCGCACGACCTACTCCTCGGCGCAACCGGCCGCCGAACTGAGCCGGTGGGTCGAGCGGTACTGGTCCGTGGAGTGGCGTTTTGCCGACGGTGAGGAGTTCCGTTCGGTGACCCTCGATGATCCGTCGACGAACCTGACCCACGAGCGCGGTGGGATTCACCGCAAGGGCATCAGCGGCCCCGGCGTGTGGTTCACCGGCCCGGGGACAGCCGGGCGATTCGACGCGTATCTGACCGGGGAGGGGTCGGTGGTGGGCGTGAAGTTTCGTCCCGCCGGCCATCACCCCTTCATGACCGGACCCGCCGAGATCACGGCCAATTCGACCTATCCGGCAGCGCGGTTCTTCGACCTGGCCGACGATTTGGCGACGTTGCCCCACAATGCGGAGAACGCGGCTCCGCTGCTCGATCGGTGGTTGCTCGATCGTTCCCCGGAGGATTCAGCGGAACTGGCGCACCTGCGGGCGATGCTCGCCGATCTGGAGGCCCATCCACTCGACCCACTCGAAATGCTCGCCGAACGGGCCGGGTGCAGTCTGCGCACGATGCAGCGTCAATTTCGTCGCCTCATCGGGGTGAGTCCGAAACGCATTCGCATGCGCGCCCGGGTGTTCGCCGCCGCGGCCGAGATCGACTGTGGCTGGAACCGGACAATGGGGGAATTGGCCATGGAACTGGGGTGGTTCGACCAGGCCCACTTCGTGCGCGACTTCCGGGCGGTCACGGGCAGCACGCCAGCGGCCTACGCGGGCCGTCGGCCCGGTCCTCCTCCCGGTTCGAGGTAATAGGGGGCGCTGTAACGCCCTCTATTACCTCGAACCGCGGGGGTGGTCGGCTACTTGATGACGGCCAGTGAGAAGTAGCTGTCGGTCGGGGCGCCGGCCGCGTTCGAGCAGAGGACGTTCACCACACTCGTCCCCCACGAGCCGACGTTGCACCGCAAGCCGTAGGTGCCGTAGCCGGAGACCTGCACGTTGCCGGGGTAGAAGTTGAGCCCGGCGAAGGTGACGGTGTAGTTGCCCGTGCCATTGCGCACCGACGTGATCGGGCCCCCGGAACTGTTGAACGCGTATCCCGAACCGATGGCCACCGTTGTGCCCACGGGGGAACTCGGCTGGTCGTTCCACACGTAGCCGCGCACGAATCCGTGCGGGGCCGAACTGAGGTTCTTGCTCGTGATGGTGTTGAGCGCGATCTTGGATCCGTTCAGCGACCGGCTCTTGACGTCGGAACCGGTCAGCGATCCGTTCTTGATGTCGGTGCCGGTCAGGGAGGAGTCCTTGACGTCGGCGCCCGTCAGGGTGTTGTCCTTGATGTCCGCGCCGATCAGGGAATTGTTCTTGACCTGGGCCGAACCGACCGAGTTGTTGGGCAGGGTCGCGGCCAGGGCGACTCCGCCCCCGCCGACGGCGACGACCAGGGCGAGTGTGCTGGCGACATTGGCGTAACTGAGGTGCTGCAGAACCTTCATCGGAAGCCTCCGAGATAGACCTTCCCGTTGTGACGGACGTCACAACCCGTCAAGTACAGCAGCGCCGCGGTCGGACTCGCCAGAGTCAGGGTGCTCACCGCCCGTGGGTCAGGGCACCGACCAGATCCACCATCCCGAGCTGCGTGTCGTCGAGATCGGGGCTGAACCCCATGCGCACCACCACGAGGTTGCGCGACGGCACGACGACGACGCGCTGCCCGTCATGCCCCGAGGCCCAGTAGGTGTCGGCCGGCATCGCGGAGTACTGCGTCGATCCATCGGCCAGTCGGTTGACCCACCACCCGGCGCCGTACCCGACCTCCTCGCCGTCGCCGCGGTGCACCTGCGTCGACCAGGACATCCAGTTCGGCGGGAGCAGTCGCTGGCCGTCCCACTGCCCCTGCTGCAGCGCGAACTGCCCCATCGCGGCCCAGTCGCGCGGCGTGGCCCACAGCGACGACGAGCACACCGGAGTACCGACGGCATCGGTCTCGAGCACCGCGCTGGACATCCCCAACGGCGCCAGCAGCGTGCGCCCGGGCAGCGTCGCGGCGGGGGAGCCATCACGCTCGGCAAGGACCGCGCACAGCAGGTTCGTCGACCCGGAGGAGTACTGCTGATACCGACCCGGCGGGTGCGCCAGCGGCTGTTCGGCGACGAATCCGGCCATGTCGGCCCGGTCGTAGAGCATGGTGGTGATGGTCGAGCCCAGCACGTACTCCTCGTCCCAGACCAGGCCGCTGGTCATGCGCAGCAGGTCCTCGACGGTGATGTTGCGCCGGTCGTCGGTCCATTCCGGTCGCAGCGCGTCGGCGGTGACGTCGAGCTTGCCCTCGCGCACGAGTCGGCCGGCCATGAGGTTGGCCACCGACTTCGTCATCGACCAGCCGACCTGCCGCGTCGAGGCGGAGAACCCGTCGGCGTACCGTTCGCCGACGATCTGCCCGTCGCGGATGACGAGCACGGCCCGCGTGCCGAGACCCTCGCCGAACGCCACTCCGATGGCCTTCTCGACGGCCGGGTCGGGGTCGACCTTCTGGGCGGAGAACGGATTGCGGGCTGCGTCGGCGACGACCGGGGCGGGCAGCGCGGGTGCCGATGAGCCCAGCGTGCAGCCGTAGCCCTCGGTGTACCAGGCGCGTTGCTTCGCCAGCACGCCGAGGATCGTCGTGGTCGACCCGGTGTCGGAGGTGTCGCTTCGCAGGTAGGGCACGAGCGGGTTCGACGGCAGATCGGAGCTCGGATCGTCGCGGTGGGCGAGCAGCCGGACGCCGCATTCGTTTAGCGCCGCGTACCCCGTGCCGGTGCGCAGCATGGGGCGTTGCCACCAGTACCCAGCGGTCGCGGCGATGACCAGCAGCGCCGCGACGACGAGCAACGCCGTCAGGACGCGGCGCCGGCGGCGGGGTCGGTGGGCTCGGGCTGCCTCGGACATGACCCGAGCGTGCCACGAACCGGAGTCAGATGGAGCGCAGTTCGCGCAGCAGCGGCGCGAGGTCGTCGGCCTCCTCGTCGGGGGCGAGCCAGCGCAGCTCCGCGATCTCGGCGGCGACGGTCAGCTCGTGCTCGATCGGTCGCGGCAGCCGATACACCGTCGAGCGCAGCTCATGGCCCGCCTCGTTCGCCGCCGCGGTGACCCACTGACCGACGAACTCGAGTTCGGCCGGGTCGACGTGCAACCCGACCTCCTCGCCGAGTTCACGCGCGCCGGTGACGTCGGGCGTCTCACCGGGCTCCGGCTTGCCACCGGGGTTCATGAACAGGCGCGTGCCGCGTTTGCGCACGGTCAGCATGCGGCCGGCGGTGTCCGTGACGATGACGGCCGTCACGACGATGACCGGAGCGTCGTTCACCCGAGTCTCGGGTGCCGGAGTCCCGTTCACACCGCCTCCGCCGCACCATCGCCCGAGCCCGCCGCAGCCGCCGCCGGCTCGCGCAGATGCTGCGCCTGCTCCAACGTCAGCGCCGCCAGGAATCCGAGCAGCACCACCGCCGCCGGCAACAGCATCGACTCGGACAGGGCCGAGCTGATCGCGTCCCGCACGATCGGCGGTAGGGCGTGACCACCGGCGGTGGCGAGCATCCCCTCAGCGCTGCCGCTCGGCGCTCCGCCACTCGCCCCGGCGGGCAGGTTCGCCGTGATGCGCGCCTGCATCAGCGCGGTGATCGCGGCCGAACCGATGACCGCGCCCATCTGCCGCGTCGTGTTGTACACGCCCGATCCGGCGCCGGTGAGGTGCGGCGGCAGGTTGCGGTTGGCCGACGTCGCCAGCGGGCCCCAGATGAACGAGCTCGCCGCTCCCATGAAGATCGCTAGCACCGACATCTGCCACAGCGGAGCGGTCGGGGTCATCCGCCACGACATCAGCGCGATCGTCACGGCGAACCCGAGCAGGCCACTGCACGCCAGGATGCGCGGGTGCACCGAGTCGACGAGCTTGCCGACCGGACGCGCCAACAGGATCGACATGACCGCCTGCGGCGCCACGAGCAGCGCCGCCTGCGTCGGCGACAACCCACGCACCAGTTGCGCCCACACGAACAGCGGGAACATCATCGCCGTGATGGCGAACCCGACCGTGGTGATCGCCGCGTTGGACGCCGAGAAGTTGCGATCGCGGAACAACCCCAGCGGAACCAAGGGTTCGGTGCGAACACGCGACTGCCACCAGACGAACACGACGAGCATGAGCACGCCGAAGCCGAGCAGCAGCGGCACCGAGATGAACCCGGTGATCGTGCCCCAGTTGTACGTCTCGCCCTCCTGGATCGCGAACGTCGCCGCGAGCAGGCCGATCGCGGACAGCGCCACGCCGATCCAATCGAAGCTGTGGGCATGCGTCTCGAGGTTCGGCACGAGCCGCAGCGCCAGGGCGAACGCGATGACGCCGACGGGCACGTTGATGAAGAAGATCCACTCCCAACCGGGCCCGTCGATGAGCACGCCGCCGAGCAGCGGTCCGACGAGCGTGGCGACGCCCGCGGTGGCGCCCCACAACGCCATCGCGCTGCCACGACGCTCCGGCGGGAACGTGCGGGTGATGACGGTCATCGTCTGCGGCGTCATCATGGCCGCGCCCAGACCCTGCACGACGCGCGCGATGATTAGGCTGTCGATGGACCCGGCCAAGCCGCACCACAGTGACGCGAGCGTGAACACGACCAGGCCGATGAGGTAGACGCGTTTCGGCCCGATGCGGTCACCCAGGCGCCCGGTGATGAGCAGCGGCACGGCGTAGGCGAGCAGGAACGCGCTGGTCACCCACATGACCTCGGTGATCGTCGCGTCGAACGCGCTCAGCAGCGCCGGGGTCGCGATCGACACGATCGTCGAGTCGACGAGGATCATGAAGAACCCGAGCACGAGCGCCCACAGCGCCGGCCATGGATTGTCGGGCAGGCGGTGGCGTGATTCGGTCATCGTGGCTCCTGGGTGACTTCGTCGAGTGATGGTTTCGGGCCGCCTCAGGCGCGCTGACGCGACCCGAAACCATCACTCGGCGAGGGGGTGACGGCGTAATGGGTACAGGCGAAGTCGCCGTTGCGCACGACCTCGAGCAGGGTCAGGTCGAGCGGGGCCGGCATGAACGGCTTGCCGGAGCCGAGTATGACCGGGGCGAATTGGATCCACACCTCGTCGATGAGCCCGGCCCGCGCGAACTGCGCCGCCAGATCGCCGCCGCCGACGAGCCAGACGTCGCGTCCACCGGCCGAGGCGCGGATGGCGTCGATGTGTGTTGTCGGGTCACCGGCGACCTGGTGCAGATCGGCGCCGGGCAGGAGCTCGGTCGTCGACCGGCTGAACAGCCACGTCGGCTGGGCGTACGGCCAGCGGCCCTGTTCGTGCTCGACCACCCAGCGGTACGTGACTCCGCCCATGACCAGCGCGCCCATGCCCGCGAGGAACGCGTTGTACCCATGCGGACCATCGGCGTCGACGTTGCGCGACAGCAGCCAGTCGAGGCTGTCGTCGTGGGTTGCCAAGAACCCGTCGAGGGTCGAGGCGGTGAAGTAGTGCACGGTCATGGCAACTCCTTCCCGTCGAGTGATGGTTTCGGGTCGCCTCACGCGCGCTGGAGCGGCCCGAAACCATCACTCGGCGAAGGTGTGGGGCGACTCGTGCAACGATACGCGCACGCCACCCCACCCGGTTCGAGGTAATAGGGAGCGTTGCAACGGTCGTTCATACCTCGAACCGGGTGGGGGCCTCGCCGACGATGGAGGAACCATGACGGACCAGCCCACCGACACCCGCCGACCGGTCGCCGTGGTGACCGGAGCCTCGTCCGGCATCGGCGCCGCGACGGCCCGCCGCCTCGCCGCCGAGGGTTTCGACGTCATCTGCGCCGCACGACGCTCCGAGCGCATCGTGGCGCTCGCGGCCGAGATCGGCGGCCGCGCGGTGACCTGCGACATCACCAACCCCGAGGACGTCGCGGCGCTCGCGCAGGCCGCCGGCCCGGTCGTCGACGTGCTCGTCAACAACGCCGGAGGAGCGCTGGGCCTGGACCCGATCGAGAACGCCGACCTGGACGGGTGGCGGCGCAGGTACGACATCAACGTCATCGGCACGGTGGCGGTGACGAAGGCGTTGCTGCCCGCACTGCGCTCCGCCGATGCCGGGATGGTCGTCGTCGTCACCTCGACCGCGGCGCTCGCCGTGTACGAGGGCGGGGCCGGCTACACCGCCGCCAAGCACGCCGAGCGCGCGCTGGCCGAGACGCTGCGCCTCGAGGTCGTCGACGACGGGGTGCGGGTCTGCGAGATCAACCCGGGCATGGTCCACACCGAGGAGTTCTCGCTCGTGCGCTTCGGTGGTGACCAGGCCGCCGCCGATCGCGTCTACGCCGGGGTGGCCGAGCCGCTCGTGGCCGACGACATCGCCGACGCGATCGGGTTCATGGCCACCCGCCCGCGGCACGTCAACATCGATCGGCTCGTCATCAAGCCGCAGGCGCAGGCGGCCAACCACAAGGTCCGTCGGGGCTGAGGCGCTCGTCACCCTTGGCGTGTGGCGGCGTCGTCGTTTGGGAGACTGCCTCCCAGCCAGCACACATCACCGCCGGGAGGCACACGGGCATGTCCACCAAGACCGAGCAGGGCAACTACTTCGAGGACTTCACGGTCGGTCAGGAGATCGTCCACGCGACGCCGCGGACGGTCACCGAGGGCGACATCGCGTTGTACACCGGGCTGTACGGCACGCGATTCGCCGCGACCTCCGCCGCGACGTTCGCCGCCCAGATCGGGTTCGAGCGCATGCCGGTCGACTCGCTGCTCGCGTTCCACCTCGTGTTCGGCAAGTCCGTGCCCGACATCTCGCTCAACGCGGTGGCCAACCTCGGCTACGCGGGGGGCGTGTTCGGCGCTCCGGTGTACCCCGGCGACACGATCACGACCACGTCGAGCGTCATCGGCCTCAAGCCGAATTCGTCGGGCAAGAACGGCAACGTGTACGTGCGCTCGGTCGGGCGCAACCAGAACGACGAGATCGTGCTCGAGTACATCCGCTGGGTCATGGTCAACCGTCGCGAGGCCGTGACGGAGGTCGGTGAGGCGCAGATCCCCGAGCTGCCGTCGGCGGTCGCGGCGGAGGACCTGATCGTGCCCTTCTCCCTGCCCGGCGCCTATGACGAGCGCCTGCAGACCCTCGCCGGCAGCCCGTACCTGTGGGACGACTACGAGGTCGGCGAGAAGATCGACCACGTCGACGGCATGACGATCGAGGAGAGCGACCACATGCTCGCCACGCGTCTGTACCAGAACACCGCCAAGGTGCACTTCAACCAGTTCGCCCAGAAGGACACGACAAACGGGCGTCGCCTGATCTACGGCGGGCACATCATCAGCCTGGCGCGGTCGCTGTCGTTCAACGGCCTGGCCAACGCGCAGATGATCGCGGCGATCAACGCCGGTTCGCACACGAACCCGACCTTTGCCGGAGACACGATCCACGCCTGGTCGGAGGTGCTCGAGCGCATCGAGGTGCCCGGCCGCAGCGACATCGGTGCCCTGCGGGTGCGGACCGTGGCCACCAAGGACCTGCCCTGCGCCGACTTCCCGTACAAGGGCGAGGACGGCAAGTACCTGCCGAACGTCGTGCTCGACTTCGACTACACGGTGCTCATTCCCCGCCGCTGACCGCGGTGCGCCTCCCCCTCGCGGAGCGCCGCCCCCTCGCGGTGCGCCACCCCCTCGCGGTGCGCCACCCCCT
>NZ_BCRE01000061.1 GCF_001552435.1 Kribbia dieselivorans NBRC 106261
GGGGGAGGCGGGAAGGGCGGGAGGGCGGCGTCAGAGACTCTCGGGGTGGACGGCCTCGGAGAACGCCCCGCTGTCACCGGTGAGGTCCTCGGGGATCACGCCCTGACGGGCCGGGTGGTCCTCGAAACTCGGCGTCGCCAGGCGCGGGCCCTGCCCGTCGAGCGGCACGATGATCGAGTCGCCGACCCCGATGCTGAACTGCTTGCCGCGGACCGAGAACGCGAACGGTTCTCCGGTCGTCGTCTCCTCGGCCGCGACCTGCATCTGGTGCTGCTCGACGCGAATGCGCGCCCGGGTGCCCTTGACCCGCAACGGGAACGCGAGCACCGGCCAGTCCACCGGCAGGCGCGGGTCGAAACTGACGTCGCCGCGGTGGTCACGCAACCCGGCGAATCCGTGCACGAGGGCGTTCCAGACCCCGCCGGCCGAAGCGATGTGCACCCCGTCGACGGTGTTGTGGTGCAGGTCGGCCAGGTCGACGTACAGGCCCGAGACGAAGTAGTCGTAGGCCATCTCGTGGTACCCGACCTCGGCGGCGATGATCGACTGCACGACCGCCGAGAGCGAGGAGTCACCGGTGGTGATCGGGTCGTAGTACTCGAAGTTGCGGCGCTTCTCCTCGGCGGTGAACGAATCTCCCTGAAGGAAGAGCGCGAGCACGACGTCGGCCTGCTTGAGCACCTGGAACCGGTAGATGACCAGCGGGTGGTAATGCAGCAGCAGCGGCCGCTTGCCCTCGTCGGTGCCGGGCAGGTCCCAGAACTCCTTCTCCAGGAACTGGTCGTCCTGCGGGTGGATGCCCCGCTCCTCGTCGTAGGGGATGACCATGCCCTCGGCGCACCGGGTCCAGATGCGCACCTCGTCACGGCCCAGGTCGAGCCGGTGCGTCATGCGGGCGTGCGCCTGCGGGTCGGTGGCCTCGAGGTGTTGCACCGCCGCCGCGGCGGCCCGCAGGTTCGCCCGGGCCATGACGTTGGTGAACAGGTTGTTGTTCACCACGGTCGTGTACTCGTCCGGGCCGGTCACGCCGTGGATGTTGAACGTGTGCCGCCCGTCGGACTTGCGCCAGAAGCCCAGGTCGCTCCACATGCGGGCCGTCTCGACGAGGATGTCGACCCCGTCGGTGGCGAGGAACTGCTGATCCCCGGTGGCCTCGACGAACTTGCCGACGGCGTAGGCCACGTCGGCGTCGATGTGGTACTGCGCGGTGCCGGCGGCGTAGTAGGCCGAGGCCTCCTCGCCATTGATCGTGCGCCAGGGAAACAGCGCTCCACGCTGGCTCATCTCGGTCGCGCGCTCGCGGGCCAGCGGCAACTGCTTGACGCGGGCGCGCAGCGCGTTTCGAGCCACGACCGGAGAGGTGTACGCCAACTGCGGCAGGACGTAGACCTCGGTGTCCCAGAAGTAGTGGCCCTCGTACCCCGATCCGGACACGCCCTTCGCCGCGATGCCGAGCCCGTCGGCGCGAGCCGTGGCCTGGGCCAACGCGAAGAGGTTGAACCGGATCGCCTGCTGGATCTTCGCGTCTCCGGCCACGACCACGTCGGTGTTGAGCCAGTACTCATCGAGCCACGCGCGTTGTTCGGCGAGGTAGTGCGCCGCGCCCTTCTCACGCGCGCGGTCGAGGGTACGGCGGCACCGGTCGAAGAGCTCGCGCGCCGGCACGCTCGTCGCCGTGTGGTAGGTGAGCATCTTCGTGATCCGCACCGGCACACCCTCGCGGGCCGTGACCGTGTAGACCTTCTTGCCCATGTCCGCCTCGGTGACGATGAGCTCGGAGTACTCGTTGCCGGTGTCGATGGCATGGTCGGCGCCGACCGCGAGCGTCATGCCCGAGTGGGCGGTCTCGTAGCCGAGGATCATCCGCCGCTCGGAGTGCCAGTCGCCGCGCGGCAGCAGCACCCGCTCCTTGAACGACGCCGCCCGGCGCGGGTCGAACCCGGCCGCCTTCGCGGTGCGCGAAGCGTCGTGGTCGTCGGTGCCGTCCTGGCGGTTGAACAGTTGGCTGGAGACGACGATGGGTGCCTCACCGTCGAGCATCTCGATCTCGAGGTCGATCATGGCCAGGTGACGTTCGGTGAACGAGATCATCACCGTGGAGTCGATGCGCACACGCTTGCCGCTGGGGGTGCGCCACACGAGGTGGCGGGTGACCGTGCCGGCCCTGAAGTCGAGCACCCGCTCGTACTCCTCGAGCTCGGCGTCGGCCAGGGTGAGGGCCTCGTCGTCGACGTAGATCTTCATGACCTTGCCGTCGGGCACGTTGACGATCGTCTGCCCGGTCTTGGCGAAGCCGAAGGCCTGCTCGGCGTGGCGGATCGGCCACGTCTCGTGGAACCCGTTGATGAACGTGCCGTGCGCCACCGCCGGGCGGCCCTCGATCGGGTTGGCGCGCATGCCGAGGTAGCCGTTGCCGAGGCTGAACAGGGTCTCGGTGGCGCCCAGGTCGCTCAGGTTGAAGCCGGTGTCGACCAACCGCCACTCGTCGACCGGGAAACGCATGCGGTCGATACCCTCGAAACCGCGCTCCAGCGGGCTCACGGGAGGAGCTCCGCGAGGTCGGTGACGACGACGTCCGCGCCGAGTTCGGTCAACCGGTCGGCGCCGGCGCCGCGGTCGACGCCGACGACGAGGCCGAACGCGCCGGCCCGGCC
>NZ_BCRE01000062.1 GCF_001552435.1 Kribbia dieselivorans NBRC 106261
GGTCGCCGCGGTCGCCACGAACGGAGCGCCGTCCGCGGGCGGGACTGACGGCGGGAGCCGAGCCGAACGGGTCCCGGCGGGCCAGGTCGACCCGGCCGCACCGAGCTCCGCCGTGCCGGGGACGGCCGACGAAACCGTGCCGGTGGAGTTGGGTGGCGTGACGCGCTTCATCAATCGCAGCGACATTCGCTTCGTCCAGGCTCACGGCGACTACGCCCGGCTCCACACGTCCTCGGGCTCCCACCTCATTCGCGTGCCCCTGGTGACCTTGGAGGAGCGCTGGGCCGCAAGCGGGTTCGTCCGTATCCACCGGTCGACGCTGGTCTCGACCCAGCACATCACCGAGGTCCGTATGGAGCACGGTCGGTGCACCGTCGTCGTCGATGACGGTCGCGAGCTTCAGGTCTCCCGGCGGCACACCCGCCAGTTGAAGGACCGCATGATGACCGGCCCGTCCGGCTGGCGGGCCGACGGGTGACCGGGGCCTCGCACCCTTCCCGCGTGCGGGTCACGTCCTCGCGCCGGCAGGCCGCGCGCCCCCGCCGCGTGCCGCTGAGCTACGACGTCGAGGAGCAGACCGATCTTGGGCGGGTCTACGTCGGCGGCCTGATGCGGGCGCAGTTCCTGCTGTCGCTGGCGGCGCTGAGCAGTGTGCTGGTCGGGTTCGCCCTGCTGCCGGTGCTGTTCACCCTGCTGCCGCGCCTGGGGCAGGTCACCGTGGCGCATGTGCCGTTGCCCTGGTTCCTGTTGGGGGTGTTGCCCTATCCGCTCATGTGGTGGGCCTCGCGCCAGTTCGCCCGCCAGGCCGGGCGCATCGAGGATCAGTACGCCGAGGTCATCGAGGACCACCGACAGTGACCCTGTCCGGCAGCACCGCACTGTCCGCCCTGTCGATCCTGCTCGTCTGCGTCGTGACCGTCGTCCTCGGCACCCGAGGCACCGGCAGTTCTCGCCTGACCAGCGACTTCTACGTCGCCCGGCGCGCGGTGTCCTCGCGTCGCAACGCCTCCGCCATCGCCGGTGAGTATCTCTCCGGAGCGTCGTTCCTCGGGGTGGCCGGGTTCGTCCACCGCGGCGGCTCGGACATGCTGTGGTTCCCGCTGGGCTACACGGCCGGCTACGTCGTGCTCCTCATGCTCGTCGCTGCCCCGTTGCGACGCAGCGGGGCGTACACGCTGCCCGATTTCGCCCACGGACGGTTGGAGACCAGTCTGGTGCGGCCATTGGCCTCCTCGCTGGTCATCGGCATGGGACTGGTCTATCTCGTGCCCCTGCTGCAGGGGGCGGGCAATGTGCTCAGGCACGTCACCGGAGCGCCGCCGTGGGTCGGCCCGGCCGTGGTCGGCGTCATCGTGCTCGTCAATGTCGCCTCCGGCGGGATGAGCGCCATCACGGGGGTTCAGGCCATGCAGTACTGGCTGAAGTTGGCCACGCTGGCCATCCCCGCGGTCGTGCTGGTGGGCCTGTGGATCCACGACGGTCGCCCCATGGTGGCCAGCGAGTGGGCCCAACCGCAGGTCTGGGAGGGGACGACCAGCCTGCCGATCTACACGACGTGGTCGACGTTCATCGGACTGGCGCTCGGCACGATGGGCCTGCCGCATGTGCTGGTGCGCTTCTACACCAACCCCGACGGCCGGTCGGCCCGGCAGACGACGGTCAACGTCGTGGCCCTGCTGGGCGTGTTCTATCTCATCGCCCCCATCTACGGGGCGCTCGGTCACATCTACGCCGGTGGGCAGCAGACGTCGTCGAACGTCGTGCTCGACCTGCCGATGGCCAGACTCGAGGGCTGGCCGGCGCTCGTCCTGTCGGCCCTGCTGGCCGGAGGAGCGTTCGCGGCCTTTCTCGCGACGGCGTCCGGCCTCGTCGTGTCGATCGCCGGTGTGCTCGATCAGGACTTCTTCCGGGGGCGTCTGAACCGATGGACCGGTTTCGACACCAAACCGGTCCAGACCTTCCGGGTGGCCACCGTCGTCGCGGTCGTCGTGCCGGTGGCGATCAGCCTGTCGCTGAGCAACCTGCCGTTGCTCGACACGGTCAATCTCGCCTTCGGCATCGCGTCGACGACCTTCGGGCCCCTGCTGATCCTGGGGATCTGGTGGCGCCGCCTCAGCCGCGTCGGCGCGATCGGCGGGTTGATCTTCGGCGCTTCGGTCGGCGTGCTGCTGGGCGTCCTGGAGGCCATCCAACCTCCGATGCCCGGCTGGCTCGAGGCTCTCGTGTCCGCTCCGGCGCTGTGGTCGGTGCCCCTGTCGTTCGCCACGGTCATGGCACTCTCACTGCTCACCCCGGGCAGCATTCCACCGCACACACGGCAGATCCTGCGGCAACTCCACACGCCCGAGCCCCGTGCGGTGCCTGACCTCGACGTGGCGGGGCGGCCCGAGGCGGGGCGCCCCGAGGTGGCAAGTAACGAGGTGGCGAAGTAACCGGTCGAGCCAAAGGCTCAGAGGTCCAGCGCGGACGACCCGAACTTCTCCTGCAGGAACCGGCCCTGGTTGCGCAGGGCCTGCGCATCCCCGGCGTACACCGCCTCGGCCACCTTGCCCACCTCGGAGCGCAGCAGTTGCAGCTGCTCGATGAGATCCTCCTGCGGGGTCTTCCCCGCCGGCCCACGGTGACTGGTCGCATACCGCGTCGGCAGGTTCAGGTACGACTCCAGCGAGGTGGGGATGTAGTCGCGGATCATCCGTCCCACGACGAACAACTGCTCCGGTGAGGAGGCAAGCTGCGCTGCCCGATCAAGGATCTCGTCGAGTGAGAGCAGGATCTCGTCGAGCAACGCCGCAGCCACCGCCGGTAGGCGGCTGCGCTTCTTGCCGATGTTGTACTTCAGGTCCCGCAGGTCCTTCTGCAGCTCCTCGGCCTGCGCCTGGGCGTTGCCCTCGATGGTGAGGTGCACCTTCTCACGGGGCGTGAGCAGGGCACCGATCCCGTACAGCCCACCGACGACGACCGGCCACAGGGGCCCGGCGATGCCGGTCGGCACGGTGACGGCCAGACCGGCCAGCGCCGCGGCGGCGCCGACGATGTTCTTGTTCGAACCGAGGTATCTGACGAACGCGTTCATGGTCCTTCCAGCATGCCACTCACTGGTACCCGCGGATCTCGCGGAACGCCGCAGTCAGGTCACCCGAGGTCGCGTCGAAGACCCGTCCACCGGTCAGGTCGGCCAGTTGCTCCAGTTCTCCACGGTCGGAGGCCCCGAAGACGATGCTGAACGTCGGCACGGCCTTGAGATCGTTCGGCATCGACTCGTAGTGGGCCTGGAGATCACCGAACGACTGCCCCGAGGTGTTCTGCCCATCGGTGAGGACGACGATCGAGTTGAACGCCTGGTCGCTGCTGACCGTGCTGCGCTCCAGCACTCGGTACGCCTCCTCGACGGAGGTGAAGATCGACGTGTCACCCTGCGCCGTGAGCCCGTCGATCGCGGCCTGGATCTGGCCGCGAACCTTCTCGCCGCCCTTGGTCGGGATCGTGAACGTCTGCGGGGTCTGGGGCCGGCTGGAGAACGGCATGAGGATCACCGTCTCACGCGCCCGGAACGTGGCGAACCGGTCGACGCCCTGGGAGGTCTGGCCCTGCGCCCCGGTCAGGGACGACATCGCCTTCTTCAGTTCATCGAGCCGGCCACGGGAGTTCATCGAACCGGAGACGTCGAGCACGTAGACGGTCTGCGACGGCCGACGCAGATCCTGCATGTACGCGTTGATCAGACCGTCGACCACCTCGCGGCGATTCGGGAACGGCAACTCGATGAGGTCGGTCGTGCCGAATCGGGAGTCGAGCTTGACCCCGGGCACCACCGGGCGACGGGCGGTCTGCTCCTGGATCAACTGCTGCGCCTCGGGGGTGCGCAGCCAGTCGGTCAGCCGCGTGTAGGCGTCCTTCTTCTCCTGGGTGGCGGAGCGCAGCAGCGTCAGCGGGTAGTCGGCCGTCACCACGCCGTCGGCGGGAATGACCACGTGCAACTTCTCCGTCAGTCGATCACCGCGGTTGAGTTCGAGGATGACCGATTCGTAGTTGATCAGCGCATCGACCCGGTCGGTGCCCTGCTGGTTGACGTACGCGTCGGCCAACCATCCGGAGGAGCCGGACGTCAGCTTCTGACCCGAGAAGAACTCCCGCAGCTGCGGAGCCGCCGCGTCGACCTGTTTCTGCGTCAGCGCGGCCCCGCCACCGGAGAGGGCCGTGGCCACCCCGACCAGCGCCGAGAATCCCGAGTTGGACGCGCTCGGGTCGGTCATGCCGTACGTCAGTGACCCGTTCTTCACCGCTGTGGTGATGTCCTTCCACGTCGGCGCCTTCGTGTCCCAGCCGAGTTTGCGGGCCACCGACTCCCGCACCCCGAGCACGACCGGGGAGGCCATGGTCTTGGTCTGGGTGGACAGCCTCGATGACGAGCCCTCGAGGAGGGAGAGGTAGCGGTTGGAGGAGTACCAGACGGCGTCGTAGGTGCCGTCGGCCTGGCCGGCAGCGATCTGCTCGGCGCCGGTCAACGTGCCGGTGTAGTCGGCCGCGACCTCGACGCCGGTCACTTCCTTGGCCCGCTGCAGCACCGGCTCCAGGTCCTTGACCTCCGAGCCGGCCATGACCTTGAGCACGACGGCGTCACCGGAGCCGCTCCCACTGCTGTTTCCCGTGGTCGTGCCGAACGAACATCCCGTGATGGTCACGGCCACGAACACGAGCCCGGCGATCAGTGCCCGCGCGCGGCGCACCCCGGTCCTCCCCCCGCCACCCATGCCGATCAGCGCCCCGGACGGAACTGCGTGTCGGCGATCTCCTGCTGCTTCTGGGCCCGCTCGAGGTACTCGTTGGCCTTGCCCAGTTCGGTCTGCAGGGTGGTCACGGTCTGGGCCATGTTGTCGACGGCCTGGATCTTGAACGTGTCGATCGCGTCCATCGTGGCGTAGACGTTGGCGAACGACTGCTTGAGCGCATCGATGCTGACCATGGAGCTGGCCGCCTGCTCGTGGATCTGCCCGGTCTGCTGCTTGAGCATCTCCGAGGTCGACACGATGAGGTTGCTCGTCGTCGTGTTCAACGCGGTGATCTGGTCGAGCACGAGCTTCTGGTTGGCCAGTGCCTGCGCGACGACGACCGCCGTGCGCAATGCGGAGACCGTCGTCGTCGTGGCCCGCTCGACACCGCGCACGAGTTCGTTGTTGTTCTTGCGGATCATGTCCAGCGCCAGGTAGCCCTGCGCGGAGACGGCCAGTTGGGTCAACAGGTCCTGGTGCTTCTGACGCACCGCGAACAGCATGTCCGACTTGAGCTGGTCGGCCTTCGTCTGGTCGGTGAGCGACACCTGGTCGATGTGGCGTTCGAGTGAGTTGTCGAGGGCCTCGGTGAGCACGGCGTACTCCTGCAGGCGCTGCATCGTCGCCCAGAGGTTGGCCTTCTCACCCTCGATCGCGGCGTTGTCCTTGCGCAGCTCCTCCTGACCGTTCTGGAGGGAGTTGATGATCTTGTCGAGGTGCGTCTGCGCCGAGGCGTACTTGCCGAAGTAGTCGCGCACCGAGTTGCCCCACGGCAGCTTGCTGAGCATCCGGCCGATGCCGGGCTTGTCGACCTGGGAGGGGTCGAGGTCCTCGATCGTGCGGCGCAACTCCACCAGCCCGTCGGCGACCTTCTCCTGCGGCTGGTTGCCACCGTGGCCCTTGGCAGCCTCCAGCGCCTTGACCGGGCGCTCGAGCATGCGGTTGGCGACCTGCGAGGCGGCCCGGACGTCCTGGTCACCCATGTGCGTCACATCGCGGATCTTCGTGGCGAACTCGGGGGCGCGCGGGTCGAGGTTCGCCAGCGACTGCACGTAGGCGTCGGCCTTGGACTGCAGGGCCTGGGCGGTGGCCGGGTCCAACGGCATCATCGTCGTCGCCTGCTGCGGCTGCACCACCGGCACGGCCGACGGCGGGGTCAGCACGAGATCGGTCGTGGCCTCGGGCGCCGGCGGTGCAGCCGCGACCGGCGCGGCCGGAGCGTTCAGATCGAGCGGGGAACCGGAGGTCTGGGGCTGGTCGGTCATGTCTCTCCCTCGTGTTCGGATGGGTGGATCTGGTCGATCGCTGGGGTCAGTACTGCTTCTCGATGCCGACGATCATCGCCTCGAGCATCTCGTAGGCGGGCGGCTCGATGATGTCGACGAGCTCGGGCGGTGCGGCCACCTTCCGCTCCTTGAGCACATCGGTGAAGACCTGCCGGCTCTGCGGCCGGAAACCGTGCACCGCCGCGAGGCGCTGCAGTTGCGGGTCCTCGGAGAGCAGGCGGCCCACCTCGCGGCCGGGGTCCTTGAACGCCAGCACCGTGTGCTTGGAGAGGACCTCCGGCTTGGGGTAGGCCAGCACCATCTCGTCGGTGATGGAACCGTCGCCGCGCATCTGCCGGTCGAGGAACTGCGCCTCGTAGGCCAGCACCATCGGCGTCTTGCCCTTGCCCAGGGAGAGGTAGTCCTCGAACGGCGCCTCGGTGCTCGACTCCGAGTAGCCCTGGTCGAGGAAGATCCGGGTCATCTGCGGCAGGACCTTCGTGGCCTGCGCCTTCGAGGAGACGACGTTGTTGCCGTTGGCGACGTAGGACGCAACCGACAGGAACATCGCCGCCGAGTTCGACTTGCGCACGTCGGAGGTCGTCACCAGCACGGACTTGCTCGCCGGGTAGGTCGAGTTCTTCGGGATCTTGTCCCACCGCAGGCCCTGGTCGACGGCCTTGAGGTACTTGTCGACGTCGAAGATCAGCACTCCGTTCTCACGCGTGAGAACGCCGGTGGGCTTGAGCGCCTTCTCGATCGGCGTGTACGTCGCCACCGCCATGGGCGAGGAGAACGGGGTGAAGGCACCGGAGGTCTTGTTCGCCCGCTTGATGCGCTCGGCCGCCGGCGCCGAGGAGGGGAAGGCGAAGTCGTAGTCGGTGAGGTTGTCGAGCGTGGCGATCTGCCGCGATCCGGCCGTTTCGACCTGAACGTCATACCCGTTGTCGCGCAGGATCTGCTGGACCTCGGGGTCGTCGAAGAAGGGCTTCTTCTCCGAGCCGATCACGCCGCGCACGACGACGACGTCACGGCCGGCCACCCCGCCGCCCAAACCGACCATGCCCGAGCCGATGACCACCGCCGCGACCACGCCGATCGCGAGCAGGACCGCGAGCACGATCCCCACCGTCCGCTTCACGCTTGCTCCCCCGTCTCCGGCCCGACCGATCTCACACCGCTGACCCTATGACGAACAACCGACAACCGTCGTTCCGTTCATCAGCCGTTCATCCAGCCGACGCCTACCCGCGGGCCGTGGTCCCGAACAGGGCCTCGGCGATCTCGATGACCCGAGCCAACGCCGGATTCCGGTTGTCGGTGCGCCAGACCAGACTCGCGTACGTCAGTTGGTCGGATCCGCGCAGGGGCACGATGAGCACGGAATCGTCGACGATGGCCGGGAGCGCGGTGTCGATCGTCAACGTGATCCCCACCCCGGCGCCGACGAGCGCCATGATCGTCCAGGAGTCCAGGGCCTGCTGCACGATCCGCGGGGAGAACCCGGCCTCGCTCGCCTTCTCCAGCAGCGCCGCCCGCACGAGCGAACCGCTGGCCGCGGGCAGGGTGATCCACGGTTCGTCGGCCAGATCGGCCATGTCCACCTGGGGCATCTCGGTGATCCAATGCCCCGCCGGGACCGCCACGACGTACCGCTCGCTCTGGATGACGCGTGACTCCAACCCCGGGACCGGGCCGCGGGTGCGCACGATGGCCATGTCGAGTTCGCCGCGCAGAATCTGGTCGGTGGCCTCGGTGCCGTACAACACCGATGTCAGGTCGAGTTCGATGCCGGGGTGGCGACGCCGTACGCCGCGCGCCAATTCGCCGATGAGGTGGTGCGATGCCGGGCCACCGAACCCGATGCTCACCCGGCCGGTTCGCCCATCCGTGGCAGCGGCGACCGCCTGCTCGGCCCGATCGAAGGCCCGCACGATCTCCTTGGCCGGCGCCAACAACGCCTGCCCGGCAGGGGTCAACTCCACGCGGCGCGTCGTCCGCTCGAACAGTGCGGTCCCCAGATGCCGCTCAAGCTGCTGGATGGTTCGCGTCAAAGGCGGCTGCGCCATGTGCAGACGTTCGGCCGCCCGACCGAAGTGCAGCTCCTCCGCGAGCATGAGGAAGGCCTTGACGTGCTGCAGGTCCACCGCGCCTCCCTTCCGCAGCCTGCAGCATAGTTCCCACCGACCGCCACCCGTTGACCGCACGATGACCGCCACTGGGCGCAGCCGTTCGGCGCCGCGCCCGCCGTCCGGCGCACGAGACGACCGCGCACCACATTTGCTTGACGTACGTCACCTCAGTGGTTCGTGACGGAGCGCACACTGATCCTCGACGCGGCGGGCAACGATGCCCGCCCCCGGACCTGGAGGTGCCTGACACTCGTGTCCAGCCAACCCACACCCGCGCAAGACGCCTACCTGGAAGTGCAGAGATCGACGGAGTTCCAGGACCTCCGTCGCCGGTTCCGCGGCTTCGTCTTCCCGACCACCGCCTTCTTCCTGGCCTGGTACGCCCTCTACGTGCTCCTGTCGATCTTCGCGCCCAGCTTCATGGGCACGAAGGTCTGGGGCAACGTCAACATCGGCCTGCTCATGGGGCTGGGTCAGTTCGTCACGACCTTCGCCATCACCCTCATCTACTCCCGCTGGGCCAGCCGGGAGTTCGACCCGCGCGCCGACGCGATCGGCGCCCAGCTCGACGGCGTGAAGGAGCACTGACCCATGAGCCTGTTGACCTCCCTCACCGCGATCCCGGCGATGGTTCCGGCCGCCACCACCGTCGGGTCCCCGGCACTGAACATCTCGATCTTCATCGGATTCGTCGCCATCACCCTGGGCATCGTCATCTACGTCTCGCGCAGCGGCTCGAAGACCGCCGGGCACATGTACACCGGCGGAGCGTCGTTCTCGGGCCGTCAGAACGGCCTCGCCATCGCCGGTGACTACCTTTCGGCGGCGTCGTTCCTCGGCATCGCCGGAGCCATCGCCCTCCAGGGGTACGACGGCTTCCTCTACTCGATCGGCTTCCTCGTGGCCTGGCTCGTGGCCCTGCTGCTCGTGGCCGAGTTGATGCGCAACACCGGCCGCTTCACCATGGCCGACGTCCTCTCCTACCGCCTCAAGCAGCGGCCGGTGCGCATGGCAGCGGCGAGTTCCGCGCTGGCCGTGTCGTTCTTCTACCTGCTGGCCCAGATGGCCGGCGCCGGTGGCCTGGTCTCCCTGCTGCTCGGCGTCTCCGGCGCCGCCGCGCAGAACATCGTCATCGCCATCGTCGGCGTCGTCATGGTCGCCTACGTCATGATCGGCGGCATGAAGGGCACCACCTGGGTGCAGATGATCAAGGCGGTGCTCCTCATCGCCGCGGCCGCCGTCATGACGCTCTGGGCGCTGGGCCACTTCGGCTTCAACTTCTCCAGCCTGCTGCAGGGCGCGGTCGACGCCAACCCCAAGGCCGGTGAGAAGCTCCTCGCGCCGGGTCTGAAGTACGGCCTGACGACGACCACGAAGATCGACTTCATCTCCCTGGCCCTGGCGCTCGTACTCGGCACGGCCGGCCTGCCGCACGTGCTCCAGCGCTTCTACACCGTGCCGACGAGCAAGCAGGCCCGCAAGTCCGTGGAGTGGGCCATCTGGCTCATCGGCGGCTTCTACCTGCTCACCCTCGTCATCGGGTACGGTGCCGGCGCCCTGGTCGGACCGGAGAAGATCGGCGCGGCCCCGGGCAAGGCCAACGCCGCGGCCCCGCTGCTCGCGTTCGAACTGGGCGGATCGCCGTTGCTCGGCATCGTCTCGGGCATCGCCTTCGCGACGATCCTGGCCGTCGTCGCGGGTCTGACCATCACCACCTCCGCCACGTTCGCCCACGACCTGTACAACCACGTGTTCAAGCACGGCAAGGCCACCCCCGAGCAGGAGGTCAAGGTGGCCCGCTGGGCCGCGCTCGCCGGTGGCGCCATCGCGATCCTCGGCGGCATGCTCGCCAAGGACCAGAACATCGCCTTCCTCGTGGCCCTCGCCTTCGCCGTGGCGGCCAGCGCCAACCTGCCGACGATCCTCTACTCGCTGTTCTGGAAGGGCTTCAACACCCAGGGCGCGCTGTGGTCCATCTACGGCGGTCTGATCTCCGCGGTCGGGTTGATCTTCTTCAGCCCGGTCGTCTCCGGCAAGCCGGTCGACCCGCTGACCGGGCGCAGCGCGTCGATGCTGCAGGGTGTCGACTTCGCCTGGTTCCCGCTCGAGAACCCCGGCCTGATCTCGATTCCGCTCGGCTTCCTGCTCGGCTACCTCGGCTCGAAGCTGAGCACGGAGCACGACGCCGGCAAGTACGCCGAGATGGAGGTCCGTTCGCTGACCGGTCACGGCGTCGCCAAGGCCATCGACCACTGACATCCCCCCAGCCGCTCAGGTGGGCCACGCGAGTAGCGTGGCCCACCTGACGGGACAGCACGCTCAAGGAGGAACCGTGACCGACCAGACCACCCCCGACGATCTCGCCCCCAGCCCTGCGTTCTCCGCCCACGCCAACGGCACCGCCGACCTGTATGCGCAGGCTGACGCCGACTTCGAGGGCTTCTGGGCCCGCCAGGCCCGCGAGCGCCTCACCTGGGCCAAGGACTTCGACCAAACCCTCGACTGGAGCAACGCGCCGTTCGCGAAGTGGTTCGTCGGCGGGCAACTCAACGTCGCCTACAACTGCGTCGACCGCCACGTCGAGGCCGGCAACGGCGACCGCGTGGCGATCCACTTCGAGGCCGAGGGCGGCGACGACTTCGGCTCGCGCGCGCTGACCTACGCCGACCTGCAGCGCGAGGTCAGCCAGGCCGCCAACACCCTGGAGTCCCTCGGCGTCACCGCCGGCGACCGGGTGGCGATCTACCTGCCGATGATCCCCGAGGCCATCGTGGCGATGCTCGCCTGCGCGCGCATCGGCGCTCCGCACAGCCTCGTCTTCGGCGGTTTCTCCTCGGAGGCGCTCAAGGCCCGGATCGAGGACGCCGCCGCCAAGGTCGTCATCACCGCGGACGGTCAGTACCGGCGCGGCAAGGCCCTGCCGCTCAAGCCCGCCGTCGACCAGGCCCTGAACGGAGTCGAGTCGGTCGAGCACGTGCTCGTCGTGCGCCGCACCGGCGGCGAGGTGGCGTGGAACGAGCGCGACCTGTGGTGGCACGAAACCGTCGAGACGGCCGCCGACACGCACACCCCGCAGCCCATGGACGCCGAGCACCCGCTGTTCATCCTCTACACCTCGGGCACGACCGGGCGGCCCAAGGGCATCCTGCACACCACGGGCGGGTACCTCCTGCAGTCGGCGTACACGAACTCGATCGTCCACGACCTCCACCCCGAGACTGACGTGTACTGGTGCACCGCCGACATCGGCTGGGTGACCGGGCACAGCTACATCGTCTACGGACCGTTGGCCAACGGAGCGACGCAGGTCGTCTACGAGGGCACGCCGGACACCCCGCACAACGGCCGCTGGTGGGAGATCGTCGAGAAGTACAAGGTGACGATCCTCTACACCGCCCCCACGGCGATCCGCACGTGCATGAAGTGGGGTCACGAGATCCCGGAGAAGTACGACCTCTCCTCGATCCGGGTGCTCGGGTCGGTCGGCGAGCCGATCAACCCCGAGGCGTGGCGCTGGTACCGCGAGTACATCGGCGCCGGCACCGCTCCGGTCGTCGACACGTGGTGGCAGACCGAGACCGGCGCGATCATGATCTCGCCGCTGCCGGGTGTGACGACGCTCGAACCCGGATCGGCGCAGCGCCCGATCCCCGGGGTCAGCGCCGAGATCCTCGACGACGAGGGCACACCGACGCACGACCCCGAGTCCGTCGGGTACCTCGTGCTGACGAAGCCGTGGCCCTCGATGCTGCGCACCGTGTGGGGCGACGACGACCGGTACCGCGAGACGTACTGGTCGCGTTTCGGCCCGAAGTACTACTTCGCCGGCGACGGCGCGAAGTACGACGAGAAGGGCAACATCTGGATCCTCGGCCGCGTCGACGACGTGATGAACGTCTCCGGTCACCGACTGTCCACGGCGGAGATCGAGTCCGCGCTCGTCCTGCACGACCGGGTCGCCGAGGCGGCGGTGGTCGGGGCCACCGACGAGACCACCGGTCAGGCCGTCGTCGCGTTCGTCATCCTGCGTCAGGGTGCCTCGCACGAGGGTGACGACAACACCGCCATCGTCGAGGAACTGCGCGCCCACGTCGCCAAGGAGATCGGCCCGATCGCCAAGCCGCGCACGATCATGGTCGTGCCCGAGCTGCCGAAGACCCGTTCGGGCAAGATCATGCGCCGCCTGCTGCGTGACCTGGCCGAGGGCCGGGAGGTCGGCGACGCCACCACGCTGGCCGACAGTTCGGTGATGAACGTCATCCAGGCCGGGCTGGGCAACTAACGAGCCGTCAACCGCCGACCGGCGTGCTGCGCATCGGGGCCCAGGCCCCCCGTGCGACCAACACGGAGCGCAGCACGTCGGGTCGGTCGGTGATGATCCCGTCGACACCGGCGTCGAGCAGTCGGTGCATGAGGTCGGGGTCGTCGACGGTCCACACGATGACGCGAATGCCGAGTCGATGCGCCCGCCGAACCAGCCCGCCGGTGAAGATCGGCACCTGCCCGAGCGAGATCGGCACATGCGCAAAGCGGCCGTGCGTCGCGACCGCGCTGGGCACGATGGCCCGCAGCTTCGAGGCGGCGATCAGCGTCGTGAGCCGGCGCCACCCGAGGGCCGTCTGCAGACCGGGGCACTGCGAGGCGAGTTGTTCGAGCCAGCCGTCCCAGGCGCCGGCGACACACACCCGCTCGGCGTAGTCCCGGCGCTGCAACAGCCGGGCCATGGGGGCGATCGCGGCGTGGTCCTTGAGGTCGATCATGAACATCGCCTCGGGGAAGGCGTCGAGGGCCGCCTGGAGGGTGGGGATCGGCTCGAGCCCGGCGACGCGCACCGAACGCAGTTGCGCAAGGGTCAGCGCACCGATCCGCCCGGTGGTGTCCGTGGCCCGGTCGAGGGTGTCGTCGTGGAAGCACACCAACTGACCGTCCGCGGTGAGCTTGACGTCGGTCTCGATGTACCGCAGACCCAGGGCGAGGCTGCGACCGAACGCCGCCAGGGTGTTCTCCGGGCCGAGCGCGATGCCACCGCGGTGGGCGATGGCGTAGGGACCGGGCTCGCGCCCGTAGACGAGGGCCGATGCGGGGCGACTGCGCTCGGTCACCTGGGAGTCAGGGGTTCCACCTGCCATGCTTCCCAGTCTCCGCCTGCCGGAGCGGTGCTGCGCGCCACGGCGGCGCGCCACGGATCGATGTTCACCGGCTCTTCAACCGTCGGACGACCGCCGGACACCTCCGTTCACCTGCGCGCCACCCTCCCGTTGCGTGTCCGTCGCAGGTTCCCGAACGACGCTCCGGGCTTGACACCCCCGGTCGGGATAGGCTGGCGCCCAGCCAGCCAGTCCTCACCGAGGAGTTCCCATGAGCCACTCCCCCAGCGACGCCACCGCGCCGGCGGCCGAGCCGTTCAACCCCGAACGCACCATCGGCCAACTCGTCGCCGACGCCACCCACGACATCTCGACGATCGTCCGCGGCGAGATCGCGTTGGCCAAGGCCGAGGTCACCAGCGGCGCGAAGATCGCCGGCACCGGTGTCGGGCTGCTGGTCGGAGCGGCGTTCGTCGGCCTTCTGGGGCTGGTGCTCTTCTTCCACTTCATGGCCTGGCTGATCGCGGTGTGGCTGCCGGTGTGGGCCGGCTACCTCATTGTCGCCGGGTTGCTGTTCGTCATCGCCGCCGTGCTCGGCCTGCTGGGTGTGAAGTCGCTGAAGAAGGCCAAGCCGGTGCCGACGAAGGCGATCAAGGAGGCCCAGGACACCATCGCGGTCCTGAAGTCGGCCGGCTGAGCCTCGCCGGGGCGGCCGACCTCACCGGTTGGTGCAGGCCCCGGTGCTGACCGCGGCGGCGCCACGCTCGGTCGGGTGCAGCACCGTCTCCACCTCGGCCAGCGACAGGGCGTACCCGACCTTCGCCTCGTTCGCCGACTTGGCGTAGACCATGCCGACCGCCCGGCCACGCGGGTCGAGCAGCGGCCCGCCGGAGTTGCCCTGCTGCACGTTGGCCTGCAGCGTGTACACGTCACGCTCGTGCCGCCCCCGGCCATAGATGTTCGCCGAGGTGACGGTGGTCCGGCTGCGCACCCGCGCGGGGTCGAGGGCGTTTGGACCGTCGAGGGGGTAGCCCGCCACGGCCGCGTCGTCGCCACGGCGCAGGGTCGGCCCCGAACGCAGCACCGGAGCGTCGATCCCCGGCACCGCGAGCACCGCGACGTCGGCGCCCGGGTCGAAGGCCACAACGGTCGCCATCCAGCCGTCGCCGTGTCTCGTCTGCACCGCCACGCGGGTGGCGCCGGCCACGACATGGGCATTCGTCACGACCCGGTCGCCGGACACGACCCACCCGCTGCCCTCCCGACCGCGGCCGCACTGCTCACTCACCGAGCGGATCTTCACCACCGAGGATGCGGCCCGCTCGAGGTCGGCGTTGCCGGCGAGACGTCCGCTCGGGGCGGCGACCGGGGCGTTCGGCAGCACCTGCCAACTCTTCGCCGTGTCGATCCAGACGTACAGCGGCGCGGCCAGGCTGCGCGCCGGCGGGGGCATCGCCGCGTCGATGCGCGCGATCACCTCCGAGTGCGCGACCTCGTTCGTCAGCGGCCCGTACCCGATCCCGCGCAGGGCCGGGATCAGGGTCCACACCGCCGTGCAGGTCAGGGTGAAACCGGTCAGCGCACCGAGCAGCCGCCACGGTCGTCGCGGCCGAGGTGGGCCTGACGCCGGACCCGCTCGACGGGCCTGGGCCGACCCGCGGGCCGACACCGCAGCGGCTACGCCCTGGCCGAGCACCAGGCCGATGCGCTGCCCCACCGCCGCAGACAGCGCAATGATGAGCACCGGCACCACGGCGACGAGCATCGGGGTCCGCGACCACAGCAGGGGCTCGAACGAGATCAGCCCGGTGGCGACGAACCCGAGCACCCCGCCGACGAACAATCCCACCATCGCCCCCACCGTGGCGAGCACGCCGCGACGCCAGCTCAGATACGTCTGGCCCAGGATCACGACCAGCAGAACCGCATCGACCATCGCGCCCGGAGAGTCCATCAACTACGCCCGCGCCAGATCCGCTCCAGTTGGACGGCGGGCAACGGCCGTTCGACCTGGTCGTCCCAGGGGCGGGTCAGCCCGGCGAGGCCGAGGACCTCGGAGAGCAGCATGGCGGTGAAGCCCCACACGAACAGGCCCTCGACCTCGAAACCGGGGCCGCGGTACCCACTGGGCCCGACCACGGTGAACCGGTTCGCCGGATCACGCAGTTCGTCGATGTCGGCGCGGGCGACCCGCGCCACCTCGAACGGGTTGATGACCTCCAGCGGCGTCGGTCGCAACCACCAGCCGAGCACCGGTGTCACCGCGTTCTGGCTGGGGAAGAGGAACAACGGATCGAGGGTGTCGACCACGGAGATGTCATGGGCCTCGATCCCGACCTCCTCGTGGGTCTCGCGCAACGCCGCTCCGATCGGGCCGTCGTCGCCGGGGTCGATACGCCCGCCGGGCAGCGAGACCTGACCGGCGTGCGACCGAAGGTGTGGCGTGCGTTCGGTGAGCACGACGTCGACCGCGCTGGTCTGACCCAGTGGCCCCGTCCGTGCTCCGAAAAGCATGAGCACAGCCGATTGGCGGGCCGGCCCCGGCGGCGGCACGAAGTCGCGGAACCACTTCGGCGGGTCGGCGTCGAAGGCCGACCTGATCCGCCCGAGCCAGTCCGGCGGCTGCGGCGCACTCATGTGATCGTTCACCCCTCCACCTGCGGTTGATCGGACCGGTCCCACGGCCAGGCTCGCTCGCGGCCGGGCGCCATCTCGAACTTGAGGAGCGTCGCGGCGACCACCGGGTCGGTCGGGCCCTCACCGTAGGACGGGCACCACTGCGCCACCGGGCACACCCCACACGCGGGGCGACGGGCGTGACACAGGCGGCGCCCGTGGAAGATCAGCACGTGGCTGAGCATCGTCCAGTCTCGCTTCTCGAACAACGCCCCGACCGCGTGCTCGACCTTGACCGGGTCGGTCTCGGCGGTCCAGCCGAAGCGGCGTACGAGCCGACCGAAGTGGGTGTCGACGGTGATTCCCGGCACGCCGAACGCGTTGCCGAGCACGACGTTGGCCGTCTTGCGCCCCACCCCGTGCAGCGTCACCAGATCCTCGAGCCGGCCCGGCACCTGCCCGTCGAACCGCTCGACGAGGTCCGCCGAGAGCGCGAGCACCGACTCCGTCTTGGCGCGGAAGAATCCGGTCGGGGTGATGACCTGCTCGACCTCGCTCCGGTCGGCCTGGGCCAACGACGCGGCATCCGGCCACCGGGCGAAGAGTTCGGGCGTGACCTTGTTGACGGTGACGTCCGTGGTCTGCGCCGAGAGCACGGTAGCGATGAGCAGCTCGAACGGATTGCGGAAATCGAGCTCGGCGTGCGCGTAGGGGTACAGGTCGTGCAGGGTGCGGTACATCCGGCGGGCACGCCGCTTCAATGCCAGCGGTGACTCGACTTCGGAGGTGGACACCCCACCAGAGTAGGCGTGGCGCCGTGGCGGCATTGACTAGGATGCCCATGTGGATCTCGATGTCGTGCGCCGTGCACCGCTGTTCTCTGCCCTGGATGAAGCCTCGGCACGCGAACTGCTGTCCCTGATGACCCCGCTGCACATGGAGCGCGGAGACGTGCTCTTCCGCGAGGGCGACGAGGGCGACCACCTCTATGTCATCACCGAGGGCAAGATCAAGCTCGGTCGCTCCAGCGTCGACGGTCGCGAGAACCTCATCTCCGTGCTCGGTCCCGGAGAACTGCTCGGCGAGTTGTCGTTGTTCGACCGCGGCCCGCGCACGGCCACGGCCACGGCGGTGGCCGAGACCCAGCTCGTCGCCCTCGGTCACGAGCAGCTCCACGGGCTGATCACCGCCTCGCCGCGGGTGGCGATGACGCTGATGTCGGCGCTGGCCACCCGACTGCGTCGCACGAACGAGTCCCGCGCCGACCTCGTGTTCACCGACGTCCCCGGCCGGGTCGCCAAGGCCCTGCTCGAGCTCTCCCAGCGGTTCGGTCGTCCCTCCGAGGGCGGGATCCTAGTCTCCCACGACCTCACCCAGGAAGAACTCGCCCAGCTCGTCGGCGCATCGCGCGAGACGGTGAACAAGGCGCTGGCCGACTTCGCCACCCGCGGGTGGCTCAAGCTCGAGGCGCGCGCGGTGCTGCTCACCGACGTCGAGCGGCTGCAGCGCCGCGCCCGCTGAGCCGCGCTATTCGCCGGTCTCGACGCCGCGCGCCTTGAGGTAGGTCAACTGGGCCATGAGCGAGAGCCGTGCGGCCGGGAGCACCTGCGGCGGCACGTCGTGGTAGACGATCGCGAGCACGGCCTCCAGCCCGCGGGCGCCGCCGGCGAGCGCGTCGCGCACCTGCTGCAACCGTTCGTCGCGGTGCACGCGGTAGAACGCCACCATCGCCTCGGCCTCGAAGATCGTCGGCCCGTGACCGGGCAGGATCGACGTCACCGGCCCACGCCCGGTCAACTCGTGCAGCCGGTCGAGCGAGGCCAGGTAGTGCTCGAGATCCCCGTCCGGGTGCGCCACGACCGTCGTGCCGCGCCCGAGGACGGTGTCGCCCGAGAACAGGGCATGGTCGGCCTCGAGCACGAAACTGACGGAGTCGGTCGTATGGCCGGGCGTCGTGACCGCCCGCAACTCGATCCCGGGCGCGAGGATCCGGTCTCCGTCACCGATGTCGTCGTGACCGCGGCCGACCGCCCGCACCGGTGCCCCGGTCAACTCGACGAGGTTGGGCACGCCACCGGAGTGGTCGAAGTGGCCGTGGCTGAGCACGATCTGCCCGACCCGGGCCCCGAGCGCGGTGACGTGATCGACGATCCGCTGCTGGTGGGCCCGCTCGTCCTCACCGGGGTCGATGACGATGGCCTCACTGGCACCGGGGGCCAGGAGCACCCAGGTGTTCGTGCCGTCCAGGGTCATCGGCCCGGGGTTGCCCTGCAGCAGGCAGTGGGCGTGCTCGGTGATCTGGCCACCGGTCCAGTCGCCGATGGCCGCCGAGGGGGCCGGCTGCGCGGTGTTGGGGTGCACGGCGCCGCTCAATCGGGCAGGTCGACCCGCAGCCGCAGGCCGTCCTCGGTCTCGACGAGTTCGGGCATGACGTGCTTGATCGCGTACGACGCGGTCAACGCGCCCTGCGCCGAGGTGGCCTCGGCCAACTGCTCGAGGGAGTGGATCGTCGGCGGCAGCATGAGCACCTCACCGTCGCGGCTCTGCTGCAGCAACTCGCTCGGCACGTACCACCCGGAGGTCTCGGCCTCGGTCGTGGCCCCGTCGAGGTCCTGCCCGGCCGGCACGGTCGCGATGAAGAACCGCGTGGCGTAGCGCTTCGGCTCGAACACCGGCGTCGTCCAGAACGCCCGGTAGGTCAACAGATCGGAGCGCAGCACGAGGCCCTCGGCGAGAAGCACGTCGTGCAGGGCGGTCTCGTGGGCGATGAGTTGGGCGCGGTACCGCTCCCAGTTCTCCCCCGCCGGGGTGACGAGGTCGTCGTGGGCGCCGGGAGCGGCCAGCAGCACACCACACTCCTCGAACACCTCGCGCACCGCGGTGGCCACGAGCATGCGCGCGGTGCCCTCGTCGGTGCCGAAACGCTCCGCCCAGACGGCCGCGTCGGGTCCGGCCCAGGGCAGGTCCTCCGCAGCGTCACGCTGGTCGGTGCCGCCGCCGGGGAAGACGAACGTCGAGGGCGCGAACGCCATGGAGGCCACTCGCTTGAGCATGAACACCTCGACACCGGAGGCGTCGTCACGGTCGCGCACGAACATGACCGTGGCGGCGTTCTTCGGGGTCGCCGCGACCGCGGGGTTGGCCAGGTACTCCTGGGCGAAGTCGCCCAGACGGCCGGGAACCGGCTGGTCCTGGATCGGGCTCATGACGCCACGCGCACGATCAGCTCAACCTCGACCGGAGCGTCGATCGGCAGCACGGCCACGCCGACCGCGGAGCGAGCGTGCGCACCGCGGTCGCCGAACACCTCTCCGATGAGCTCGGAGGCGCCGTTGATGACGTCGGGCTGCCCCGTGAACGACGGGTCGGAGGCGACGAAGCCGACGACCTTGACCACGCGGGTGACGCGGTCGAGGTCACCGACGACGGACTTGACGGCCGCGATCGCGTTCAGCGCGCACGTGGCCGCGAGCTGCTTCGCGTCGGCCGGGCGCACGCACTCGCTGGCCTCGCCGACCTTGCCGGAGCGCGGCAGCGCCCCGTCGACGAGCGGCAGCTGACCCGAGGTGAAGCACAGATCACCGTCGAGCACCGCCGGGACGTAGGCGGCCAGCGGCGAGGCCACCTCGGGCAGGGCCAGGCCGAGTTCGGCCAACCGGGATTCGACGCGCGACATCAGGACGCCTTCGGACGCTTGAGGTAGGCGACCAGGCTCTGGCCGTCGGGACCGGGCACGACCTGCACGAGTTCCCAGCCGTCGGCGCCCCACTGATCGAGGATCTGCTTGGTGGCATGGACGATGAGCGGCACCGTCGCGTATTCCCACGTCGTAGTCATGCAGCGCAGACTACTGATGATCACGGCCGATGAGGACATAGGGTGACCCACGTGGCACGCGCGCATCCCTCCACAGCCCCACGTCTGCACGTCATCAGCGGAAAGGGCGGCACCGGCAAGACGACGGTCGCCTGCGCCTTGGCGATCGCCCTGGCCCGTCAGGGCAAGCGGGTGCTGCTGGCCGAGGTCGAGGGCCGGCAGGGCATCGCCAGTGTCCTGGACGTCAACCCGCTCGCGCCCGAGGAACAACTCGTCCTGACCGACCCGTCCGGCGGTGAGGTGTATGGCATCGCCGTCGACGCCAAGGCCGCACTGCTCGAGTACCTCAAGCTCTTCTACCGCCTCGGGCCCGCCGGAACCGTGCTCGAGAAGATCGGTGCCATCGACTTCGCCACCACGATCGCGCCGGGGGTGCGCGACCTGTTGCTCATCGGCAAGATCTACGAGGCGGTCGGTCGGACGCAGAAGGTCAACAAGCGCGAGGTGCCGGTCTACGACGCCGTAGTGCTCGACGCTCCGCCCACCGGCCGGATCGTGCGGTTCATGGGCGTCGGCGAGGGGGTCTCGGACGTCGCGCGAGTCGGGCCCATCGCCCGCCAGGCTGCCTCGGTCAACCAGATGCTGACCAGTCAGACCACGGCCGTGCACCTGGTCACCCTGCTCGAGGAGATGCCCGTCCAGGAGACCATCGAGGCGATCACCGAACTGGAGGGCGGCGGCCTGCGACTGGGGTCGATCGTCGTCAACCTCGTGCGCGACCACCACGTCACCAGCGGTCACCTTCGGCGGGTTCGGGCGCGCACGGACACGCTGCGCGAGGCGCTCAACGGCGACCTGACGCTGATGGGGCTGCCCGCGGGCGACGCCATCGTCGACGGGCTTATCGAGGAGGCCGTCGAACATGAAGAACGCATGGAACTTCAGGAGGAGCAGGAGGCCATCATCGCCGCCCAGGACCGGCCCACGATCCGGGTGCCGCATCTGCCGCTGGGGGTCTCCGGTGGCGGGTTGGGTGTGCTGGCCGACGCCATCGAGGAACAGGGGATGACCGCATGAGCCCGCGAGACCGCTCCGGGGACGACACGATGCTCCTCATCGACGAGGTCATCGACAACCCCGATCGACGGATCGTCGTGTGCTGCGGCTCGGGTGGGGTCGGCAAGACCACGATGGCGGCCTCGATCGGCGTGCGCGCCGCGGAGCGCGGTCGGCGCGTGGTCGTGCTGACCATCGACCCCGCGCGACGGCTGGCCCAGGCCCTGGGTTTGGAGAGTCTGGACAACACCCCACGCCCGGTCAGCGGCATTCTCGCCGAGTCGGGCGGGTCGCTGGACGCGATGATGCTCGACATGAAGCGCACCTTCGACGAGGTCGTCGAGGCGCACTCGACCCCCGAGAAGGCCGCCCAGATCCTGGCCAACCCGTTCTACCAGGCGCTGTCCTCGTCGTTCGCCGGGACGCAGGAGTACATGGCCATGGAGAAACTGGGCCAGTTGCGCCGGGAGTCGGAGGCGGAGGGCCGTTGGGACCTCATCATCGTCGACACCCCGCCGTCGCGTTCGGCGCTGGACTTCCTGGATGCCCCGAACCGGCTCTCGTCGTTCCTCGACGGGCGGTTCATCCGCCTGCTCATGGCGCCCGCGCGAATCGGCTCCAAGGTGGGGATGCGCATGCTCGGTGCCGGGGTGGCGATCGCGACGATGACGAAGGTCCTCGGCGGTGACCTGCTCACCGACGTGCAGTCCTTCGTCGCGGCGCTCGACACGATGTTCGGCGGGTTCCGGGAGCGGGCCGACCGTACCTACGCGCTGCTCAAGGACGACGAGACCGTGTTCGTCGTCGTGGCCGCACCCGAGCAGGATGCGATGCGCGAGGCGTCGTTCTTCGTGCAGCGGTTGGGCGTCGACCAGATGCCCCTGGCCGGGCTGATCGTCAATCGCATGCAGCGCGTGCAGGCGCCCGGGCTGAACTCGGCCCGCGCACTGGACGGGGCGGAACGGCTCGAGAGCGAGACTCCGTCACGCACCGCTCGCCTGTCGGCGTCACTGCTGCGGGTGCACGCCGAGGTCGCGCAACTGGCCGAGCGCCACCTCAGTGTGGTGCAGCGGTTCCGGGTGGGCCATCCGGGGATTCCGGTGGCCATGGTCCCGGCCGCCGCGCGTGATGTGCACGACCTGGCCGACCTGCGCGAGGTCGGTGCCGCTCTCGCCGGCGCGGCGTCCGGCGTTGGGGTGAGCGTCAGGTCGTGAGGATGGCGGCTACGCCATCAGGCGGTGCGCCGCGGCCGCCTCATCGGCGCGTGCGCGCTGGAAGAGTGCCGCCCACGACGAGACGTGCGGATTGCGGCGCAGCAGTGCACGGCGCTCCCGTTCGGTCATGCCGCCCCACACCCCGAACTCGGTGCGGTGATCGAGGGCATCGGCCAGGCACTCTGCCACGACCGGGCAGCTCTGGCAGATGACCTTGGCGGTTCGCTGATCCTTGCCCTTGACGAACAGTGCCTCCGGGTCGGCGTGTGCGCACCGGCCACGAGTGGCCCAGTCGCTCGCCCAAGCGGGTGGCGTCGGTGTGATCGGACTGAGGGTCATCAACGACCTCCAACTCGAGTGTCGAAAGCCGTTGCAGCGGCTCCTTGTTCAGATCTTACAAGGGCCGTCATCTCTGGCAATAGGCCAGGGTGACCAAAATCTGAAATTTCGGGGCCGGTTTGGGCAACCAAAGTCCCCGAATCGGACATCCCCGGTTACAATACGGCAACTTCGATCCTTGCGGGTGGACACAATGGCCGACCCGGCACTTCTCCCAAAGGTTGTCAGGATCCGCCGTTACCCTGTGGCGCATGCGCGCGAAATCCCAGATGCCCCACGTCGTGAGCCTGTTGGCGGCCTTCGTCGCCATCGCCGTCGGCATGGGCATCCTGGCCGCCGGCATCATGCTCCCCGCCACGGGTGCCGTGGGGCAGGCCACGAAGGGTACCGTTCAGGCCTTCCAGGACCTGCCCGAGGACTTCTCCCCCATCGACCTGGCCCGGCCCTCGCAGATCACCTCCGCCGACGGCACGGTGTTGGCGACGCCATACGACGCCAACCGGGAGATCGTCAAGCTGCAGGACGTCGCGCCCATCATGCGCAAGGCCCAGATCGCGATCGAGGACTCGCGCTTCTACGAGCACGGTGGCATCGACGTCCGCGGCACCGCACGCGCCCTGGCCACCAACGTCGCCGGCGGCGGTGTCTCCCAAGGTGGATCGTCGATCACGCAGCAGTACGTCAAGCTCATGCTCCTCGAGAAGGCCCTGCGCGACGGTGACAAGCAGGCCGCCAACCAGGCCGTGGCCGTGTCGTACTCGCGCAAGCTGCAGGAATTGAAGTACGCGCTCAACGTCGAGAAGACGATGAGCAAGAACCAGATCCTCGAGGGCTACCTCAACCTGGCCTACTACGGTGACCTCGCCTACGGCGTCGAGGCCGCCAGCAAGCACTACTTCTCGATGTCGGCCAAGGACCTCGATCTCTCGCGTGCCGCCACGCTGGCCGGGGTCGTGCAGAACCCTGGTACCGCGGACCCGCGCAACAATCCCCAACGCGCCACGGAGCGTCGCAACCTCGTGCTCGACCGGATGCTCGAGCTCGGCATGATCACGCCGGAGGCGGCGGCGGCGGCCAAGGCCAAGCCGATGAAGAGCCTGCTCAAGATCAGCACCCGGGCCAGCGGCACCTGCGCGAAGTCGCCCGAGCCCTACGTGTGCAACTACGTCATCGACTTCCTCAAGACCGACCCGAAGCTCGGGGTGCTCGGTGAGAACCCCGACGCACGTATGCGCACCATCAACACCGCCGGGCTGAAGATCAAGACCACCGTCGACACGCGATGGCAGAAGCAGATCTACCGGACGCTGACCTCGAAGGTGCCCAACGGCGACGCCAGCGGTGTCGGGGCGGCCATGGCCACCGTCGAGCCGGGCACTGGCGCCGTCAAGGCCATCGTGCAGACCTCGCAGTACAAGACGGGGCTGAAGAAGGCCTCGAGCACCTACTCCGAGCAGTCGTGGACGGTGCCACAGGCCTACGGTGGCACCGCCGGCTTCGCGATCGGATCGACGGCCAAGCCGTACACCCTGGCGGAGGCACTCGAGAAGGGGAGGTCCCGCTCCAGCACCGTGCTCGCGCCGACCGCCGACACGGTCAACCCGGCCACGTTCTACGCCGATGACTTCCAGAAGCCATGCACGACCGTGGCGCCGTGGAAGGTCCGCAACGACGCGTTCTACAGCGGCCAGATCCCGCTGCAGAAGCTCATCACCGAGTCGGTCAACACCGCCACCGTGCAGTTGGCCAAGGAATCCGGGTCCTGCGACATCCACGCCCTGATGACGAAAATGGGCCTGCGCAACGGCACCGGTGAGGAGTACGGCAAGGACATCGCCGCCATCGTCCTCGGCGCGGACACCGCCCCGCCGCTGACCGTGGCCGCCTCGTACGCGACGTTCGGCGCCGACGGGATGTACTGCACTCCGAACCCGATCGCCGAGATCACCAACAACAAGGGCAAGGTCGTCTACAAGGGCGAGCCGGACTGCACCCGCGCGCTCAAGACCTCGGTGGCCCGCGACGTGGCCGAGATGCTGCGCGGTCCCCTCGAGAGCATCGGGGGCAACGGCACCGCGACGAACGCCAGGTTGGCCGGCGGACGGATGGCGGCCGGCAAGACCGGTACGACCGACTCGCACGTGCAGTCGTGGTTCGTAGGCACGACGCCGCAGTACTCGACGGCCGTGTTCGTCGGCAACCCGATGATCAACAAGCCGATGGAGAACATCTCGATCGGCGGTCAGTTCTACCCGAAGGTGTTCGGTGGCACGATCGCCGCTCCGTTGTGGAAGTCGATCATGGACCAGGAGCACAAGGGTCTGAAGATGCTCGACTTCGGCGGGAACGTCGTCGGCAAGGCGTCCGGCAGCACCAAGGCCAACGAGAACAACGCGACCCCCAAGCTCGGCACCGGACCCATCACCGCGATCCCGCCAACCGGCATGATGACCGAGCAGCAGGCGATCTCGACGCTGCAGGCCGCCGGGTTCGAGCCGGTCGTCGGCGCCACCACGCGCAGCCAGGTCGCCCCGGCCGGGCAGGTGTCGTACACCGAGCCGCAGGGGCAGGCGCCGCGTGGCACCCGGGTGGTCATCCACCTGTCCTCCGGGCCGTGATCGCGCCGCAGTGAGGAGCAACGAATGGGCCGCTGGGGTTACCCGGCGGCCCATTCGCGTGGCGGAGCGTCGATCAGCCGGCGAGGCGTGCCTTGACGAGCGGAGCGATGCGGCCACCGTCGGCCCGCCCGGTCACCTCGGCCTGCACCGCCTTCATGACCTGACCCATCTGGGCCATGCCGGTCGCGCCCGACTCGGTGACGACCCGGTCGACAATGGCCTCGACCTCGGCGTCGGTGAGCTGCGTGGGCAGGTAGCCCTCGAGGACGGCCAACTCCGCCTCCTCCGCCTCGGCGAGTTCGGGCCGGTTCGCCCTGCGGTACTCGGCGGCGGCGTCGGAGCGCTTCTTGCCCTCCTTGGCGACCACCTTGAGGGTCTCGGCCTCGCTGAGTTCGTGGGCGCTCTCCCCGGCCACCTCGGCGGTGGTGATCGCGGTGAGCACCATGCGCAGCGTCGCGGCGGTGACCTTGTCGTGGGCCTTCATGGCGGTGTGGAGGTCGTGCTGCAGGGTCTCCTTGAGTGAACTCATGTCCCCAGTGTCCACCCTGGGTCTGATTGCCCGGGCGGGGCCGGAGGATGGAAGGATTGGCGAAATGGAGACCGGGACCCTCGGACGCACCACCGCGGCAGCCGTGTTCGGCACCGGCGTCGGGCTGTTGGCCTACGCCTCGCTCTGGGAACGCAACGCGTTCACGCTGCGCCGATTCGATCTGCCCGTCCTGCCCAAGGGGTCCGCGCCGCTGACGGTGCTGCACCTCAGCGACCTGCACCTGCTGCCCCGCCAGCGGCGCAAGCGGGCGTGGATCGCCGCCCTGGCCGACCTCGAGCCCGACCTGATCGTCAACACCGGCGACAACATCGCGTCGGCGGCGAGCATCGAGCCCCTGGCCGAGTCGCTCGGCCCGCTGCTCGACCGACCCGGGGTGTTCGTCATGGGGTCGAACGACTACTACGCTCCGCACCTGCGCAACCCGGCGCTCTACCTGACCCGGCATCACCGACGTGGGGTGGGTCGCGGCGATGCGTTGCCGACGGAGGACCTGCGGGGCCTGTTCACCGGTCACGGCTGGCGGGATCTGAACAACCGGCGGGCACGGATGACCGTGGCCGGGCACGATCTGGAGTTCGTGGGCGTGGACGACCCGCATCTCGACCGGGATGACCTCGCGGCGGTGGCGGGCGCACCGACCCCCGGCACGGCGCTGACCATCGGGGTCGCCCACGCGCCCTACCAGCGGGTGCTCGACGGGTTCGTGGCCGATGGGGCCGGTCTGCTGTTGGCCGGGCACACCCACGGAGGACAACTGTGCGTCCCACTCTTCGGAGCGCTGGTGACGAACTGCGACCTGGACACGGGGCGGGCGAAGGGTCCGTCGCGGTGGTGGGCGGGCGCCGGTCACACGCCCTCGTCGAAGGCCCCCACCGGAGCGGCGTGGATGCACGTGTGCGCCGGACTGGGCACCTCCCCCTACGCGCCGGTTCGCTTCGCCTGCCGGCCCGAGGCCGCGCTGCTGACGTTGATTCCCCGGGACTGACGGGCGCTCGCTCAGGGTTGCTCCGTGACCTGACGGTGACCATGGGTAGTGCTGCCCCAACGGGCAGGACCTGCAGTTTTATCCTGCGCGCCCCCTGCCGTTCGCCTACTGTTAACTTTGGCCTGCAAATCTCCTGCGTGGCCCAATCGTGACCTACCGCGTCGATCGGCCGTCCGCCCAGCCACCATTCGGGGAGTCCTTCGTGAACAAGCGAGCCGTTGTCGTCGGCGTCTGTGCCGCCCTCTCGTCCGGGATGGTCGGGGTGCAGGCCTTGGCGCAGCCCTCGAACCTCACCGCCGATGCCGTGCCCGTGGCCGCGGCCGTCAATACGGAGTCGGAACTGGGTGCCCTTCAGGTCATCGCCAACGCCGACGACTACATGCTCGTCGGCGACGAGGCGCAGTTCCTACGGGGCGAGCCCGGCCAGGGGTCGCGTGTCGGCTCCTTCGCCCACCCGAAGGCCGGGAAGGGCACGAAGCGTGAGATTCCCCAGGCACCCAAGGCCGCGGCCGACCCCCTCGAGGTGCAGGCGCTGGCCAAGCAGGTCGCCGCGGGCTCGCGTGCCACCGAGCCGGTCCTCATCCGCGCGTACCGCAAGGCTGCCGCCGGCGCCCCGGAGGGCTGCGGCATCTCCCCCGAGCTCCTTGCCGGCGTGGGCCAGGTCGAGTCGGGCAACGTGGGTGGTCGTCGGATCGATGCCGACAACATGGTGCGCCCCGGCATCTTCGGTCCTCCGCTGACCGGTGGTGCATTCGCGAACATCCCCGACTCCGACAACGGTCGGCTCGACGGTTCCAAGGCGTACGACCGGGCGGTCGGGCCGATGCAGTTCATCCCCACGTCATGGGCGTTGTTCGCCGTCGATGGCGACGGTGACGGCACCGCGCACCCGCAGAACATCTTCGACGCGACGGCGACCGCGGCGGCGTATCTGTGCCACGGCGGCCGCGACCTGACGACCCGCGAGGGTCAGATCCAGGCGGTCTTCAGCTACAACCACTCCAACGAGTACGTCAACAGCGTGCTGAGCTGGAAGAAGTACTTCGACGACAACGGCCTGGAGGCCATCGGCCAGACCTCGAACTACGTCCCCAGCGGCACCTTCGTGGCGGTGGAGACGGAGAAGAGCGAGAAGAAGGCCACGAAGTCAAAGTCGAACAAGAAGTCGTCGGAGAAGGGCTCGAAGAAGACGTCGGAGAAGTCCGCCACGAAGACCTCGGGGACGTCCGGCACAACGTCGTCGTCGACCACCGCGTCCACGACGAAGACCGCAACCGCGACGTCGAAGCCGAGCGGGACGAGCACGCCCAGCACTGCGCCGAAGCCGTCCACCTCGACTCGCCCGTCGAGCACGACCAAGCCCAGTTCGACGGCCAAGCCGACCACACCGAGCTCCACCACGGCCCCGACCACCCCGCCGTCGACGACCTCGCCCACCGAGCCGGGTACGACCTCGCCGAGCAGCACCTCTCCGGCGTCTCCCGCTGCTCCGGAGGCCCCGGCCGGCTTCGCCAAGCCCTCGACGTCCGAGTCTGCGACGTCCCAGGCCCCGGCCTCGACCACCGCGCCGGACCCGTCGGCGTCGCTCGCGCCTCAGCCCTGAGCCGCTGTCTCACCCGGCGGCGGCCCCGATTTCGGGAAGTCGCCCCGGGTGGGTTATTCTTCCTTGTCGTTGTCCCCCACAGGGATGACTGCCACGGGGTGTGGCGCAGCTTGGTAGCGCGCGTCGTTCGGGACGACGAGGCCGCAGGTTCAAATCCTGTCACCCCGACCCGCCGATAACCGGCCCTGACCAGCGGAAACGCGAGTCAGGGCCGGTTTTTGTCTGCCCTTCGGGACATGTGTCAGCGATGCCACACCTTCGCAACCGAAGACTTTCCCTTGTGGAAAGAGAAAATCTCTCGTAGGGTTTCCGTCATGGAAACGAACTCGTCGTACTCGGCCGAGAAGGCACTCGCAGACGTCCTCGACACACGGGCCCGGACCACCGAGGCCACCAACGTCCCCGTCCGAGCCTGGTGGTACCTGCCGCTGGCGGCGGTGTTCCCGCTGAGCGGTCTGGGCTTTGTCCTGGACAGCCCGTGGAGCTACCTGGTGATGGGCTTGGCCATCCTCATCGCAGCAGCCGTCTGCATCTGCCTCGCCGTCCTCATGCAGCGTGCGGGTGTGCAGACCAAGTTGCGCGTGGAGCCGCGACGGTACCCCGTGACCTACGCCGTCACCCTGGCGGCGACGGTGGCTTTCGGGGCGACTCTCCCGCTGACCGACATCTTCGGCTGGAACCCGTGGGTGGTTCCGGCCGCCGGACTGGCCTGCGGCCTGGTGTGGGCGGTCGCGCTCGCTCGCCTCGGCCGCATCACGCCGGCAGGGTCGCCTGAACGCACTGCCACCCGGGCATCCCGCGCGGACGGCTCCCGATGAACCTCGATGGCTTCGACGAGACCCTGCACACCCCCCACCGGTTGCGCATCTGCGTCCTGCTCAGCGAAGTCGACCAAGCCGAGTTCGGGCTGATCAGGGACACCCTGGAGGTGGCCGACTCCGTCCTGTCCAAGCAGCTCAAGGTGCTGGTCGACGCGGGCTACGTGGCCCTGGACAAGCCAACCGGACAGGGTGGCCGACCCCGGACGTGGGCACGGCTGACCCGCACCGGCCGCACTGCCCTGCGCCGCCACCTGCGGGCTCTGCAGCAGATGGTCGAGATCTCCCAACAGACCTCGGAGGCATGGGCCACGAGCGAGCAGGCCACACGGCCTGCGTGAGCCGGGGCACCTGAGGGCGGTCCGGCGCGCGTGCGGGAACTACGCTGTCGCTGCTGCTGATCACCCTACTGCCGAGTAATGGAGCCACCGTGACCTCCTCGCCCCGCCGCCTCACGTCGCCCCGCCGGTGGACTCCTCCGCCGGCGCCCGCACGGTCGTGGGTAACACCGGAGGCCGCCCGCTGGGCTTGGAACCCTCGACCGACGGCAGCATCCTGATCTGCGAGCATCACCCGCGGACTGCTCCCGATGTCCGCCGACGGCTCGGTGGAGGTCCTCGTCGACACCATCGCGGGCACGCCGCTCACCTTCGCCAGCAACGTGGTGGAGGGGCCGGACGGAACCATCTGGTTCACCGCGTCGACCCGCCTCTAAGCGGTCCTGCTGTACGGCTGGTGGGCGGCCCGCTGGCATGGAGACCCGGGCAAGGAGCCCGGTGACGTCGATGTCCTCGTCCTCGGCGACGTCGATCGCGCAGCGGTGTATGACGCCGCAGGTCGCGTCGAAGAGCCAGTCGGGTTCGAGGTCAACCCCGTGATTCGACCGGCTTCCAGCTGGGGACGAGCGGACGAGGACCCACTCGTTGACGAGATCCGCCACAAAACGGCATTCGATGTTGCACACACACAACGCTCACGGGAGGCGAATGACGCCTCGCAGAGTTGCGAAGTGGTCCAAGTCATCCTTGAACTGGTCCAGCGTGGCGAGTGTGTACAGGCCGTCAATCTCGCCGGTGTCCCACAGTGTCCAGATGCGCCTGAGATCAGATATGCGCCCCTTCCACCCGATGCCGTCGACCACGGCCATCGTGACCTGACCGCCAGTTCTTGCGTCCGCCATCTCCTCGATTTCTCGCACGGCATCCGACAACTTCGAACCCGTCGAGTCAAAGCCCTTCGCTGCAACGGCGATGACGCAGTCCCGCCCTGTAGAAGGGACGGCGAGGTCGGCGGGCGCAGTACGTCCATTGCGCCCTTCGAAGCGTCCGCGCGGCACATAGGGCAGCCTCAATGACTGAGCGATCGCCTCCAACTCGTCCTCAATCTTGCGTCCCGACTGCCCCGCAGTCGTCGCAATGGCTCGGGTACCCGCTCTTGCCACCAACACGTCACCAAAGGTGTAAGCCTCATTCCGCTGAGTGTTAAGGAGCCGCACGAGGTCGAACTCCACGTCTAGCCTCTCCATGAAGTCCGCGCTCTGCTCGAGTGCAGCCTTGCGCCAACTCCCAGTGTTGAACCAGTGCCGCAAGTGATTCGTCAGTTTCTCGCGACTGAGACCAACCACAAGCGCGAGCACATAGGTCTGATCGGGGTGAGCCAGTGACCAAGCCGTCAGCGAGTCCAGATTCACCGCAGGCAACGCCTCCAGGGTGGCCACTGCATCCTTGATGTCCTCGGCCGCAGGAGTGGAGGCGGTGGGGTCGATGCGAGCGGTCAAGTGACCGAGCGAGGCCACGTAGTCGTCGAACGGCACAGAAGGCATGCCGCAGTCTCCCATGCTGCCCTCAGGTCACGGTGCGACCACCACATACTCCACTGCCTCTCGCCGAGCAGCTGTGGCATGTGTGCCAAAGTGGTACCGATGCTGTAGTTCGATTACCTCGGGCGTCGAGCCCTTGACATCCCGCAACATCCCCGTCAGCCTGTCCAAACTCGGCACCGCGTTACTCCCGTAGGACAGGACAATCGTCGATGACCTGAACTTCTCAAAGGTGTCAGTCAGTGCCGCTGCAATCGTCGTCTTGGAGCCGAACGCGGTCGGGCGCTTCGGCAACTTGCGCGTCTTCGTGTCTGTCATGACCGCCGCTGTTCCATTGTCCCAGTAGTTGGCCAAGCCCTCGAGGAACCAGTAACGCTTCACATAGTCGTTGTCATCCCGTGGAGGTGCGTAGGGCGGGTCGAGGTAGACCAGGTCCGCGCCAGACTCCGCGCTACTGACATCTCCTTGAACCGCACGGCATCGCTCACCTTCGAACACAGCCACATTCCACGCGTCAACGCAGTTGACGAACTGCTGAGCAAGAGGCATGTGGAGCGAGGCACGCCCGTCGTCGTACCTTAGGCCCGTCACCGTGAAAACTCCCCGGGGTTGCTTGCGAGCGGCCGCGAGCACAAGGGAAGCAAGCGCCAATTGGCGTTTTGAGCCCGTAAGCGTGTCGATCTGCGACCAGGCAGCGTCCAGAAAGCGGAGGTCAGCCGCCGTGAAGAACAATTGTTCATATGTCTTTTGGATGAAGTCTCGACCGTCCCGGTTGCCACCTTTCACGATGCCCTCTACGTCCTCATCGCTGAGCCGCAGATCCTGATTGACACAAGCCGCCTTCGTCAGCGTCACCGGGAAGTTCAAGTAGTCGCCAGAAGTTACGGCGTACCCCTGGGCCTTGAGAAGGTACGAGACGACTCCCGAACCTGAGAATGGGTCAAGCGCCGTGCGACCCCCCACCTGCTGGAAGACATCCGCAAGCGTCGGAAGAAGCCGGTACTTGGAGCCCATATACCGCATCCGCGGGTAGCGCTCGACCTGAGCCAACGCGGGCAGCGGTACATCGATCAATGGCATCTGGGCTGACGACATGACATCTCCTTCGTGCGTCGTCGCAACCTTACGGCCACCCACCGACACAGCCACACGAGACACCGCCACCAGTGGATAACCGCGCCGAGATGGTGCGCCCGGCTGCACAGCAGCGCGCCCTTTGCCGGTGGAGAGTCGCTTGCCACTCAGCGGGGCTCGATGCGCAGCGTCGCCTGCTTGGACACCTCGTTGGTGACACCGTCCGTGTACCGGGTGCGCCCGTACTTGGCATACAGCGCGTCGTCGATGGCCTCGTCGTGCGACGAGTCCCGAACGAAGCTCACCTCGCGGGCGGGCCCGCCGTACTCGATGGCACCCTCGAAGTGGTGCGCGACACCCTTGTACCACTGCCCCTGGGTGCCATACATCGACCGGACGTACGGCGCTCCGTCAACGACCACGTGCCACACCGGCGTGAAGGAGCGCAGCGAACCGTCCTTGCGCCGACCCGCCACCCGGATCTCGTAGGCCCCTTCGATCGCGGCGAGTTCCTGCTCGGACCATGCGCTCATGTCGAGTCCTCCCGAAGTCAGTCGGCGTAGATGTCCTGGGCGAACCGGAACGCCGCCCAAGCCTTGGGCCAGCCGGCGTAGAAGGCAGCGTGCGTGAGCACCTCGGCCATCTCCTCGGCGGTGACCCCGTTGTCCTTGGCCCGCTGGATGTGACCCTGCAGCGAACTGTCGAGCACGCCACCGGCCATGAGCGCGGTGACGGTCACGATGCTCCGTTCGCGAGCCGAGAGTTGCTCCTCCCGACTCCAGACCTGCCCGAAGAGCACGTCGTCGTTGAGCTCGGCGAACTTCGGCGCAAAGTCGCCCAGGATGTCCCGCCCTGCCGTCACCTTGTCTGCCATGATCCAACCTTTCAGTTCTCGCCGTTGTCGACCGTGTACCGCAACCACACACTGCCACCCTCGCGCGCCTCCGCGGCCTGCAACGAGAATCCGCGCGGGGTGTCCGAGGTGCGGCCGGCGGTCTCGAAGAGCGTCGGGGTGTCGGAGGACCCGTCCGCGACCGGGGCAATGACCACGCTCAACTCATCGCACAGCCCGGCTTGGATGAACGACCAATTGAGCACTCCTCCGCCACCGAGCATGAGGGTGTCGATGCCGAACAGGCCCTTGAGCTTGTCGAGCAGCAGCGCGAAGTCGACTTCCTCGTCCCCGCCGATGACGTACGAGATCCCGAGCCCGCGCAGGAACGCCTTGTACGCATTGCTCGCCTGGCCGGTGAGCACCTCGAGCACATGGGCCGTGGTGGTCTGGTAGGTCAGGACCGCGCTCTCCCACCCGACGCGGCCCGAGGCGTCGATCGAGATGTAGTACTTCTCCGCATCGCTCACCGCGACGAAGTCGCCCTCCGGCACGGGCGCGGCGTTCTCGTCCAGCACCGGAGCGCGGTAATGCGTGAAGTTGTCGTCCGTCGTCACGCGCCCTGACAGCCACCCTTGGTGCCGGTAGTACGGGTCCTCACCGAAGGCCAGGTCGTAGAAGACCTTGCCGGCACCGGCGACCCCGGGGCTGCTCATGTAGCGGCCCATGATCTTCCCGTCGAGAGAGGTCATCATGTGGCAGAAGACGAACGGTCTGGCCTCGGGGAGTGTCGTGTCAGACATGTCTCCCATGGTGCTGCGGGCCATTCAATCTGTGGAGTGGAGAGAAACATCCTGGGAGGGATCTCTCCCCCGATGAATGCCCGGGGACCACCTCAGCGCTTCCCTGTCAGTCGGTGGGAGGCGTCAATGCCACCTTTCGGATCTTGCCCGCCGGCGTGAGCGGGAGAGAGTCGACGATGACGAACCGATCTGGCACCTTGTAGGCCGCCAGCGAGGCTCTGCACCATTGCCGCAATTCCTCCGGGTCGATGGTCGCACCCGGGACCGGGACGATGAACGCACACCCGGTCTCGCCGAAGGTCGGCTCCGGGATCCCGATGACGGCGCACATGGCGACCCAGGGGTGCTTGGACAGGAGGTTCTCCGTCTCCGCGGGGTAGACATTGAGCCCACCGCGGACGTACATCTCCTTCTGCCTACCCAAGACCCGGATATGCCCGTCAGCCTCCATCGCGACCATGTCCCCGGTCGCGAGCCAGCCCGACTCGAGGAAGGTCTGGGCCGATGCTTCGGGCATCTCCCAATACCCCGCGGCCACGCACGCTCCGCGCACCTGCAGTTCACCGGTCTCGCCGCTGGCCACCTCACTTCCCTCGCCGTCGACGACCCTCGCCTCGAAGTCACCGATGATCGTGCCGATGCTCCGGCTGACGGCGGCCAAGTCGTCCTCGGCAGGTGAGATGACACACGCACCGGAGGACTCGGACAGCCCATAGAGATTGGCCAGTCGCGTGCCGGCAAACATGTCAGTGATGCGCTCGGCCAGGGCCGGCTCGAGGTTCGATCCCCCAACGATGCAGAGTCGCACCGACGCCGTGTCCAGGTCATCGTGCCCCTCAGCGCCCAGCATCATGGCGTACATCGTCGGGACACCGAGCAGGATCGTCGGCCTGACCGAGGCCAGCGAGGCGAAGACCAAGTCGGGCCGGAAACGGGGAAGCACGTGGACGGCGCCCCCGCTGACCAGTGCTGAGCCGAAGGCGACGGTCAGGCCGCCAACGTGGTTGAAGGGCAGGGGACACAGGAACACGTCGCTGGGTGTCTGCTCGAAGCGGTCCGCCTGAGCCGCTGCGGAGGCGATCAGGCTGCGGTGGGTGAGCGTCGCTCCCTTGGGCTTCCCCGTCGTGCCGGAGGTGTAGAGGATCACCGCCGGGTCCTGCGGCGTGACTCGCTCACCGGCCGCAGCGACCGCCTCGACGTCGGGCTCGGGGTGGGCGAGGTCGTCCCACCGTCGGTGTCCCGAGCCCTGCGCACCTGTCAGGACGATGTGCTCGAGATCCGGCAAATCACCCTTCAACTGGTCGAGCAGCGCCACGAAGTCGAACCCATCGGCCTCGGCCTCGCACACCACCACGCGGGCCCGTGACTGCCCGAGCATGTAGCGAAACTCGCTCTCGCGGTAGGCGAGGTTGAGGGTGACGAGGACGGTACCGATGCGCGCGCTCGCCATGTAGGCCGCCAGCCAGTCCGGCGAGTTGGGTCCGGCGATGGCGATGCGATCACCGTGTTGGAGGCCCAATGACAACCAGGCCGTGGCGACCCGGTCCACGCGGGCGTCGAAGTCCGCGTACGAGATCTCCTCGCCGTTGTGAACGAGGAAGGTGGCCTCGGGTCGCGCCTGTGCCCGCTCGCGCAGGAGTTGCCCCAGGGTCAGTGCCGTCGGACCCGTGGCGGTCACGTTCGGGAGGGCGGTCATCGGCGCACGATCTGACCGTCGGCCCAGGTGATCCGCAACTCGCGCTTGAGGACCTTGCCCGTCGCCGTGCGCGGGAGCGCGTCGACGAAGTGGACGACCTTGGGGACCTTGAAGCCGGCCTGACGCTGGCGCATCCAGGCGATGAGTTCCTCGGCCGTCAACTCCATGCCGGGCACCACGGCAACCACGGCCGTGACGGCCTCACCCCATTGCTCGCTCGGCACGCCGATGACCGCGGCTTCGGCGACAGCCGGGTGCTGGTAGATGGTCTGCTCGATCTCGGCGGGGTAGACGTTCTCGCCTCCGGTGATGACCATGTCCTTCTTGCGGTCGACGATGTAGTAGTAGCCCTGCTCGTCGCGCCGGGCGAGGTCGCCGCTGTGGAACCATCCCCCGTGCAGGGCCTCCGCGGTGGCCGCCGGCTTCTCCCAGTAACCCTGGAAGACGTTGGGGCCCTTGATGAGCAACTCGCCGACCTCGCCAGGGGCAACGTCATATCCGGAGTCGTCGATGATGCGCAGCTCGTCGTGGAGGACCGGTTTGCCGACCGAACCGGCGTGGGTGACCGTCTCGTCGGGTCCGAGGACGCAGGCGAAGGGAGCGGTCTCGGTCAGGCCGAAGCCCTCCATGATCGCGACTCCGTGTGCCTGCAGGGCCTTGATGTAGACGAGCGGACACGGGGCTCCGCCGGAGAGTGCGGATCGCAGCGAGGACAGATCACGGCCGTCGAGGCCCGCCCCGATGACCGAGCCCCACATCGCCGGCACGAGAAAGGCCATCGTCGGGCGGTGCTGCTCGACACCGTCGAGCCAGCCTTGCGGGTCGAAGGATTCATAGATGATCGCCGTCCCGCCGAGGTACGCGATCGGCAGCGTGAAGATGCCCAGACCGCCGATGTGGAACAGCGGGGCCATGACGAGCGTGCTGTCCCGCGTGGTCAGGCCCTCGGAGAAGGCGATGTTGTTGAAGGCGTTCCACAGGTGGTTCCCGTGCGAGAGCATGGCTCCCTTGGGGAAGCCCGTCGTTCCCGACGTGTACATCAGCATCGCCAGGTCGTCGTGATCGATCGGGGTGACGACCCGCTCCGTCGAGTGGGCGGAGATGAGGTCCTCATACGGTGACGGCCCGCCGTCGCGGCGCGACTGCGCTGCGGTGATCTCGATGATCTCGCGCACGGGAGTGCCTTCGCTGGCCTCGCGCACGGTTTCGATGACCTGCGTCGAGGCGAAGACGAAGGTGCTCGCCGAATCCGCGAGCACGTAGTTGAGTTCCGGAGCGGCGAGTCGATAGTTGAGTGCGACCGTCACCGCACCGACCTTGGCGATGGCGAAGAGCACCTCCATCACGTGCGGGCTGTTGAAGCAGCAGAACGCCACCCGGTCGCCCTTGCGCACGCCGCTGCTCCGAAGCGCGGCGGCGAGCGCGTTGGTGCGGTGCTCCACGTCGAGCCAGGTGAACTTGCGACCGGTGTCGCCGTCGACGAGGGCAACACGCTCGGGAGTGCGGGTTGCGTGGTTGGTGGGCCAAGAGCCGATACCGAGGTCCATGACTGTCCTTTCCTACCGGTCGGGCACGGGAGGGACCGCGTCTCAGTGATTCGCGATTCACTCCGTCGTGAATGCTGACGCTGGATCAATGACCCATTGACACGCCTACGTTGGTGCGTTTAGTTAATACCGTTCACTAGGAGGGGTCAAGGATGGACTTTTCGGAGAGCAGCACGACGATCGCGATGGAGGGCCCAACCGCCAGGGTGCGTGATCCCGAGCGCGCCGAGAAGATCCTCACCGCTGCCGAGGCACTGTTCGGCAGCCGCGGATTCCATGAGGTGAGCCTGGCCGACATCGGGCGAGAGGCCGGCATCGTCGGTTCGGGCGTCTACCGGCACTTCGACAGCAAGGTCGCGGTACTCAGGGCGCTCCTGGACCGCTCGCTGAGCGCGCTGCTGGAGCGGGCCGACGCCATCCTGCGCGAGGAGCGCCCCGCAGAGGAGACCCTCGAGGCGCTCATCGGCACGCAGGTCGACTACTGCCTCGATGACCGCTTCGCCGTGCGCCTGTACCGCACAGAGATGACGGCGCTGCCCGAGGAGTCGGTCCGACGTCTGCGTCGCCTGCAGCGCCGGTACATCTCCGAATGGGTCGGGATCCTGATCGAGATCCGCCCCGAACTCGAGGACGTTCGGGCCCGCAGCCTCGTCCACGCCGCGATCGGAGCGATCCATTCGTCCGTCTACTTCCGCAGCGGCCTGCCGCGGGAGACGTATGCCCCGATGCTCACGCAGGTCGCCTGGCAGGTCCTGCGATCGCCCGTCGGTGCCCACGCGCACACCCCACCGGAGTCTCGTGCGACCGTAGATTGATGCGGGAAGCCCGCACCTGCACTGAAGGGATGCCACGGTGGCGACCACGCCCACGCCTGACCCGGTGACACCGCCGGCCCACGCGCCGAGCCTGCCGACTCCCGTCACCACCGAACGACTGCGGTTGCGAGCGGCGACAGCCGACGATGCCGAGACCACGTGGCCCTATCGCCGACTGCCCGAGGTCAACGAATGGATCAACGGCCCCGAGCCCGACCTGGCGGCCTACACCGCGCACTTCCGCGACCCGCGCCGCTTGGGCGACACCATCATCGTCGAACTGCGCACGACCGACTCCCCGGTCGTCGTCGGAGATCTGATGTTGCGAATCTCCGATGCCTGGGCCCAGTCCGAGGTCACTGACCGCGCCCGTCGCGCGCAGGCGGAGGTCGGATGGGCCCTGGACCCCACCCACAGCGGCCACGGCTACGCGACCGAAGCCGTGCAGGCCCTCCTGCGTCATTGCTTCAGCACGCTCGGCATCCACCGAATCACGGCCGTGGCCTTCGCGAACAACGAGGCCTCGTGGCGGCTGATGGAGCGCGTCGGCATGCGGCGGGAGTCGCTCACGCGCCAAGACGCGCTGCATCGCTCTCTCGGGTGGCTGGACTCCGTCGGTTACGCCCTGCTCGCCGACGAATGGACTGAGCCGCCGGTCGGTAGACTGGGGTGATGATCGTGGCAGATCAGGCCTTCGGGGACGGCGCGGCCTCCTGAGCGCGTCGGCATGACCAATCGAGGCTCCTGCGATTCTGTCACCGCTGGAAGGACACCACCACACCGTGACCGAGACCGCCCAGACCCAGAGTTCGCCTGCGCTCACGCAGCAGGTCGGCGAACTCCTCGCCGAACTGACCGCGCTCGACGATCCGAAGATGCGGGCGGTCAACGAACGCCACGGCGACGACCACGGCGTCAACCTCGGAAAGCTGCGCGCCATCGCCAAGCGACTCAAGAAGCAGCCCGACCTCGCCGTCGCGCTGTGGCAGACCGACGACACGGCCGCGCGCCTGGTCGCCCTGCTGATCTGCCGCCCGAAGCAGTTCAGCGCCGATGAGCTCGACACGATGCTCCGCGAAGCCCGGGCACCGAAGGTGTTCGACTGGCTCATCAACTACGTCGTCACGAAGTCACCGCACGCCGAGCCGTTGCGCGTTGGTTGGTTGGCCGACCCCGACCCGGTTGTCGCGAGCGCCGGCTGGGCCCTGACCACCGAACGGGTCAAGCGCTCCCCCGACGGACTCGACCTCACCGTGCTCCTGAATGTCATCGAGGCGCGCATGAAGGACGCCCCGGACCGGCTGCAGTGGGCGATGAACATGTGCCTGGGCGAGATCGGCATCAACCACGCGGAGCATCGTGAGCGCGTTCTCGCGATCGGCGAGCGGCTCGAGGTGCTCAAGGACTACCCCACGCCGCCGAACTGCGTCTCGCCGTACGTGCCGCTGTGGGTGCCGGAGATGGTGAGTCGGCAGAGCGCGCGCTGAGGTGTGAATTTCCTTCCTTGACCGCGGCGAGATTGCCTCTCATCGAGTGGGTCGAGACCGTCGCATCCTTCTGCGTGACCTTGTCAAGTTCGAAGCGCAACGCCAGCGCGACACCGAGGCGCACTGAGTGTTCACTCCCGCGTCGGCCGGCGGTCACCCAAGCCTCACTAGGTTCGGAGCGCCCGTTCTTCAGAGTGAAGGGAACCCCCCCATGCGAAACCCTGTACTTTGGCGCGCCCGCGGCCTGCTGGTCGCGTTGCTCGCCGCGCTCACGGCGGCCGCTGTGTCCGCCCTGCCCATCACCGCCCACGCGGCCACCCCACCTGTCAACGGACAAGCCGACTACATCATCGCCACCGACCAGATGAGTGAGCGCCTGTTGCTCCTGGACCCGTCGAAGGCCTGGTCGTATGACGACCACTCCAAGCGCGCGGTCAAGTGGTCGTGGGCACCCACCGTCGAGAACGGCTTCGAGGGACTGACCAATCGGTGGGCCAACCCCTCCGACGCTCGCCTGCGTGTTCACCCCGACCACGGTCGGGTCGTGCTCACCGCCGACTCGGCCGGACTGCTCGCGATGATCTCGTACCCGCAGGGTCAACGGCTGTGGGCGACCAACGGCAACTCCCCCCGCTTCTCCAACCCCCACGCCATCGAACTCCTCCCCGACGGCAACATCGCCGCCGCGGCCAGCACCGGCCGGTGGATCCGCATCTACACCGCCAGCCAAGGCACGGACAAGTACGTCCAGTTCGACCTCAAGGGCGGCCATGGCGTGCTGTGGGATCCCTCTCGCGAGAAGCTGTGGGCGCTCGGTGACGACGACCTCGTGCTCCTGTCGATCGGTGGCACGCCGGCCGAGCCGACCATCACCGAGGAGGCGCGGTACGCGCTGCCCACCCATGGCGGACACGACCTCTGGCCGGTGATGAGCTCGCCGGGCCGCCTGTGGATCAGTACCAACTCCCGGGTCTACCAGTTCGACACCGCGTCAGGTGCCTTCCTCAGCGACTACCCCGGTAGCGAAGAGGTGCACTCCGTGAGTGGTGTCAAGGCCGTCGGCGACCACCCGACCACGGGCCAGATTGCCTACATCCACCCCAAGCCGGGCGGCCACGAGACGTGGACGACGGACGAGGTGAAGTTCGCCGCACCGACCACGTCGCGCATCTTCGCGGAGGCGGGCTTCTACAAGGCTCGCTGGTTCACTCACCAGTACCGCTGATCAGGCCTTGATCGGTGAGCCGGCCGGAGAATCGTCTTCGGCCGGCTCACCCGATCGACGGTCAGTAGCCGACCGCCACACCGATGGCCCTCACCGTCACGGCTCCCCTCGCCCATTGACCACCGCGGCGAGGGGCTGGCCTCAGGTCGGGCGCCGACCCTTGACGAAGTAGGCGATCGGCACGGCGCCGAAGGCGTTGATCACAGTGATGGCCGTCGCCCAGGCAACCTTGTTGCCGCGCACCTGATCGGCCGGGCGTCGCGCCAGGTCCACCAGCGCCGCCACCTTCAGCACGCCTTCGAACACGCCCGCCACGACCATGAACCGGCGCTGACCGGAGCTGAGTTCGGACCACTTCTTCTTCTGCATGTCCCCATCATCCTCTCGGCGGGCAGGGCACCGGCGGCGGACTTGCCTGGATCACCGGCTATTGGTTAACTACTTAACGTTATGCCGGACCCTGACTCCCCGATCGCCGAGAGCCTCGCCTACAAGCTCCACCAAGCCACCGTGCTGGTGGATCGCGCGGCCGACCAGTACCTGCGCACCCACCACGACATCAGCTACTCGCTCCTCGTCGTCCTGCTGGTCGTGGGGGTGCTCGAGACACCGAGTCAGCGCGAGATCGCCGATCATCTGGAGGTCTCGCGCGCCTCGATCACCCAGCGCATCACCGTCCTGACCCAACGCGGCCTGGTCCGGGTGTCACCGAGCGACCACGACGCCCGCGCGGTACAGGTGCAACTGACCGCAGCCGGCGGAGCGCTGCTCACCGCCGCGTGGCAGGGCATGGAGTCATACGAGGACGGCCTCGACGCGGGGATCGACGTCGCCGCGTTGACCCGGGAACTCGACCTGCTGATCGCCAACGCCCGGGCACACCTGGCCCGGATCAGCCACAAGGAGCACGAATGACCGCCGCGCCCACCCCCGACCTCGACCGCCACACCGATCAACCCGAGCCCACGGCGCTCCGGAAGTCGGTCGGCGTGATGATCGCCGCCCTCGGCACCGGCGCCCTGCTGGTCCTGACGCTCGTGATCGGGCAGCAACAGGCCGAGAGCCTCGCGCGCTACGCGCTCTATCAGGTCGCCGGCCTGGTCGTCGCCGCCCTGGTCGTCGGCGGCGTCGTCCTGGCCACCGACCGACGTCCCGCCCACCTGCGCTGGGGCTCGCTCGACGCTCCGGCCAGCCCGATCGCGGCGCTCGGCGTCACGACCACGGACACCTGGCGCCGCGTCGGCATCACCTTCGCGGTGATCATCTCCGCGGTGACGGCCGTCTTCCTGTACCTGGCCTACCGCTCGGAACTCGGTGGCGTGCCGGCGTCGTCATGGCTCCTCGCGTTCGCTCTGGCCATCCCGCTCTCCCTGACCAACGCGCTCGCCGAGGAACTCATCACCCGCTGGGCCATCGTCGAGTCGATGCGCGGGCGGTGGGCCGGCCAGGCGCCGTGGGTCAGCGCGCTCGTGTTCGGCGCGGTGCACTGGTTCGGCATCCCCGGCGGACCGGTCGGAGCGGTGATGGCCGGCTTCCTCGGGTGGCTGCTGGCCCGCTCGATCCAGGACACCCGCGGCATCGGCTGGGCCTGGATCATCCATGCGCTGCAGGACGTCCTGATCTTCACGACAACCCTGGCCCTGTTCGTCGCAGGCCTGCCGGTGCCTGGCCGGTGACGGCGCCGTCGACGATCTCGATGACCTGATCGGCCGCGACGAGATGGTCATGATCGTGGGTGACCATGATGGTCGTCAGCCCCCGCTCCAGCGTCAGGGAGCGCAACAGGTCGAGCACCGCCTCGCCACGCGCGCGATCCAGGGCGCTGGTCGGTTCATCCACGAGCAGCAGCGACGGGTCGTTCATCAACGCCCGCGCGATCGTCACGCGCTGCCGCTGCCCGCCCGAGAGCTGGTGCGGACGATGCTCCGCCCGGTCGCCGAGCCCGACCGCGGCGAGCAGATCGATCGCCCGGCGACGCGCCACCGCCAGATCCTCGCCCCGCAGGTGAGCGACGACGACGAGTTGCTCCATCGCCGTCAACGACGCGAGCAGGTTCGGGCTCTGGAAGACGATGCCGATCTCGTCCCGGCGCACCCGCTCGGTCTCGCGGCGCGACAGACCGCGCAGGTCGCGCCCGTCGAGCACCACCGCGCCGGCGTCCGGAGTGATGAGCGTCGCAGCCACGGCCAGCAGACTGGACTTGCCCGAGCCGGACGGCCCGACCACAGCGGTCAGGGTGCCGGCCGCGGCAGTCAGCGTCACGCGGTCGAGCGCCGTGAGCCGCTGCCCGCCGTCGGGGTAGGTGAGGGTGATGTCATTCAGGTGCAGGGTCATCGCGCACTTCCGAGGGCAGTGAGGGGGTCAACGGTGGTCACGGAGCGCAGGGACACGCCGGCGCCGAGCAGGCCGAGCGCGACGAGCACGAGGGCGGGTACGAGCACGGTCGGCGGGTCGAGCACGAACGGCACCGTGCCACCCCCAACCCGCTCGATGAGTACGCCCACCGCGACGGCCAGGGCGGAGCCGAGTGTGGTCCCGGCCGCGAGCAGCACGAGCGCCTGGCCCAACGCGTCCCGCAGCAGGTAGACGTTCGAGGCTCCGAGCGCCTTGAGGATCGCCACCTCCCCGGTGCGCTGAACCGTCCACACGGTGAAGAACGCCCCGACGACGAGCGCCGAGATGACGAACAGGAGCGCCCGCATGAGTTGCAGCGAACCGTTCTCCGAGGCGTACGACCCGATGGCTGACAGTGACTCCTTCGGCGTGCGGGTCACCGTGCCGAGCCGGTGGTCGGCCGCCACGAGCGCCGCCCCGGAGCCCGGTTGCGTCGTCACCGCGAGGAACGTCGCGCCCCCGGTGGGCCGACCGTTGCGTGGCGCGTCATCGGGGGTCACCCAGATGACCGGGGCGTGCGCGTACTGCGCGTTCGCGCCCACACCGGCCACGGTGACGCGGCGCCCGCCCACCTCGACGACGTCGCCGCTGGTCACGGCCAGCGCCGCGGCCGCCTCGGGTGAGAC
>NZ_BCRE01000063.1 GCF_001552435.1 Kribbia dieselivorans NBRC 106261
GGCCGCCTCGGGTGAGACGACGGCCCGGCCGGGTGCGACGCCGGGGGCCAACGGCGATCCGGCCCGGACGGCGAAGACCGCCACGCCGCAGGTACGCGGGCCCACCGCGGCGCGCGACATGACGACGGTGACCGGATCGACGCTCCGCACCCCGTCGATGCGCGCCCAGTCCCGCTGCACCGAGGTCGGGATCGACGACTCCGCGAACGCGATCTTTTGACCGTCGGCCGGTGCCGCGAGCACGACGTGGTCCGCGGGCAGGCCGGTGATGGCCGACGTGTTGCCGCGGCCCAGGCCCGCGGTCAGCGCGGAGAGCACGACGACGAGCAGGGTGATGAGGGTGACGACCGCGCCCATGAGGGCGAATCGGCCCTTGGCGAATCGGAGGTCTCGTAATGCCACGAACACGGGTGGTGTCCTTCCTTGCTGGTGGCCGCAGGGGTCGCGGCGATGCCCTCCAGACTTCCCGCCGGCGACCCGCTCCGGCATCGCCCGCCGGAGTGGTTGCGCGGCATCACGAGGCGGAGCGCCGAATCAACCCTTTGATGGATGTCCGGACCGTCGCGACGGCCTAGGGTGGGCGGCGATGATCCGCCCCGCCCACGCCGCTCCCCGCGACGCGTCGACCTCCACCCGGGAGCAACTCGCCGTCCCGGTGCTGCTGCGCTGGGCGATGCATGTGCTCATCGCCGGGCTGCTGCTCTTGGCCGCCGGGCGGAGTCTCGTCACGCGCCCGCCCGGATGGCCCGCCACGGTGCTGGTGGCCGCGCTGGTCGGCGCGATCTACCTCCTCGGGCCGCACCTGCCCGGCGTCACCCGCTCGACGCGGGTGGCCGGCCTGTGGTTGGCCGCGCTGCTCCTGTCGTGGCTCGGGTTGCTGGCGCTGACCCCGGAGGCCATCTACCTGGCCTTCCCGTGGTTCTTCCTGCTGCTGCACTTCCTGCCGCGGCCGGTCGGGCTCGTGGCGGTGGCCGGCGCGACCCTCGCCGCGATCGCCGGCTTCGGCTGGCACCAACACACCATCACCCTGGCGATGGTCATCGGCCCGGTGCTCGGCGCCGCCGTGGCCATCGCCACCGTGCTCGGCTACCGCGCCCTGCACGAGGAGTCGGAGCGCCGTCGCCGCCTGATCATCGAACTCGACCGCACCCGCGCCGATCTCGCCGCCGCCGAACGCCGCGCCGGCACACTGGACGAACGCGAGCGCCTGGCCCGCGAGATCCACGACACCCTGGCCCAGGGGTTCTCGAGCATTCAGTTGCTGTTGCAGGCGGCGGGGCGGTCGTTGGACGCCGATCGCGGGGTCGACACGCCGCGCGCCGCCGGACTCGTCGAACAGGCCCGGCAGACGGCCCACGACAACCTCGCCGAGGCCCGCCGACTCATCGCTGCCCTGGCGCCGCACGACCTGGCGGAGTCGTCGTTGGCCGCGGCCCTGCAGCGGCTGTGCGCCACGACGACCGCGAACTCCGGCATCGCCGTGGACTTCCAGGCGGTGGGCGAGCCGGTCACGCTGCCCACCCCGATCGAGGTCGCGCTGCTGCGCATCGCCCAGGGCGCGCTGGCCAACACGGTCCAGCACGCCGGCGCGAGCCGGGCGACGGTGACGTTGACGACGATGGATGCGGCCGTGACGCTGGACGTCGTGGACGACGGCATCGGTTTGCCCCCCGC
>NZ_BCRE01000064.1 GCF_001552435.1 Kribbia dieselivorans NBRC 106261
TCGACCGGGGCGGCCGGTGCCGCGGGGGCGCTGGTTTCCCAGGACATGGTCTTGGCGGCGGCCGGGGCGGCGGGGGCCTCGGCCTTGGGCTCCTCGACCGGAGCGGCCGGGGCGCTGGTTTCCCAGGACATGGTCTTGCCGGCAGCCGGGGCGGCAGGTGCCTCGGTCTTGGGCTCCTCGACCGGGGCGGCCGGGGTTGCCTCGGCAGCAGGCTCCGCCGACTCCCACGACATCTTCTTCGCGGCAGCACCGGCGGCGGCCGCACCGGCGACTGCGCCAGCGCCAGCAGCGGCACCGGTCTCCCAGGACATGCTCTTACCGCTCGGCTCGGCAGCCGGAGCAGCAGGGGCCTCAGCCGGGGCAGCCGGGGCAGCCTTCGCCTCAGCCGGAGCCACTGGAGCAGCAGGGGCCTCAGCAGGAGCGGCCGGGGCAGCCTTCGCTTCGACCGGCGCCACCTCGGCCGGCTCCTCAACCGGAGCAGCCGGAGCGGTCTTCTCCGGGTGACGCACCGCGGCCAGCAGCATCTGCGCGATGTCGACGACCTCGACGTTCTCGCCCTTGCCCTCGGACTGACGCATGGTCAGACCATCGGAGATCATGACGCGGCAGAAAGGGCACCCCACGGCGATCCGGTCTGCACCCGTGGCCAGCGCCTCGTCGGTGCGGTTGACGTTGATGCGCGAACCGAGCTTCTCCTCCATCCACATGCGAGCACCACCGGCGCCACAGCAGAAGGACTTCATGCCACTGCGCTCCATCTCGCGCAGCTCGACACCCGGCAGGGCGCCGAGGAGCTCGCGCGGCGGGGCGTAGACACCGTTGTGGCGACCCAGGTAGCACGGGTCGTGGTAGGTCACGGTCGGAGCGGACGACGCGACGTCCTTCGCGGTCGAGGCGACCGGGGTGGCCGGGCGCGCGACCGGCACGAGCTTCTTCTCGCGCACGAGGCGGTTGAGGAGTTGCGTGTGGTGCAGCACCTCGTAGTTGCCGCCGAGCTGCGGGTACTCGTTCTTGATCGTGTTGAAGCAGTGTGCACAGGTGACGACGATCTTGCTCGCCTTGTACTCATTGAGCGTCTCGACGTTCTGCTGGGCCAGCATCTGGAACAGCACCTCGTTGCCGGCGCGGCGAGCGGAGTCACCGTTACAGGTCTCCCCGTCACCGAGGATGGCGAAGCTGACGCCCGCGGTGTCGAGCAGTTCGACGACGGCGCGCGAGGTCTTCTTGGCACGGTCCTCATAGGCACCGGCGCAACCGACCCAGAACAGGTAGTCGACCTCGTCGAGCGACTCGACGTCCTGGCCGACGACCTTGACGTCGAACGGCAGGTCCTTGGCCCACTCGAGGCGAGCGCGGGTACCCATGCCCCACGGGTTGCCCTTCGACTCGAGGTTCTTGAACAGGCCACCGAGCTCGGACGGGAACGCCGACTCGATCAGCGTCTGGTACCGACGCATGTCGACGATGTGGTCGACGTGCTCGATGTCGACCGGGCACTGCTCGACACAGGCGCCACACGTCGTGCACGACCACAGGACGTCCTGGTCGATGACGGCGTCGGGGCCGTGCGGGTTGTACGCCGACAGCGGGTGCTCGTCGGTGTAGCCGGTGTCACCGATGAGCGAGATCTCGCTCCAGTTCGTGCCCTTGTGGTCGAAGTGCTCGGGCTGCGCGCCCTCACTGGTCTCGGGGGAGGACTCGGTCACGCCGACGAGCGGGGCGCTCGTGCCGCCCACGGCCGCCAAGTATGGCGCCTTGGCGTGCGCGTGGTCGCGCAGCGTCATCATGAGCATCTTCGGGCTGAGCGGCTTGTCCGTGTTCCACGCCGGACACTGCGACTGGCACCGACCGCACTCCGTGCAGGTGGTGAAGTCGAGCAGGCCCTTCCAGGTGAAGTCCTCGACCTTGCCGACACCCAGGCGGGTGTCCTCCTCCATCTCCTCCATGGCCTCCATGGAGAACGGCTTCCCGTCGATCTTCATCGGCTGGAGCTCGCCGAGCGAGGTACGGCCGTCGGAGTGCCGCTTCCAGTAGATGTTGAAGAACGCGAGGAACCGGTGCCAGGCCACACCCATCGTCGGGTTGATCGAGATCGTCACCATCCAGGCGTAGGAGATGACGAGCTTGATCAGGGCGATGAGGATGATCAGCGCCTCGAGGGTCTCCAGCGAGAGGCCGGTGAACAGGTTGCCGATCCAGCCGGTCAGCGGGAAGTGCACCCAGGTGTCCATGCCGGAACCGGTCTTGCGCGCGACGGTCCACTCCAGACCACGCAGCAGGGCGATGCACAGGCCCACGCCGAGAATCGTGAACTCGACGTAGTACGCCTGCCAGAACGTCGATCCGAAGAACCGCGAACGACGACCGTCAGCCCCCTCGGCCGAGCGCGGGTGGTTCTTCTGGCGACGGTAGATCAGGTAGATGATGCCCAGCAGGCTCGTCACCGCGAAGAAGTCGGTGACCCACTCGTACACCGGCCAGTGCCCGATGATCGGCAGGGCCATGTGCGGGTCGAACAGTTGCATCGTCGCGTGGATCAGCGTGAAGAACAGCACGCCGAACGAGATCATCACGAACCAGTGCGCCACGGCGACTGCGGGCAGTCGAGCCATACGGCCATGTCCGAGGAACTCGCGGATCAGCGTGGCGGCACGCGAGCCCGGAGCGTCGTTGCGACCGCCCTCAGGCTGGCCGAGGCGGAACGTCTGCACGAGGGAGTACACGGTGCGCAGCAGCAGGGCCCAACCAACGATGGTGAACCCGACGCCGATCACGACCGCGACGATCTGGAGTGGAGGCATGCCGGGCAGTCTATTGACTGGGACCGACGTTGATTCCACCAAAGGGTGTCGAATGCATCACGGCACCCAACGAGACTCCGGGAATTTGCGCCCACCCATAACTTGTTGTTGGATTGTCAATAAGCAACCAGTCATGACCGAGGTTGCGTCCGCCCCTCACGGAAGGTTCCACCAGTGCCGATCTACGACGACGTCACCCAGCTCGTTGGCCGCACCCCCCTCGTGCGCATCAACCGCATCATCTCCTCCGACGCGACCGTGGCCGCCAAGCTCGAGTTCTACAACCCGGCCAACTCGGTCAAGGACCGCATCGGTGTGGCCATCATCGACGCCGCCGAGGCCTCCGGCGAACTCAAGCCCGGTGGGACCATCGTCGAGGGCACGTCGGGCAACACCGGCATTGCGTTGGCCATGGTCGGAGCGGCCCGCGGATACAACGTCGTGCTGACGATGCCCGAGACCATGTCCGCGGAGCGCAAGGCGCTGCTCAAGGCGTTCGGTGCCGAGCTCGTCCTGACCCCCGGGCCGGAGGGCATGAAGGGCGCCCTCAACAAGGCCGAGGAGATCGCCAAGGAGCGCGGCGGCATCCTCGCGCGCCAGTTCGCGAACGTGGCCAACCCGGCCATCCACGAGAAGACCACCGGTGAGGAGATCTGGGCCGACACCGACGGCAAGGTCGACATCTTCATCGCCGGCATCGGCACCGGCGGCACCATCACCGGCGCGGGCCGCACGCTGCGCAAGTACAACCCGGACGTGCAGATCATCGCGGTCGAGCCGGCCGAGTCGCCCATCCTCAACGGTGGTCAGCCCGGCCCGCACAAGATCCAGGGCCTCGGCGCGAACTTCGTCCCGGAGATCCTCGACACCGAGATCTACAACGAGGTCATCGACATCAACATCGACCAGTCGGTCGAGTACGCCCGCCGCGCCGCCAAGGAGGAGGGCCTCTTCGTCGGCATCTCCTCCGGCGCTGCGCTCGCGGCCGCCGACCAGGTCGCCAACCGCCCGGAGAACGCAGGCAAGACCATCGTCGTGATCATTCCGAGCTTCGGCGAGCGCTACCTGTCCACCGTGCTGTTCGAGGGTCTGCTGGACTGATGATCGCCCCACAGGGACTCACGATCCGGCAGATGCTCCAGGAGGACGTCCGCGCGGCGATGGATCGTGACCCCGCGGCGACCTCCCGATTCGTGGTGTTCAGCACCTCGGCCGGGTTGCACGCCATTTGGTTCCACCGGTTGGCCCATCACTTCTGGACCTCCGGACACAAGGTGACGGCCCGTTTCGTGGCCTACTGGTCCCGGGCCGTCACCGGCGTCGAGATCCACCCGGCGGCGAAGATCGGCCGTCGCTTCTTCATCGATCACGGCATGGGAGTCGTGATCGGCGAGACCGCGGAGATCGGCGACGACGTCATGCTCTACCACGGCGTGACGTTGGGCGGCACGAGCCTGAAGCGGGTCAAGCGTCACCCCACCCTGGGTGACCGGGTGATGGTCGGCTCCGGAGCGAAGATCCTCGGGCCGGTCTATCTCGCCGCCGACGTGAAGGTCGGGGCCAACGCCGTCGTCACCAAGGACGTGCCGGCCGGCGCGATCGCCACGGGGATCCCGGCCAAGCACTTCTTCCCGAAGCCGCAGCAGAACGGCCACAAACCGAGCGACCAGCCCGAGTTCTCGGAGTTCGAGCTGCTGTTCAACGATCCGGCTCTGTTCATCTGATCCACCCGTCGTGCCGGTCCTCCGGCCGGGATGACGGCCCCAGAGGTGCCCTCGTCCCGGTTGAGGGGCCTGGGTGAGGCGCCAGTCCGCTGGTCGCCCAGACCGGCGGACGCGATGCCCGCGAGTCTTTCGGCTCGCGGGCATCGTTGCGTTCATGGGCGGAGCACGGTGCGGCTGGGTTGTCGGAGCCACACCGTACCCTCGTGAGAGGCCGGGAATGAGGACCGTACGAAGGGGCCGGTGGATGGACCACTCCGAGATCGAGTCATTGCGCGACCGCCACCCCGCGTGGCGGCTTCTGCGTGCCACGAACGCCCCGCTCATCCTCGGCTTCCTTGGCCGGTACTTCGTCGAGGAGAACCACGGCCGCACACCGGTCTCCGAGCTGGCCGCTGCCCTCGATGACGACCTGTACGCGCTCAACACCCCGGAGGTGCGTTACCCCTCGGCACCGTCGGCGTACCTGGCCGACTGGGCCCAGTTCGACGCGGGGTGGCTGCACGCCAGCTACCCCGATGGGTCTGACGAACTGCACTACGACGCCTCGGCGTCCTTCGAGAAGGCCTACCAGTGGGTGCTCGGGCTGCAGCAGCGCACGTTCGTTGGTACCGAGTCCCGGCTCAAGACGCTCATCGAGTTGCTGCGCCAGATCGTGCGCGGCGCCCAGAGCGATCCGGAGGTTCGGTTGGCCGATCTGCGTCGACGCCGGGCCGAGCTCGACGCCGAGATCGCGGAGGTGGAGGCCGGTCACGTCACGATGCTCCCGACGACGGCCCTGCGCGAGCGGTACCAGCAGTTCAGTGGGAGTGCCCGCGAGCTGCTCTCGGACTTTCGCGAGGTCGAGGAGAACTTCCGTGCTCTCGACCGCGCCGCGCGGGAACGGATCGCGACGTGGGCCGGCTCCAAGGGCGAGTTGCTGGAGGAACTGCTCGGCGAGCGGAACGCGATCACCTCCTCGGACCAGGGGCGCAGTTTCGAGGCGTTCTACGACTTCCTGCTGTCGGGCAGTCGCCAGCAGGAGTTGAGCGATCTGCTCGCCGAGGTCCAGGCGATGAGCGAGATCGACACCGACCGGCGCCTGGGCCGGATCCATCACGACTGGTTCGGGGCCGCCGAACGAGCCAACGTCACGGTCCGGCAGATCTCCGAGCAGTTGCGGCGCTTCCTCGATGACCAGGTATGGCTGGAGAACAAGCGGGTGGTGGAACTCATCCGGTCCATTGAGACCGCCGCGGTGGCGGTTCGGGACTCACCGCCGATCGCGGGTCTCGAGCTTGACGAGATCGGTCTCTCAGCGCTGCTCCCGTTCGAACGCCCCCTCTATGACGTCAAACCGCCGGCGCAGGTCGACAGTCTCATTCCGCCGGCCGATGTCGCCGAGATCGACCTGAGCGCCGTCCTGGATCAGCACGTCGTCGATCAGGCCCGACTGGCCGAGAACATTCGGGCGCTCGTGCCGCCGCGCGGCGAGGCGCTGCTCAGCGACATCGTCGAGTACTACCCCGTGGAGGAGGGCGTGGCCGAGGTCGTCGGCTACCTGGCCTTGGGTGATGATGACCTCGAGATCAGGCTCGACGACTCCGGGGAGACCGTCCTGGAGATCGGTGACGCCGATGGCTCGGCCCGGCGCGTGCGCCTGCCGAAGGCGACGGTGGTGCGCCGATGAGGACCGACGAGGAACTGGCCATCGGGTCGGCCATCATCAAGATGATGCGCGGCGTCATCTACCGCGAGTCCGACGAGGCGACCTGGCAGGCGCTGGGGCGGTATGGCGGCCCGATCCGCGACCACTTCGCCACCGTGGGTGTGGACGTGGTCGTCGACGAGTCGGAGGGGTATGCGTTCCTGCGCTCGGAAGAGGTCGACGACGCGGAGGACGGACTGCCGCGGCTCGTGCACCGGCGCTCCCAGACGTACAACGTCAGCGTGCTGCTCGTGCTCCTGCGCAAGCAGTTGGCCGTCTTCGAGAACGAGGGTGGCGAGGGCAAGCTCGTGCTGACGCGCGACCAGATCGTCGAGATGCTGCGGGTCTTCCTGCCCACGACGCTCAGTGACGCCAAGGCCGTCGATACCGTCGAGACGACGATCCGCCAGACCGAGAAGTTGGGCTTCCTGCGACAACTGCGAGCCCAGGCCGATCGGTGGGAGGTGCGCCGGATCATCAAGGCCTACGTCGACGCCCAGACCCTCGGCGACTTCGAGGCCAAGCTGACCGATTACACCCGCAGTCAGGAGGGCCGCGATGAGTGATGGCCTGTTCTCCTCGGTCGAGGTGGCCGCCCAAGGGCGCCCCGGCTACCGCCTGCACCGCGTCGAGGTCTTCAACTGGGGCACCTTCGACCGGTTCGTCTGGCGCCTCGACCTCGGTGGCGACACCTCGCTCCTGACCGGGGACATCGGCAGTGGCAAGTCGACCCTCGTCGATGCCATCACGACGCTCCTCATGCCGGCCCATCGGATCGAGTACAACAAGGCCGCCGGCGCCGAGGCCAAGGAACGCGATCTGCGGTCCTACGTCGAGGGTCACTACAAGTCCGAGCGCAACGAGGCGACGGGTGTCTCCCGGCCCGTGGGGTTGCGGCCGGATTCGTCGACCTACTCGGTGGTGCTCGGAGTCTTCGTCAACGACGGCTACGACGAGACCGTCTCGATCGCGCAGGTCTTCCAGCAACGTGAACGTACCGGTCAGCCGAACCGCTTCTACATCACCGCGGACAAGGGGCTGTCGGTGGAGGCGGACTTCTCCGACTTCGGCGCCGACCTGAGCGACCTGCGTCGACGGTTGCGGGCCGGGGGCGCGGAGGTCTTCGACGCCTTCGCCCCGTACTCGACCTCGCTGCGGCGCCGCCTGGGGATTCGCAGCGAGCAGGCGATGAAGCTGTTCCACCAGACCGTGTCGATGAAGTCGGTGGGCAACCTCAACGAGTTCGTCCGCGATCACATGCTCGAACCGGCCGATGCCGCCGACCGCATTCGCGGGATCATCGGCCACTTCGAGGACCTGTCGACCTCGCATGCGCTGGTCATCAGGGCCCGGGAGCAACTCGAACTGCTCACGCCGTTGGTGGCGTTGGCCGATCGCTACGACGGCGCGCTGGCCGAGCGGGCGGCGATCGCGGTCCAGCGTGAGGCGGTGCGTCTCTTCATCGCCGAGTTGCAGATTCGGCTTCTCGGAGCTGAGATCGCCGGGCATGAGGAGGAGGTCACCCGGATCTCTCGGGCCGTGGATGAAGCGGAGGAGACTGCTCGGACACTGGACGCCGACCGGGATCGCCTCATCGAGGAGCGTGCCCAGGCCGGCGGTGATCGCGTCGCCGAACTGGAACGGACCGCGCGGGAGGCGCGCGCCCAGGCCGCGGACCGGCTGCGCCGCCGGCACGGCTTCGACGAGGCACTCACGGCCGCGGGGCTCGACCCCATCAGCGATGTCGGCGGTTTCGCGGCCTTGGCGACGACGGTGGCCGCCGAGAAAGCAGAACTGGCCTTGGAACGGCCGCGCGTGAACAACCGCCTGGCCGAACTCCTCTCCGCCCAGAAGCAATTCGACGTCGACGCCGAGGCGGTGCGGCAGGAACTGGCGAGCTTGCAGCAGCGCACAAGCAACCTGCCGTCGAGTCACCTCCAATTGCGTGACCAGCTCTGCGCCGACCTGGGGCTGGACCCCGTCGACCTTCCGTACGCCGGTGAACTGCTCGACGTCAGCGAGGAGCACGTCGACTGGCGCGGCGCCGCCGAGCGGGTGCTGCGTGGCTTTGCCCTCTCGATGCTGGTGCCGCAGGTGCACTACCCGGCCGTCACGGACTGGGTGAACGGACGCCGTCTGACGGTCCGCGGCCGTGATGGGCAGGTCGGGGCCAAGCTCGTCTACGAGCGTGTGCCCGACCGGCGGGTGCCGCTGCAGCGCGCCGACCGTGATGGGCTGCTCCTCGCCGACTGCCTCGTCGCGAAGCCCGGGGCGTTCGACGGGTACCTGCGAGCTGAGGTGCAGCGCCGCGCGAACTACGTCTGCGTCGACAGCCTCGCCGCCTTCCGAGAGGAGACCAGGGCGGTCACCCGCGAGGGGCAGGTGCGCTCCGGTGAGCGGCACGAGAAGGACGACCGCAACCGGGTCGACGATCCGCGTCGCTGGGTGCTGGGGTGGGCCAACGAACGCAAGATCGAGGCCCTCGCCACCGACCTGACTCGCCTGGAGGCGCAGCGGTCCGAATCCGAGCGTGAGGTCAAGGTCGCTGAGGAGGCGCACAACCGGCTCAGGGAACGTGAGATCGCGTTGGGCAAACTCGCGGACCACACGTCGTGGAGTGACCTGGACCATGAGGGCGCCCACGCGCGAGCCGCCGACGCCGATGCCGAACGTGAGCGGCTTCAGGCCGGATCGTCGCGACTGGCGGAGGTGACGCGTGCGTTGGCGGCGACGGATGCCAAGTTGACCGAGGTCAGGGCCACGCGCGACGACCTCAAGGAATCGCTGACGACGGCCCGGAATCGGCGCGATGAGGCCGAGCTCACCCGCAGCGTCGCGCAGCAGCAGATCGCCGCGCACCCGGAGGCAGACCTGGAGAGCGCACGCGCGGCCTACCCGGCCCTGACCGAGCGGCTCGGGGCGTCGCTGCCGACCCAGTCGGGCCAGTGCGCGGGTGCCTCGAACACCCTGACCGACCAGTTGGACAAGCAGGCCGGCAACGTCACCAACCAGATCAACAGCCTGACGGGGCACCTCCAGCAGGCGATGGGTGAGGTGCTCGGGCGCTGGCCCGAACTGCGCTCCGACATGGATGCCAGCGTCGAGGCGCGGGAAGACTTTCGGGCCTTTCACACGCGCGTGGCCGGTGACGATCTGCCGCGTTTCGAGGAAGAGTTCAAGCGGCAACTCAACACCAACACCATTCACGAACTGGCCGGGTTCAACGCGTGGTTGCATCAACGTTCCGACGAGATCCGCGATCGGGTCGACCGCATCAACGAGGCGTTGGGCGCGATCGACTACAGCCCGGGCCGGTACATCAAGCTCGAGCCGAAACCGACGACGAACCAGGACGTGCAGACCTTCCGCGCCGACCTGCGCCACGCCACCGACGACGCGGTCGGGGCTGAGGACAGCTACACCGAACAGCGCTTTCTCGACGTCAAGCGACTCATCGAACGCTTTCGGGGGAGGGAGGGGTCTGCCGAGTCCGACAAGGCGTGGGTGCGACGCGTCACCGATGTGCGCACCTGGTGGACGTTCTCGGCGTCGGAGAAGAGTCGTGAGACCGATGTGGAGTGGGAGCACTACACCGACTCCGATGGCAAGTCCGGCGGGCAGAAGGAGAAGCTCGCCTACACCATCCTGGCCGCGTCGCTCGCGTATCAGTTCGGCTTGGAGTGGGGCGCCGAGAAGTCGCGGGACTTCCGGTTCGCGATGATCGACGAGGCGTTCGGGCGAGGCTCGGATGTGTCGACCACGTACGCCCTCCAACTGTTCCGGAAGCTCGGCCTGCAGCTGCTCATCGTCACGCCGCTCCAGAAGGTCCACGTCATCGAGCCGTACGTCAAGGCCATCGGGTTCGTCGCCAATCCGGACGGCATGCGTTCGACCGTGCACACCCTGACGATCGAGGAGTTCCACGAGCGGCGCGCCGGTGCCAGCCGATGACGTGGACGTCCCCAGCAGAGCTCACGGCGGCGGTGCGTCGGCGGTGGACCGACCAATCGCTGCTCCGCGCCTTCGCCGGCGGTGAGCCCTTCCCCCTGATCGACCTCCCGCTCCGCGGACCGACGGCCGCCGAGCTCGGGGCCGACCTGCGTGCGGTGCAGGACTGGGCCGCCGCCCTGGAGTCCGCCGCACATGCTGGTCGGCGGTACGAGCTGACGTATCGCGAGATCGGGGGACGCAAGGTGGGGCGCAACCGGGTGCCGGCCCGTGCCCTCGTCTCCACCTTCGAGCAGGCGTGGTCGCTGTTGGGGGTGCGCGCGGAGGCAGACCGAGTGGCCGAGCTGTTGGCCGAGGCCGCGGGGGAGCCCGTCGTTGTGGAGTGGGCGGCCCGCGAGCCCTTGAAGGCACTGGCGAACGAGTCGTGGTGGTCCCAACTGCTGGCCGCGTACCGATGGCTGGATGACCACCGAGGCCAGGCCCGGTACCTGCGCGAGATCACTGCTCGGGGGGTGGACACCAAGTTCGTCGAGCAGCATCGGGGCGTGCTGGCCGACGTGCTCGGCACCAGCCGCACGGCGACGGGGTTCACGACCGGCCTGGGCCTGGCCGCGAAACCGGAGCACGTGCGACTGCGCGCCGACGCGGGCGTGCTCGGTTTGCCTCAGGCCATCACGGAGGTCTCACTGCGGGTCGACGAGGCCGCCCGGCTCGACGCTCCGGTGACGTGTGCGGTGATCGTCGAGAACGAGGTGACGTTCCTGTCGCTGCCGGTACCGGCGGACGGCGTGCTCCTGTGGGGCAAGGGGTTCGACGTCGACCGGGTGGGCCGTTTGGGTTGGCTCCAAGGCGCCGACGTGCACTATTGGGGCGACGTGGACACGCATGGGTTCGCGATCCTGGACCGGTTGCGCGCATGGTTGCCCACCGCCAGGTCCTTTCTCATGGACCGGACCACGCTCATGGCCCACCGGGATCGGTGGGGCACCGAACCGAGCCCGGCCGCGGCCTCGCTGCCGCGCCTGACCGCCGACGAGAGCGCGCTGTACTCCGATCTCGTGAGCGACCGACTGGCGACGCGGCTGCGGCTGGAGCAGGAGCGCATCGACTGGGCCTGGGTCGAGGAGCATCTGCCGTACGGCAGGTCGTGACGACCACGGGTCTGGCGGGCGCTAACGTGGAGGTCTGACACCGCGCTCCGTCGTGGGCCGGGGTCGAGGCGGGTTCGCATAGCGGCCGAGTGCAGTCGCCTTGAAAGCGACCAGGGGGCGACCCCTCGTGGGTTCAAATCCCACACCCGCCGCGGATGCGGTGAACTGGCCATGCTCGCGGGGTCGTAACATGCTAGGTTCTCTACTGTTGCAGCAGCAGTTTCCGCGCAGGTCGAGCAAGAAGCCCGTCATGGGTCGGTTTGTCCGGGGGGCATGTCCCCTCAGTGTGGGGTGTAGGTGCAGCATGGTCCGCGAGGTGCGGGCCATCACCCAAGAAGAAGGAAGTTTCACCCCATGGCACAGGGAACCGTGAAGTGGTTCAACGCTGAGAAGGGCTTTGGATTCATCGCCCAGGACGGCGGCGGCCCGGACGTGTTCGTTCACTACTCCGCGATCGAGTCCACCGGCTACCGGTCCCTCGAGGAGGCCCAGCGCGTGGAGTTCGAGGTCACCCAGGGTCCCAAGGGCCCGCAGGCCGACCGCGTTCGCCCCGTCTGAGGTCGAATGACTGCTGCGGGGCAACCCGCACACATCACGAAGGGCTCCACCGGAAACGGTGGGGCCCTTCGGCTGTCCCGACCCGCTTTGCTCCGCAGGTGGGTGGCGGGCTAGTCTGTCCGGGTTGTCTGGAGGCGTCGCCTAGTCCGGTCTATGGCGCCCGCCTGCTAAGCGGGTTTGGGGATCAAACCCCATCGAGGGTTCAAATCCCTCCGCCTCCGCCAGCCAACGCAGCCCCCGAGCCGTCCTGGTCCGGGGGCTGCGCCGTTCTTGCCAGAGCGCCGGTGTGGGCGCCCAGTGGTGGCTATGCTGCCCGGTGCGGAGGTGAGAGCCATCACCGCGGGAAGGCAGGCGACATGGACCTCGACGTCCGCATGGTCATGATCAGCACCGAGGACCTGGACGCCTCCATCGCGTTCTACACCGAGACCCTCGGGATGACCCTGAAGTTCCGCGACGGCGGGCACTTCGCCGCGTTGGACGGCGGGTCGGTGACGCTGGCCTTGGCGACCAAGGTCGACCACCCGTTCCCGGGCAAGACGGTGCCGAGCCTGAGGACTCCCGACGTCGACGCGGCGGCCGCAGCGGTCGAAGCGGGCGGAGGCGCGATCATCACCGCTCCCTACGACGACGCCCACGAGCGGCGTGCGGTCGTGTACGACAACGCCGGCAACCCGTTGGTGTTCTACTCGCCGCTGGCGCGATGATGCGGCGTTGACGCCCACGGCGTGGGCGCTGCTGCTCGGGACGTGGGTGGTGGGCCTGGTCTCGCCGGGTCCGGACTTCATCGCGGTGCTGCGCGCCTCGATGGTCGGCGGGCGGCGTGCCGGGTCGGCCGTGGCGTTGGGCATCGCGTCGATGCTGGTGGTGTGGATCTCGTTGGCCCTGACGGGCATCAGCGTGGTCGTCACGCAGCACGAGACGGCATTTCGGGTGATGCGGTCGGTCGGCGCGGTGTTTCTCGTCGGCTACGGCGCGTGGATCCTGTGGCACGTGTGGCGTGATCGCGCCTCCGGCGGCGGAGCTGTCGTCACCGCGCCGGGAGCGGACCGGTCCGGTTCACGTTGGTGGTGGACCGGGGTGGTGACCAACGCGTCGAACCCGAAGGCACTGGCGTTCTTCGCGGCCCTGTTCGCGACGCTCCTGCCGCAGGGGGCGACCGTGCCGGAGCGCGGTGTGTCCCTGGTGGCGATGGTCGGCTCGGCCTTGCTGTGGTTCCTGTTCATCGCGCGCGTGGCATCGTCCGGACCGGCGGTGGCGCTCTATCGGCGCACCGGCTGGATCATCGACGCATTGCTCGGGGCGCTGCTCGTGGTGGTGGGCGTGCTGCTGTTCCCGCGGTGAGGACAGCGGGCGGGGCCGGGTCACGGCGCTCCGGTGCGTGGCGGTGACCCGGCCGGCGGCGGTCAGTCCTGATCGATGATCTGGCGGGCCTCCTCGGCGTTGCAGACCGTGGCGATCTTCTCCCAGCGGGTGGTGGCCTGGCCGGTGCTGTCGAGTTGGCGGCGCATGACGTTGCGGGCGGCCAGCGCGGACGGGCAGTCGCCCGCGTCGGACGCCTTGCAGGCGATGCCGGCGCCGGTGTCGGTGCAGCGGTGTTCCACCTTGTACTCGTGGCCCGACTTCGTGGTGGTGGAGGCGCTGGCGGGGGTGGCGTCGGAGGACGGCGTGGGCTGGCCTTCGCCCGCTGCGGTGCCGCCGCAGGCGCTGAGGAACAGTCCGGCGAGGAGGGTGGCGGCGGTAACGGTCCAGGTCTGTCGTGTACGCATGTGGATCCCCTTCGTGTGGGCCAGATCCGGTGTGTGTCTGACCTCTGTCCCCGACGTTAGTGATTTCGGGGATCTGGCCGCGCGAGTTATCCACAGGGCCCTGAAGGGGGAGTGCCGGACCTTATTCGAGGACGAGTTGGCTGCGGGCTTCGACGACGGTCAGGGGTGTGGGGGTTCCGGTGATGTCGACGGTGTCGGGGATAGGGATCCAGTCGCCGTCGTCGAATCGGAAGAATCCGGCGTAGGTGACGTCGACGCGGGTGTGGAAGTTGGCGGGGGATGTGTAGGTGTGGACGATGTCGCCGGTGGGGTGGGGGCCGCCGAGGGAGGTGGTGGGTCCGGCGGTGGCGCCGTCGCCGAAGTGGTAGGTCAGGGCGCTGAGGGTGGGTTTGATCTGGATGGTGTAGCCGGGGAATTCGGGGAGGGTGCGGGTGTCGATTTCCTCGGGTTTGAATCCGGTGACGGGCCAGGTGACTTCGGCGTAGGTGGGGAGGTTGACCAGGGTGCGGTTTCCGCGGGGGTCGAGTTTCATCGTGGGGACGGTGAAGTTGGTGTCGTGGAAGGCGCGGATGATGTCGGCCATGCCGGGTTCGCGCGTCGCGGGGACCTCGGTGGAGTTGCAGGCGATGCCGACTTGTTCCCAGGCGCCGGTGGGGTTGACCTGGCGGCGGAACACGTTCAGCGCGGCGATGGCGGAGGGGCAGGGTCCGGCGGCTGCGGCGGTGCAGGGCGCGGCGTCGACGCTGGCGTTGCCGCATCGTGGCTCGGTCTTGTACTCGTACGACGGGCCGGTCTTCGCGCCCGACGCCGCGGCGCGCTTCAGGCCCTCGATGTGCTCTTTCTTCGCCGTCTCCCGGCTCCACAGTGAGGTCCGAGCACCTCCGTCAATCTCTTCGGTGGTGAGCCCGACGTTGGAGTCGGAGGAACTGAGGAGAATTGCGGCCGCGAGAACGGTGGAGATCACTTTGTGACTCCGAACGATCGCCAGCCGTCGGACCACTTGAGTGCGAAGTAGAAGGTATCGGTGGCCTCTGCTTTCCGACCCCCCGTCTTCCCTTGCTGGTTGTGGATGGGGGCCGTGGTGTCAGTAATCGTGACGCCCACCAGCCACTTTCCCATTTCGCCCTTCTGCGCGGGCTTTACGCTTCTGATCTTGACAGGAGTTTTCGTGTACCACTCGCCGTTCTTTACCAGTTCTTCGGTGGTGTTCTCCACCGACGCGCAGAACTTGCATCCCTTGTAGCTGAGCTGCGGAATCAAGCCTGACTTGGGCTTCATCCACGCGTAGTTGATCACGTCGATATAGTGGCGCACGAAAGCTTCGGCGCCGGCCTTCGTGTGCTTGGTGGCGGCTTCTGGCAGTTGGGGCGCGTCGGCGGGCCAGTTCTTCAACTGGGCACCGCTGGCGGTGGGGGTGGTCGACGAAGCGTTCGGCCCGCTCGAGGTGGGTGCACTGGACGAGGGAGTCTTCGGTGCTCCGCTGGTCGGTGACCCACTGGCGGTGGAGGTCGACGATGCGCTGGTCGTGGAGGACGTGCCGCCGCCCTCCCCTGAAGCGTCGCCTCCGCAGGCGCTGACCAGCATCACCGCACTGAGTCCTGCCACCGCGATGGTGGTCGATTGACGTGTTCGCATTCGTAGCCCATCCGCCTGGGCCGGATCCCCGGGTGCTCCAGCCTCCGCGCACGAGAGTAGTGACTCCTGACGATCTCGCCACCTGAGTCGTCCACAGGTCACCCGGATCCCCAACTGACCGATGGAGCACGGGACCTGGTGCCGCCTCCCGAAGAAGCGGCTCTAGTGCCGCACCCCAAAGGCCGGGTCCTCGCGCAGGCGACGCACCTCCAAGGCGTGGCGCTCCGACGCCTGGTCCGTCGCCAACTCGGGCACCCACACCGGCACCGGACGCGGCGCCATCGCCTCGTCCAGGGCCACGAACACCGACATGCACTGCGCGGCCAGCTCCAACTCTCCGGTCCGTGGGCTCCCCGCCAGCACCCGCACGGCGATGTCCATGCTCGTTCGCCCGGTATGGACCAGCCGTGCCTGGATCTCGATGACATCACCGATCCGGATCGGCCGCAGGAAACTCACCCCACCCGAGAACCGGCTGACCACGTACGACTTCGACCATCCGCTGGCGCAGACGAACGCGGTCTCGTCGATCCAGCGCATCAAGATCCCGCCGTGCACCTTCCCGCCCCAGTTGACGTCCGTCGGCGCGGCCAAGAACCGCAGCGTGGCCTCGTGCGCCCGCCGAATCGCCCGACCAGTCCTGCGCGGCGACGAGCTCCTTGACCCGCGCGCGAAGCTCGATACGACGCTCCGCCTCGGCCTTGGCCGCCAGAAACACCGCCGTCTCCGGCGCCCACTGGGGCACCGCCGTCGGCCGGCCCTCGTCATCGACGGCGACGAACACGATGCGGCACTCGAACGCGTGCTCCGTCGTGCCGCTGTACGGCGTGCCCGACGCGACGTCGACGACGATCGTCATGCTCGTGCGCCCGGTGAGCACGATCTGCGCCGACACCTCGACCAGGTCCCCGATCCGCACCGGTCGGCGGAAGTCGATGTTGCCGACGTATGCGGTGACGCAGTACCGCCCCGACCAGCCGGCCGCACACGCGAAGCCGGCCTTGTCGATCCACTCGAGAATCCGGCCTCCGCTGACCGTGCCACCCTGCCCGGCATCGGTCGGTGCCGCCATGAACCGGAGCGTCGTTCGGCCGGAGACTGCCGTCGAGGTCATGGCATCAACCCTAGCCACGACGCTCCGCCCATGCCCCCGCCACCGCCAACACGCGCCGAAGGGCCCGGCACCAAACCGGTGCCGGGCCCTCCGAAAGGGACGTCAGAACTCAGGCAGAGACGTTCTTCCGCAGGATCTCGAGCTGATTCTTGAGCTCAGCCGGGACGTTGCCGAGCTTGGCGTACCACTCGTCGATCAGCGGGAGCTCCTTGGCCCAGTCCTCCGCGTTGACCGCGGTGGCCTTGGCGAGCTGCTCCTCGGTGACGTCGAGGCCGTCGGTGTCCAGCGCACCCGGCGCCGGCACGATGCCGACCGGGGTCTCGACGCCCTCAGCGGTGCCCTCCGTGCGCTCGAAGACCCACTTGAGCACCCGCGAGTTCTCGCCGAAGCCCGGCCACAGGAACGAGCCGTCCTCGTCGTCGCGGCGGAACCAGTTGACCTGGAAGATCGCCGGCATCTTGGCGCCCTCGGTCTTGCCGATGTTCAGCCAGTGCTGCAGGTAGTCGTTGGCGTTGTAGCCGATGAACGGCAGCATGGCCATCGGGTCGCGGCGCACGACACCCACGGCGCCGGTGGCGGCAGCGGTGGTCTCGGAGGAGAGGATCGAGCCGACGAAGGTGCCGTGCTCCCAGTCACGCGACTGGAACACCAGCGGCACGGTGCTCTTGCGGCGACCACCGAAGAGGATCGCGTCGATCGGCACACCGTTGGGCTCGTCGTACTCCGGCGCGATCATCGGGCACTGCGAGGCCGGGGTGCAGAACCGGCTGTTCGGGTGGGCGCTGGGGAAGTCGGACTCGGGGGTCCAGTCCTCACCCTTCCAGGAGGTCAGGTGGGCCGGCTTGTCCTTGGTCATGCCCTCCCACCAGACGTCGCCGTCGTCGGTCAGCGCGACGTTGGTGAAGATGCTGTTGCCCTTCTCCACCGTGGCCATCGCCTGGCCGTTGGTCTCCTCGCCGGTGCCGGGGGCGACACCGAACAGACCGAACTCCGGGTTGACGGCGTAGAGACGGCCGTCCTTGCCGAAGCGCATCCAGGAGATGTCGTCGCCGACCATCTCGGCCTTCCAGCCCGGGATGGTGGGGGTGATCATGGCGAGGTTCGTCTTGCCACAGGCCGACGGGAACGCACCGGCGATGTACTTGGTGACACCCTCCGGGTTGGTGAGTTTGAGGATGAGCATGTGCTCGGCCATCCAGCCCTCGTCGTGCGCCATGGCGGAGGCGATGCGCAGCGAGTAGCACTTCTTGCCCAGGAGCGCGTTGCCGCCGTAGCCCGAGCCGTAGGACCAGATCTCACGGGTCTCGGGGAAGTGCGAGATGTACTTGGTGTCGTTGCACGGCCACGCGACGTCGGCCTGGCCCTCGGCAAGCGGAGCGCCGACGGAGTGCAGACCCTTGACGTAGGGGGCGTTCTCCGCCTCCATCTTCGCGAGGACCTTCGAGCCGATGCGGGCCATGATGTTCATGGAGGCGACGACGTACGCGGAGTCCGTGATCTCGACTCCGTACATCGGCACGTCGGCCTCGAGGTGACCCATGACGTAGGGGATCACGTACATCGTGCGGCCCTTCATGGCGCCGTCGAAGAGCGCGCTGAGCTGCTCCTTCATCTCGGCCGGGGCCATCCAGTTGTTGGTCGGGCCCGCGCCTTCCTCGGTCTCGGAGCAGATGTAGGTGCGGTCCTCGACACGGGCGACGTCGCTCGGGTCGGAGGCGGCGTAGAAGGAGTTGGTCTTCTTCTGCTCGTTCAGACGCACGAACGTGCCGGCGTCGATCAAGGTCTGGTTGATGGCGTCGATCTCTTCAGGCGTACCGGTCACCCACTGGACCGAGTCCGGCTTCGTGAGTGCGGCCACCTCGTCGACCCACGACTGAAGCTCAGCGTGAGTCGTTCCGGTGGTGCCCGTGGTTGCGGTGCTCATGGCCCTCGATGTCCCTTTCGGCGGCGGCTTGTTCGCTGTCCCATATCGAGCCGTCCTTGCCCCGTCAATGGCGCGTATCGGACGTCTCGACACCCACCAAAGTACTCCGACACGCCGTCTACGTGTGAACCGGGTGGGACACTTCCGTGAGGCCTGTCAAGGCTGGGCTGAGGGCTGAAACTCCGCGTCAGATCGGTGAAAGAAGCGAGCGTGAGGCGGGCATCTCGCGTCAACGTCGTCATGACGGCTTGCGGAGCGCAGTCCGGTCGGGTCGAGGGTCGGTCGCCCCGGGTCGCGAAACGGAGCGCCGTGTGGCTCGATTTCGTACCAGCGCCGCGAGCGTGTACCGTAGTCCTTCGTCGCGCGGAGCACTTCGCGTTCGGTGCGATGCAACTGCGCCCGTAGCTCAACGGATAGAGCATCTGACTACGGATCAGAAGGTTAGGGGTTCGAATCCCTTCGGGCGCACTCTGTGTTGAGACAGAAGACGAGGGCCCTGGCCGGCGGAAACGCGGCCAGGGCCCCCGTCATGTCCCACACTGGGAGGCATGGACCAGCACGACGGCAGTGAGGCCGAGCAGCACCGGGGCATCGTGCACTCGGCGACGGATCTGTTCCTGAGCAACACGCGGACCCTGATCGAGCAGTTGACCCAGGTGGGCGTGGCCGGCGCCCAGGCGGTGACCCCTGAGCCGGTGCGTGCATCGGCCAGCCACGTGCTCGATTCCATGCGCAAGGTGACCGAGTTGGCGCCGCAGGTCACCGCCGAGCTCGACATCGTCATGAAGGAGATTCACGCCAAGCGGCTGACCATTCAGGCCCTCACGGCTGAACTGAGCGTTCTCGACGACCAGTTGGCGGTCTTGGAGCAGTCGCTGGCGCCGCTCCAGGCCTTGAGCAGGCAATGGACCACGGTTCAGGACACCCTGCCCCACTGGCTCGACCGGCCACTGGGCGAGAAGGACTGACCGGCGGCCTTCTCCCCTTGATTCGTCGCGTCGGTCAGAGTTTGGTCATCCGGCTGAAGGGCGTCGCGACCCGGATGGTTGAGCTCCCGAAGTCGACCGTCGCGCCACTGGCATACACACTCACGACGCGGCCCAGCCCGTGGGAGTCGTGCGAGACCCGGTCGCCGACCGCGAACACCTCGATCACCGGCTCGGGGTCGGGCTGGAAGGGGCTAGCGGCGTGGCGACGGCGGGGGTGTCCCGATGAAGTGCTCATTTGGACCAGTATCGCCCAGCGCAGCCTGGGCCGCGGGGCCGCGGGCGGCGATCGCCAGCAGATCCGCAGCCAGACCCACCGGCTGGGCGCCGCCGGCCCAGCACGCCCGCAGCTGGCGGGACATCTCCAGCCCACTGACGCGCACGGCCACCAACGACCCGTTGCCGATTTGTTCACCCACCGCGAGCTCGGAGAGCACCGCCGGGCCGGCGCCCGACATTGCCGCCACGCGCACGGCCGTGTTGCTGGCCAGCTCCTGAACCGGGTCGGCGAGCGCGAGACCGACGTCGGCACACGCGCTGACCAGGGTCCGACGCGTGCCGGAGCCCGGTTCGCGCAGTACGAGGGGAGTGGCCGCCAGCAGGTCGGCGGGCAGGGCTCGGGTCCGCCGCGCCCACGGATGACTCGGCGCGACGACGACGAGCAGACGATCGCGCGCCACCGTGGTCGTCCGCAGTCCCGCCGGTGCCTGCGCGGTCTCGACGAAGCCCACCTCGGCCTGCCCACCGCGCACCGCCTGCGCCACGGCATCGGAGTTGACCACGCCCAAGGTGACCTCGACCTCCTCGTGGGTGCGACGAAACTCCGCCAACCAGCGCGGCACGAGGTATTCGGCGACGGTCATGCTCGCGGCGATGCGCAATGTCCCCGACGACCCGGAGCGCAGTGCGGTCGTGGCGACGACGAGTTGCTCGGCGGCCGCCAGCACGTCCCGCGACCAGTCGACGTAGATCGCGCCATGGGCGGTCAGGGCGGAGCCGCGTGTGGTCCGCTGCAGCAGGGTCAGGCCCAGTCGACGTTCGAAACGGGCCAGTGCACGGCTCGCACTGGGTTGGGTCATGCCGACCCGGGCCGCGGCCCCGCTCAACGACCCCAGTTCGGCCACGGCCACGAGCAGCTCCAGCACGGCCAGGTCCGGCCACTTCTCCGCCATGCGGCAAACGTACCGCTGGCCATAGCCGACGGTCATGGCGCCATGCCCAACATCCTCTTCCGCACGACGCTCCGGCCATCGAAGGTGGAGACATGCTGATGCGCGCCACGACCCCCGCCGCGGCGGTGGTGTCGCTCGCGCCGGCGCGCCGATCGATCTGGCCCGGCCTCGCCCTGTCCGCGGGTGTGGCGCTCGTGGCCATCGGCGCGCACCGACTCGTGCCGGCGCTCAGCCCGCTCATCATCGCCCTGATCGTCGGCGTGCTCATGGCCAACACCGCTCCGATCCCCGCCGCGCTGCAACCCGGCATCCAGGTCAGCTGTCGGCGCCTCCTGCGCCTGGGCATCGTGCTGCTCGGGCTACAACTCAGCCTGCGCGACATCGCCGCGCTCGGCTGGGCCACCAGCGCCGTCGTGGTCGCCGTGGTCGCCATCGGCATCCTCGCCACCCTGGCCGTGGGCCGAGCGCTCGGCGTGCCCGGAACCCAGCGGCTGCTCATCGCGTGTGGCTTCTCGATCTGCGGGGCCGCCGCCGTCGCCGGCGTCAGCAGTGCCGTCAGGGCCGACGACGAGGACGTCGCCCTGGCCGTCGGGCTCGTCGTGCTGTACGGAACGGTGACGATGTTCGTCCTCCCGCCGATCCTGTCGACACTGGCGTTGACCGCAACGCAGAGCGGTGTGGCCGCCGGCGGCAGCATCCACGAGGTGGCGCAGGTCGTGGCGGCCGGAGGCGCGATGGGTCCGGAGGTGCTGGCGGCCGCCACGGTCGTCAAACTGGCCCGGGTCGTGTTGCTCGCCCCGGTGATCCTGGCGATCACCCTGACGCAGCGCCGCCGGGTGGCGCGCCTCGCAGGCCCGCGCCCGGCGCCGGTGCCGCTCTTCGTCATCGGGTTCATCGCTGCGAGCGTGGTGGCCACGACGCTGGACCTGCCCAGCGCGGTGACGCACTCCGCGCACCTGGCCCAAACGATGCTCCTCTCGGCCGCGATGTTCGCTCTCGGGACGGGGCTGCGTTGGCAGCTCATGCGGCAGGTCGGCGTGCGCCCGCTCCTACTGGGAGCGGCGTCGACGGCCATCGTCGTCGGCGTCGCGTTTGCGGGTGCGCGGTTCATGACGTGAGGCGAGACTGCCTACGCTTTACTTTGAGGTTCGACAACACACGGAGGAACGATGGCTGAGGTCGAGAACGAGGGACTCTCCCTCTTGTACCGCGCATGGTGGCGGCTGCGGTACACCGCCATGCACTTCTACGGCGGAGCCCAGATGGAGGGTCTGGCCGACCCGCACGAGCGCCTGCGGCGTGAGCGTGCGGTCAAGGTCGAGAAGGCGCGTCAAGAGCGGTTGGCGCGGGAGTCCAAGAACGACTGAATCGTGGGACCGTGGGTGAGAGACATCACCGAGCAAGGAGCACGCCGATGTCACTCACCCGCATCCACAACTTCTCCATCTCGCTCGACGGGTTCGCCACCGGTGAGCCGCAGACGCTCGAGACTCCGTTCGGGCATGCCGGCGAGCGGTTGCACGCCTGGATGATCGGCACGCGCTACTGGGACCCCGAGGGGAGTGTCGGGGTCGACAACGCCTTCGCCGAACGTCATACGCCCGGCATCGGAGCCGAGATCATGGGCGCGAACAAGTTCGGACCGCCAGGCTGGCACGAGGATCCGCAGTGGCGGGGGTGGTGGGGCCCGACCC
>NZ_BCRE01000065.1 GCF_001552435.1 Kribbia dieselivorans NBRC 106261
GTGGTGGGGCCCGACCCCGCCGTTCCACACGCCGACGTTCGTGCTGACCCACCATTTGCGGTCGTCGATCGAGATGGAGGGAGGCACGACGTTCCACTTCATCGACGCTGCTCCGGCCGAGGCGCTGGAGATCGCGCGGGTCGCAGCCGACGGGCTGGACGTGCGGATCGGCGGTGGCCCGAGCATGGTGCGTGAGTTCCTCGCCGCGGACCTGGTGGATTTCATGCACATCGTGCAGGTGCCGATCTTGCTGGGCCGCGGCGTGTCGCTGTGGGCGGGGCTCGAGGGGCTTGACGAGCGCTACGACATCGAGTCGGTGGCCTCACCGAGCGGAGTCACGCACCTCACCTTCACGCGCAAACTCACCTCGTGAGACAGGCCGTCCCGTCGTGACACATCGGTGGCCAGGGCAACCGATGTGTCACGACGGGATCTGGGCGTGCCGAACGCGGTTACGCCCAGGCGCCCGACTCCGCCGCCGCGCGCTCGCGCCCGATCGTCGTGTCATCCCCGTGGCCGGTGTGCACCACGGTGTCGTCGGGTAACGCGAACAGTGCCTCACGAATGGACTTCTCGATCGTCGGCCGATCGCTGAAGCTGCGCCCCGTCGCACCGGGCCCACCGTTGAACAGCGTGTCGCCGGAGAACAGGGCACCCAGCGCGGGCACATACAGGCACACCGCTCCGGGCGCGTGACCCGGCGTGTGGATGACCCGCACGGTGGCCCCCGCGATCTGCATTTCCTGCCCATCGGCCAGGTCGTCGTCCCACCGCACCTCGTCGCCGTGGGTGAGCTTCCACAATGGAGCGTCGTCCGGGTGCAGGAGGATCGGCGCTCCGGTGCGTTCACGCAGCTCCGGCGCGACGCGCACGTGATCGTCGTGCGCGTGCGTGCACACGATCGCGGTCACCCGGCGCTCGCCGACCAGTGCCAGGATCGCGTCGGCATCATGCGGAGCGTCGATGACGATGACCTCCTGGTCGTCGCCGATGACCCAGACGTTGTTGTCGACGTCGAAGGTCTGCCCGTCGAGGCTGAACGTGCCCGCGACGACCGCGTGGTCGATGCGCGCGGCCATCAGAACACGACCACCGAACGCAGCACGTCTCCGGAGTGCATCCGCTCGAACGCGGCCTCGACGTCGCCCAGGCCGATCTCCTCGGTGACGAACGCGTCGAGGTCGAGACGGCCCTGGCGGTACAGGTCGACGAGCATGGGGAAGTCACGGTTGGGCAGGCAGTCGCCGTACCAGGACGACTTCAGCGCCCCACCGCGGCCGAACACGTCGCCCAGCGGGATCTCCGGAATCGTCATCTCCGGCGTCGGCACCCCGACGAGCACGACCGTGCCGGCCAGGTCGCGCGCGTAGAAGGCCTGCTTCCACGTCTCCGGTCGGCCGACCGCGTCGATGACGACGTCGGCACCCTCGGCGCCGCGGTGTCCGGCCGCGGCCGACGCGATGGCCTTGATGGCCTCCACGGGGTCGGTGTCACGCGAGTTGACGGTGTGGGTTGCGCCAAGTCGGAGCGCGGCGTCGAACTTCTTCTCGTCGACGTCGACGGCGATGATCGTGCCCGCTCCGGCCAGGGCGGCGCCGGTGATGGCGGCCACCCCCACCCCACCGCAGCCGATGACCGCGACAACGTCACCGCGCGAGACTCCGCCGGTGTTGATTGCGGCACCGATGCCGGCCATGACGCCGCACCCGAGCAGGCCCACCGCGGCCGGGCGCGCGGACGGGTCGACCTTGGTGCACTGGGTCGCGGCCACGAGCGTCTTCTCGGCGAACGCGCCGATGCCCAGCGCCGGGGTGAGCGGAGTCCCGTCCGCGAGGGTCATCTTCTGGGTCGCGTTCGCGGTGTTGAAGCAGTACTGCGGCTCGCCGCGGTCACATGCGCGGCAGTCGCCGCACACCGCGCGCCAGTTGAGCACGACGAAGTCACCCGGCGCGACCGTGGTGACGCCCTCGCCGACGGCCTCGACGATGCCGGAAGCCTCGTGCCCGAGCAGGAACGGGAACTCGTCGTTGATGCCGCCCTCGCGGTAGTGCACGTCGGTGTGGCACACCCCGCAGGCCTGCACCTTGACCAGGGCCTCGCCCGGGCCGGGGTCGGGCACCAGGATCGTCTCCAAACTCACGGGTGCGTTCTTCGCGGTGGCCACGACGGCCTTGACCTCGTGCATGTGCGCTCTCCTCGTCGTCGTGCGGGTCCGGCCGGGGAGACCGGAGTCCGAGTGTCGTTGAGCCTAGCCACCCGTCGAGTGATGGATTCGGGCCGCCTCAGGCGCGCCGAAGCGGCCCGTAACCATCACTCGACGGGCGGCCTACGATCGGGTGCCATGTCCCTGAGATTCGCGATCCTGACCGCCCTGGCCGAACGGGAGTCGACGGGGATCGAGCTCGCGCGCCGGTTCGACAAGTCGATCGGGTACTTCTGGACCGCCTCACACCAGCAGATCTACCGCGAACTGGATCGGCTCTCGGTCGACGGGCTGGCCGAGGCCACGGTCCTCGACGGGCCCGTCAAGCGGGGGCAACCGCGCTCCTTCACGATCACCGACGCTGGCCTGGCCGCGCTGGCGGGGTGGGCGGCCGAGGGCGGTGACGGGGTGGTGGCCGCGCGCGACGCCGACCTGGTGCGGTTGCGCGCCGCGGCCGCCCTCGACGCTCCGGACATGGCGGTCGCCACGCTGCGCCGGCAGGTGAAGGTGCACGAGGAGCGACTGGCGGCCTACCTCGCCATCGAGGCGCGTGACTTCTCCGGCGGCGAGCTGAGCATGGCCGCGACGATCCAGCGGTCCATTCTCCGCTCCGGCATCGAGGCGGAGCGCTCGCGCATCGAATGGTGCCGGCAGACCCTGGCCACGCTGGGGGAGTCCGAGTGACGCGGCTCGCACCGATTGACCCAGCTCGGATGTTGCGCCCAGGCCACCGCGCTCCTATTCTGCAACTTGTTGCATAAACACCCTGCCACTCCTCACGAACAGGTACCCCCATGGCGCTCCCCGAGATCCTCCGCCGCCCGATGTCCATCCCGGTGGTGGCCTCGCCCATGTTCATCGCCTCCGGCCCCGAGCTCGTCATCGAGCAGTGCAAGGCCGGCGTCATCGGGTCGTTCCCGGCCCTGAATGCCCGCCCGGCCGACCTTCTCGACGAGTGGCTCACGCGCATCCAGCAGGAGCTCGCCGACCACACCGCAGCCAACCCCGACCGCCCGGCCGCGCCGTTCGCCGTCAACCAGATCGTGCACCGCTCCAACGACCGGCTCGACCACGACGTACAGGCCTGCGTCGACCACCAGGTGCCGATCGTCATCACCTCGCTCGGTGCCCGTGAGGACGTCTACGAGGCGATCCACTCCTACGGCGGCATCGTGCTGCACGACATCATCAACAACGAGTTCGCGCACAAGGCGATCGACAAGGGTGCCGACGGTCTGATCGCCGTGGCCTCGGGCGCTGGTGGTCACGCCGGCACGACGTCGCCCTTCGCGCTGCTGCGTGAGATCCGTCAGTGGTTCGACGGGCCGTTGCTGCTGTCCGGCTCGCTCGGGCACGGAGCATCGATCCTCGCCGCGCAGGTCGCCGGCGCCGACCTCGCCTACGTCGGATCGGCGTTCCTCTCGGTGCACGAGGCCAACACCCCCGACGACTACAAGCAGATGATCGTCGACTCCACGTCGCAGGACATCGTCTACAGCAACCTCTTCACCGGCGTGCACGGCAACTACCTGCGCGGGAGCATCGTGGCGGCCGGCATGGACCCGGACAACCTCCCCGAGTCCGACCCGTCGGCGATGAACTTCGGCTCCGGCGGCAACCAGAAGTCGAAGGCGTGGAAGGACATCTGGGGCGCCGGTCAGGGCCTGGCGACGCTGACGAAGCGGCAGTCCGTGGCCGACCTCGTGGCGCAGCTGCGCCACGAGTACGAGGCGGCGCTGACGTCGACGCCGATCTTCGACGGCACGGAGCTCCGCCCCCTGCGCGGCTGACCCCACCCCGCCCCACCACGCCGAGTGGTCAATCCTTGCGACGTAAGCGCGCGTTATGTCGCAACCTTTGACCACTCGGCGTGCGGGGTCGACCGATGGGCGGAGCGCGGTGGGGCCGGGTCAGGCGGGGCCGGCGAGGTAGTCCTGCGCCTCGAGCCACAGCGTGTCGCTCAGCGCCCCGGTCAACCGGAACTGCCCCGACGGGCGGCCCCGCGTCGTCGACCCGAACTGGTACACCCGCGCCAGGGAGTACGCGTCCCCGGCCTCCTGGGAGAACTCCACCTCGTTGCGCGAGACGTGGAACGGCAGCTCCTTGGCGAACCGGGTCGTCTTGACCTCGATGTAGCGCTCCGCCTCGGTCGTCGCGTCGAACGACAGCACGTCGTAACCGAGCCCGTCCCCGTCGACCACCGAGACGTGCCGCACCGCTTCGGCCAGGTCAGCCCGCCCCGCGGCAGCCAGCGCCCGCCGCTCGAAGTCGACGATGGCCAGCTCGCCGGCCAGCCCGAGCGACCGGTTCGCTGCCTCACGGGCGGCGAAATCGACATGTCGCCCCACCCGGCGGCGGCTGCGCATCGGGGGCTCCACGACAGGGGTCACCGCGATCGCGTCCAACGGGCGGTGGAAGTCGACGGCCACGGGAGCCTCGGCGGCCCGCAACATGTCCTGGCGCAGGTCGGCGTCGTTCTCGTAGCGCTGCGTGACGCGCTCACGCAGCAACTGCTGAACGTTGCGGCGCGGCTTGTACCCGGGGATCCAGAAGGCGCCCAGCTCGTCGAGCACCGCCGACACGTTCTGGAACTTGAACTCCAACGACCCGTCGGAGCGGTGGACGTCCGTGGTCAGGCCGCGACGAAACTCCGTCTTGGAGTAGTCCTCGTGCGCCAGTTCGAGGCCGAGCATGGCGAAGTAGGCGTCGACCACCCGATCGACCTCGCGCACGCTCCACGGCTCAGCCACACGGTCCTCCTTCACGTGTGGCCAGGCTACCGACCCCACCCCGCCCCCACCCCCGCCGAGGGGACAAAGCCTGTGGGCTAACGCCGAGTTGTCCCGCCACGGTTGTCCCCTCGGTGAGTGGTCACATTTTGCGACGTAACGTCCGGTTACGTCGCAAGGTTTGACCAGTCAGCGAAGGGGCGGAGCGCCGTCCGGCCCGGCCGACCTGAGGTGCAGACGGTAGGTTGACACCACCATGTCCGATGTCGTGCTGAACGTGTTCCTGATCCTGCTGTTCATCCTCATTGGCGGCGTCTTCGCCGCCAGCGAGATGGCGCTGGTCTCGTTGCGCGAATCCCAGCTGGCCGATCTCGACAGACGCGGCGGACGAGGCTCCGTCGTCGCGCGCCTCGCCCGGGACTCCAACCGCTTCCTCTCCGCGGTCCAGGTGGGCGTCACGCTGGCCGGGTTCTTCTCCGCCTCCTACGGCGCCGCGACGATCACCCCTGCGCTCACTCCGATGCTCGAGAGCTGGGGGCTTTCGTCGGGCACGGCCTACACGGTCGCGTTCATCACCATCACGCTCGTCATCTCCTACCTCTCCCTGGTGCTCGGCGAACTCGTCCCCAAGCGCCTGGCCCTGCAGCGCTCCGAGGCGTTGGCCATGCTCGTCGCCGTGCCGCTCGATCGCCTGGCCTCGCTGCTCAAACCGGTGATCTGGCTGCTGTCGGCCTCGACGAACATCGTCGTCCGGATCCTCGGCGGCGACCCGCAGACCAGCCGCGAGGAGATCTCCGAAGAAGAACTGCGCCTCCTGCTCTCGCAACACGAGGGCCTGACCACCGAGGAGCGCGGCATTGTCACCGAGGTCCTCGACGTCGGCGAACGCGCGGTCGACGAAGTCATGCTGCCGCGCACCGAGATCGCCAGCCTGCCGCAGTCGATGACCGTCGCCGAGGCCGTGCAGGAGGTCAAGGACGGGCATTTCTCCCGCTACCCGGTCACCGGCGAGTCCATCGACGACATCCTCGGCTTCGTCCACGTGCGTGACCTCTTCGACCCGGATCTCGTCGGTCAGCCCACCTTGGTCGGTGACCTGGCGCGCGAGATGCCGGTGTTTCCCGCCTCGGTCAAGGTGCTCTCGGCGATGACCCGCATGCGCAAGGCTGGCGCGCACCTGGCGCTCGTCGTCGACGAGTACGGCGGCACGGCCGGCATCGTCTCGCTCGAGGACATCATCGAGGAGTTCGTCGGCGAGATCCACGACGAGTACGACGAGGTCCACGCACCGGCCGATCTGCCGCCGGGCGTCATCGAACTCGACGGGCTGCTCAACACCGATGAGGTGCCCGAACAGGTGCCCGGGCTCGACCTGCCCGAAGGCGACTACGACACCCTTGGCGGCTGGTTCATGGCCACGTTGGGTCGGGTCCCGAAGGTCGGTGACACCCTGCCGGTCGGCCGATTCGACCTGCGCGTCTTCGAGATGGACGGTCGCCGGGTGGCCCGCGTTGCCGTCCGCGAGCGCGAACCCGCGACCGATGTCACCGATGACGACCACAACTCCAACGACACCCCGCCCCACGAGACTCCGGAGACCTCATGAGCACCGACATCAGCCTCGTCGACCCGCCCGTCGGCGCCGAGGTGATCCGCCTCCAGGGCGTGACGAAGTCGTTCGGCAAGGTGCCCGTGCTCAAGGGCATCGACCTGACCATCCACCGCGGTGAGGTCGTCGCAGTGCTCGGGTCGTCGGGATCTGGCAAGTCGACGCTGATCCGCACGATCAACCGCCTCGTCGCCCCGGATGGCGGCACGCTCACGATCGCGGGACAACCCCAGCCGACCGACACCCATGGCCTGTCGACGCTGCGCCGCCTGGTCGGCATGGTCTTCCAGCAGTTCAACCTCTTCCCGCAGTACACGGTGCTCGAGAACATCACGCTCGCGCCGATGAAGGTGTTGGGCCTGCCGGCGGCCGAGGCGGAGTCCCGTGCGCGGGCCCTGCTCGACCGGGTCGGGTTGGCTGATCACGCGGACAAGGCGACCGATCAGCTCTCCGGCGGGCAGCAGCAACGCGTGGCGATTGCGCGTGCGCTCGCGATGGAACCCAAGGCGATCCTCTTCGACGAGCCCACCTCGGCACTGGACCCCGAGATGGTCGGCGAGGTGCTCGAGGTGATGCGCGACCTGGCGCGCGAGGGCATGACCATGGTCGTCGTCACCCACGAGATGGGCTTCGCGCGCGAGGTCGCCCACCGGGTGATCTTCCTCGACGATGGCGTCGTGCTCGAGGACACCACGCCCGAGGAGTTCTTCACCCACCCCCGCACCGACCGGGCGCGGACCTTCCTCAGCCGGGTCCTCGGCGAGCACGCGTAGGCTGGCGCGCGTGAGCGAGGAACGGGCGACCGCGGCGTTGGCCACGAGCGGGTTGGACTACACGATCACGCGCCACGGGCGGGTGGCGAGCCTGGCCGAAGCGGCGGAGCGCCGTGGGGTTGAGCCGCGCGACATCGTCAAGACCCTCGTCGTACGCCGCAGCGACGACGACTACCTCTTCGTCCTCGTGCCCGGCGACCGCCAGATCTCCTGGCCCAAACTGCGCTCCCTGCTCGGCGTGAGCCGCCTGTCGATGCCCGACGCCGCCGTCGCCAAGGACGCCACCGGTTACGAGCGCGGCACCATCACCCCGTTCGGGTCGACGACGGCCTGGCCGGTCCTCGCCGACGCCTCCCTGCACGGCGATCCGGAGCGTCGTATCTCACTGGGCGCGGGCGCGCACGGGGTCGCGGTGACGGTCCAGGCCGAAGCGGCGATCGCCTACTTGGGCGCCCAGGTCGCCGATGTCACCGACCTCATGGACGGCGAAGCCACCCCGGGCTGAGCACAGTGGGCCGCTGTGCCCATGCGAAGTCGCCCGAGCGCTGCTACGTTCGGCCGCATGCGCGCCCACGCCCGGCCACATTCATCGTCGTCTGCGTCCGTTCGCCACCGCCAGCGCACGACCCTGTGGTCGGCCATCGCCGCGATCGTCGCCCTGATCCTCACCTCGAGCCTGGCGGCTGTGCCCGCCGGCGCCGAGCCCGCCAGCGCTCGGGCCGCGGACACCGAGATCCAACGCGCCACGATGACCGCGGTGTCGTCGAACAACGCTCCGAGCGCGCAGCAGCGACTGACCAAGGTCGTGCTCACCCGCGACCGGAGTGCCCGCAAACTCAAGGCCACCGCGACGTTCGCGGCGTCCCCGACGGCAAGCACCAACTCCTACGTCGCCGTCGTCGTCGGCAGGTGGAACGGTGACACCTGCGAGATGGGCGCGCACCTGCTGGGCGCGGCCGCCACCAATGAGGCCGCGGGTGGCCTGACCAACCCCGACGCCGACCTGGCCGTCACCCGCAGCCGCAGTGGCGCGTCGATCACGCTGACGTCCGCGGCGCACAGTCGCATCGGCACGGAGCCGTGGAACTGCGCCTATGCCTTCAACGCCGAGCCGGGGAACTACGCGAACCCGTACACGGAGTTCTACGGCCAGGACCTCGCCGTCCCGGTGGCCCCGAAACTGAGCGTGTCGCTCGGCGCTCCGCTGCAGGGTGACTACAAGGGCACGTACACCAAGGTCAAGGTCGTCGTGCGCAACACCGGCAAGGGCGAGGCCACCAACGTCCGCGTGCGACTCTCCGGCACCGGGCTGAAGATGCTGTCGACGTCGACAACCCTGGGCACGATCCGGCCCGGCTACGGCACATCCCACACCTTCAAGGTCCGGGTCTCCTCCGGCACGAAGCGCACGCTCAAGGCGACGGCGACCGCGAGCGGCGGCCACTCCGCCTCCGGCACGACGGCCATGGTCGTCAAGCCGCGGCCGACGAAGTACACCTCGCTCACGGGGCGGTACTTCTGGGGCTTCCGGCCCGACGCGCAGAAGTACAACGTCGGGTGGATGACGCGGGCGGTGTGGTTCGTCAACTCCAGGTACGCCTACGTCGACTTCGCGAAGAACGGCGTCAAGCCGAGCTGCACCCGCACGACGGCGAAGTGCAAGCGCTACACGTACAACGCTCGGACCGGCGTCGCGACGATCGCGGGGCAGAAGGTCACGATCAACACCGAGGGGTTCACGTACAAGGTCCCCGGCGACCCGGCCGCCTCGTACTTCGACCCCACGTACCTGCCGAAGAAGGGCGCCCTCCTGTCGACCTTCCTGTTGCACCGCACGTCGTACGGCAACTGCCTGATCATGTGCTCGTCGTCCATCGACCGGGTGCAGTTCGGCCGCAACGGTCGCTTCGTCTACTCGCGGGTGGCCCTCGGCAGTTGGCCCGGCGTCGACACCAACTGGACGACCGTCCCACCGGACCAGCGCGGCACCTATCGCGTCATCAGCACGGGCCGGATCGAGTTGAAGTACGCCAACGGCACGGTCAAGCGCATGACCATCGGGTACATGCTCGACCTGCTGGGTCGGTCCTCGCCGACAAACGACGGCATCATGCTTGGCAAGACGAACTTCTACACCGACTGGGACTGAGAGGTCGTTATGGTTTACTCCCGCATTGCCGCCCTGATTCTCGCCTCAACGCTGGTGGCTGCGCCCGCCACCGCATCGGCCTCCGACTCGCAGTTCGAGCAGGTCGCTGCTTCGCTCGAGCCGGGCCAGCTCCAACCGGGCAGTCAGGGCCGGAGCGTCGAGCGCAGCGCGGTCGACGCTCCGGCCTCGGCCGCCGCGGCCACCGACATCCAGCAGGCGACGATCGCCGACCGGACCACGAACAACGCTCCGAGCGCGCAGCAGCGACTCACCAAGGTCGTGGTCACGCGCGACCGGGCCAAGCGCACCCTCACAGCCCAGGCAACGTTCGCGGCCTCGCCCACGACGAGCGCGAACTCCCTCGTCGTCGTGGCCGCCGGCGCGTGGAACGGCAACACGTGCGAGACGAGGGCGCTGATGATCGGTGCGGCGGCGACGGCCGACGCCGCCGGCTCGTTGATCGACCCCGACCTCGACCTGGCCGTCGCCCGCACCCGCAGCGGCGCCACGGTCACGCTGACCTCCGCCGCGCACACCCGCATCGGCACCGAGGCGTGGAATTGCGCCTACGCCTACAACACCGCTCCCACCGACATCAACTCGACCTACACCGGTTTCTACGCCGAGGACCTCGCCGTGCCGAAGGTGCCGAAGCTGGCCACCTCGCTCGGCGCGCCGCTGCAGGGTGACTACAAGGGCACGTACAGCAAGGTCCGGGTCACCGTGCGCAACCGTGGCAAGGGCGACGCGACCAACGTGCGCGTGCGACTGTCCGGTAGCGGCCTGAAGATGCTGTCGACGTCGAAGTCCCTCGGCACGATCGAACCGAACCGCAGCGCCAGCCACGTCTTCAAGGTCCGCGTCGCCTCGGGATCGAAGCGCACGCTCACGGCGAAGGCCACCGCGACCGGGGGATACGCCCACTCCGCCACAACCACGATGGTCATCAAGCCCCGGCCGAAGAAGTACGCCTCGCTGACGGGGCGCTACTTCTGGGGATTCCGGCCCGACTCGGCCCTCTACAACGTCGGCTGGATGACCCGCGCGGTGTGGTTCGTCAACTCCACATACGCCTACGTCGACTTCGCCAAGAACGGCGTCAAGCCCACGTGCACGCGCACCACGACAAAGTGCAAGCGATACACCTACAACGCCCGCACCGGCGTCGCGACCATCGCCGGGCAGCGGGTGACGATCAACACCGAGGGCTTCACATACAAGGTCCCCGGCGACCCGACGTCCTCGTACTTCGACCCGCTGTACCTGCCGAAGAAGGGCGCGCGTGTTGCGACGTACCTGACCCACAAGACGTACCACGGCAACTGCATCCTCAGTTGCACGGCCTTCACCGACCGCATCGAGCTCGGCACGAACGGCCGCTTCGTCAAGTCGAGCGTGGCCCTGGGCAGTTGGCCGGGCATCGGTGGCAGCTGGGGGTCCATCCCGCCGGACAAGCGCGGTACCTACCGGATCATCAGCACCGGTCGCATCGAGCTGAAGTACGCCACTGGCACAAAACAACGCCGGACGATCGGGTACATGCTCGATCTCCTCGGGCGCTCCTCACCCAAGAACGACGGCATCATGCTCGGCAACACGAACTACTACCGGGAGTGGAACTGACCTCGGCTACGCGGTCAACGCCCACCCGAGGCTGACCGCGCCCAACCCGAGCCCCAGCGTCGCCGCGAGATTGGCCGCGACGGCCGCCCAACGACGCTCCCGCAGGTCCTGCCACAGTTCGAGCGCGAGGGTCGAGAACGTCGTGAACGCCCCGCAGAACCCGACGCCGACGAGCGCGACCAGCCACGGCGACGGCCGCGCCCCGGCGACGAGCCCGAGCACGAACGCGCCGACGACGTTGACGACGAGGGTCCCCGCGGAGGGCCGCCCGCCCCAGCCCGTCACCAGATGCACGGTGAGGTAGCGCGCGGGGGCCCCGATCGCCGCTCCGGCCGCGACACACACCGCCAAAACCCCAGTCACGTGACGACCTCATCGTCCGGCGCGTCCGGCCACCATCGGGTGCCGGCGGCTTCGCCGAGACCACACGCGGCGACGCCGAGCACGAACGTCACGACCACATACGCGATCGCGACCGGAGCGTCGCTCGCCCGGGTCAACGTGTGCACGTCGAGGGCGAGGGCCGAGAACGTCGTCCAGCCGCCGAGCACCCCGGTGGCGAGCACCGGCCGCACGAACGGGTGCGCTCCCGGGCGCACGGCCAGCCAGGCGACAAGCAGACCCATCGCGAACGCGCCGGTGACGTTGACCGCGAACGTGCCCCACGGCGCTCCGTCATGGGCATTCGGCAGCCACGCCGACACACCCCATCGCCCGAGCGCCCCGACCACCCCGCCCGCGGCGATCCCGGCCAGCAGCCGCGGGTCGTGGGGGCGGGCCGTCACGACCGGTAGGTCTCGAGGAAGTCCGCGATGCGTTCGATGGCCTCGGTGAGGATCTCCTCGTCCGGTAGCGCCACGACGCGGAAGTGGTCCGGCTCGAACCAGTTGAACCCGGTGCCGTGCGTGACGAGGATCCGCTTGGCCCGCAGCATCTCGATGACGAACGCCTCGTCGTCCTCGATCGGGTACACCTCGGGGTCGAGGCGGGGGAAGCAGTACAGCGCGCCCTGCGGCTCGACACAGCTCACGCCAGGGATGTCGTTGAGGAGCTTCGAGGCGAGCTTGACCTGGTCGTAGTAGCGCCCGCCGGGGACGATGAGTTCCTCGATCGACTGGTACCCACCCAGCGCCGTCTGGATCGCGTGCTGCGCCGGCACGTTCGCACACATGCGCATGTTCGACAGGAGCGTCAGCCCCTCGAGGTAGTCCGCGGCGAGTTCCTTCGGCCCGGAGATCATCACCCACCCGGCGCGGTAACCGCAGGCGCGATAGGCCTTCGACAGGCCCGAGAACGTCAGACACAGCACGTCGTCGGCGGCGAACGTCGCCATGTGGTGGTGCACCGCGCCGTCGTAGAGGATCTTCTCGTAGATCTCGTCGGCGAAGATCACCAGGTCATGACGCCGGGCGATGTCGACCAGGCCCTTGACGACGGCCTCGCTGTACACCGCTCCGGTGGGGTTGTTCGGGTTGATGACGACCAGGGCGTGCGTATTCTCGGTGATCTTCGATTCGATGTCGGCCAGGTCCGGGTTCCAGCCGTTCTCCTCGTCGCAGCGGTAATGCACCGGGGTGCCGCCGGACAGGGAGACCGCGCCGGTCCACAGTGGGTAGTCCGGCGCCGGCACGAGGATCTCGTTGCCGTCGTCGACGAACGCCTGCAGGGTCATGGTGATGAGTTCGGAGACCCCGTTGCCGATGAACACGTCGTCGACCGTGGTGTCCTTGAGCCCGCGGGACTGGTAGAACTGCGCGACGGCGGTGCGGGCGGGGTAGATGCCCTTGGAGTCGCTGTAGCCCTGGGAGTCCTTGAGATGCGCCACCATGCTGGCCACCATCGACTCGGGTGCCTCGAAACCGAACGGAGCGGTGTTGCCGATGTTGAGCTTGAGGACCTTGTGCCCCTCGGCCTCGAGGCGCTGGGCCTCGGACAGGATCGGTCCACGAACGTCATAACGGACGTGCTGCAACTTCTTGCTCTGACGGATGCGACGCATACCCGCCATTGTCCACCCTGAAGGCGGAGTCCCCAGTCATCCCCAGCGACACGCCATCCGCCACTAGGGTGGTTCTGCAGGGTGACCGCCACCCCGTCCCCGACCTGAGAGTGCGCGATGTTTGGCATGAATGCGACCGAACTGCTCATCCTGCTAGTGGTGCTCGCCGTTCTGGTGGTCATCATCGCGGGGGCGCTCGTGGTCATCAGGCGCGGCACGGCACGCTCACGCGCCGAGGGTGAGGTCACCCTGCCTGCCGGGCGGCGCCCGGTCGACGGTGGGTGGTTGGCGCCCACGCCCGAGGCCGCGCCGACCACCGAACCGGAGGCGCGTTATGGGTCGCGGCGCTCGGGCGTGCCGGTGATCGACGACCCGAGCGATGAGGAGACGCGCGTGCACCCGGTGGTCGGGTCGGTGCCGGAGGAGCGTGCGGCCGGGTCCGGCGCGGAGGTCGCGCCCGACGATGGGTCGGCCCCGGCGGAGGGACCGGGCCTGTGGGAGGCCGAGTCCGAGGCGATTGCCCACCTCACCGAGGAAGAGATGCGCGACGCCGTGCCCTTCGAGGAGGTGCGCGAGGACCAGTTGCACTTCGACCTCAACGGCGACCCCCACGTCGGCAGTTGGGCCGAGGCGATCAAGGTCGAACCGGCCACCGGTGGCGATGACCTGTTCCTCAGCCAGGCCGACCTCATCGACGAGTCGGTGGGCGACGAGACTCCGGTGAGTCACGACGCTCCGGTGAGTGAGAAGGCGGCGGTGAGTCACGACGCTCCGGCGAAGGACACCGCGCCCACGCCAGTGATCGGCCTGCGGGAGAACCGTGACATCCGGCTCGTCAAGGACGGCGGGTGGGGCGTCGGGTCGGCCGCGCCGATCGGGGCCGGCGAGTACCCGCTCGGCCACCCCGTGAAGGGGCAGATCGAGCACATGCGCTTCGTCTCGCCCACCGACCCCGGGTACCTCGATGCCCCCGTCGACGTGTGGTTCTACGACGAGGATGCCGCCCGGCGATCGGGTTTCCACCGCTTCGCCTGAGGCGACACTCCGTCTCACCCTGTGTCCTGTGTGTGAGATGCACGTCTCACACAACGGAACTCCGCTCCCTGCTTGGCTAGTGTGCCCCCCGGCGGCGACTGGCCGCGCACCCCCAAGGTAGGAGCGAAAAAGTGCGACTGGGAGTCCCCAGGGAGAGCAAGCCGGGCGAGACCCGTGTGGCTGCGACTCCCGCAACGGTCGAAAAACTGCGGGCACTGGGCTACGACGTCGTCGTGGAGTCCGGTGCCGGTGATCTGGCCACCTTCTCCGACGCGGCCTATGAGGCTGCCGGAGCGGTGATCTCCGACGCCGACGGCGTCTGGTCGAGTGACATCGTGGCCAAGGTCAATGCCCCGGACGAGACCGAGGTGGCTCGCATGCGCTCCGGTGCTGTGCTCGCCTCACTGATCTCCCCGGCGATCAACCCGGAACTCGTCGAGTCGCTGCGCGCCCACGGCGTGACCGCGATGGCCATGGACGCCGTGCCGCGCATCTCGCGGGCGCAGGCGCTCGACGTGCTGTCGTCGATGGCCAACATCTCGGGCTACCGCGCCGTCATCGAGGCCGCGCACGAGTACGGCGGTCTGTTCACCGGGCAGGTCACCGCGGCCGGCAAGGTCCCGCCGGCGCGGGTGTTCGTCGCCGGTGCGGGTGTGGCCGGTCTGGCCGCCATCGGTGCCGCCGGTAGCCTCGGCGCGATCGTGCACGCCTTCGACGTGCGCCCCGAGGTCGCCGAGCAGGTCGAGTCGATGGGGGCGGAGTTCCAGCACATCGACATGTCCGACCAGCAGGCCTCCTCCGACGGTTACGCCAAGGAGATGGGCGAGGAGTTCAACCGCCGCGCGGCCGTGATGTACGCCGAGCAGGCCAAGGATGCCGACATCATCATCACCACCGCCCTGATCCCGGGCCGGCCCGCGCCGCGCCTGATCACCGGTGAGATGGTTGCCACGATGAAGCCCGGTTCGGTCGTCGTCGACATGGCCGCGGCCAACGGCGGCAACGTCGAGGGCACCCTCGCCGACGCGGTGGTCACCACCGACAACGGCGTCAAGCTCATCGGGTACACCGACCTCGCCGGCCGTCTGCCCACGCAGGCCAGCCAGCTGTACGGCACGAACATCGTCAACCTCATGAAGCTCGTCACGCCGGGCAAGGACGGCCAGCTCGTCCTCGACTTCGACGACGAGGTGGTGCGCGGGATGACCGTCGCGCACGAGAACGAGACGCTGTGGCCCCCGCCGCCGGTCAAGGTCTCCGCCGCCCCGGCCGCGCCGGCGCCGGTGGCGGCTGCGCCCGTCGCCGCCGCTGAGCCGGAGAAGCCGGCCAACCCGAACCGTCGGATGTGGCAGATGGCGCTGGCCGCGGTGATCTTCCTGGCGATCGCCTCCGTCACGCCGGCGCCGTTCCTGGCGCACCTGACGGTGTTCATGCTCGCCGTGGTCATCGGGTACTACGTCATCGGCAATGTGCACCACGCGCTGCACACCCCGCTGATGTCGGTGACGAACGCCATCTCCGGGATCATCGTCGTCGGAGCGATGCTGCAGCTCACCTCCGACGACCCGGTCGTCCTTGCCCTGGCGTTCGCCGCAACCCTGCTGGCCAGCATCAACGTGTTCGGTGGCTTCACGGTCACCCACCGCATGCTCGCCATGTTCCGGAAGGCCTGATCCGATGACGACGCCCACCTACGTCACCGCCGCGTACCTGCTCGCGGCCCTGTTGTTCATCCTCGCGCTGGCCGGTCTGAGCAAGCACGAGACCGCCCGTCGCGGCAACGCGTTCGGCATCACCGGCATGACGATCGCGCTCTTGGCCACCGTCGGGCTCATGGTCGAGAACGCCCGAGCCGTCGGCGGTGGTAGCCGCCTGTGGACCGCCCTGGGTCTGCTCGTCGTCGCCATGGCGATCGGCGCGGCCATCGGTGTCTGGCGCGCTCGCAGCGTCGAAATGACCGGTATGCCCGAGCTCATCGCGCTGATGCACTCGTTCGTCGGTCTCGCCGCGGTGCTCGTCGGCTGGAACTCCTACCTCGAGCACCCGGGCCACGGCCTCGGTGACGCGTTGACCCGGATCCACAGTGGCGAGGTCATCATCGGCGTGTTCATCGGTGCGGTGACCTTCACCGGCTCGATCGTCGCCTACCTGAAGCTGTCGGCGAAGATGAAGTCGTCCCCGCTCATGCTGCCGGGTCGCCACTGGCTGAACCTGGCCGCGCTCCTCATCATCACCGGCCTGACGATCTGGTTCATCGCCGCTCCGGCCTTGTGGATGCTGGCCGTGGCGACCGTGGTCTCGTTGCTGCTCGGCTGGCACCTCGTGGCCAGCATCGGTGGTGGCGACATGCCCGTCGTCGTCTCCATGCTCAACTCCTACTCGGGTTGGGCGGCGGCCGCGGCCGGCTTCATGCTCGGCAACGACCTGCTCATCGTCACCGGCGCGCTCGTCGGCTCCTCGGGTGCGTACCTGAGCTACATCATGTGCAAGGCGATGAACCGCTCGTTCATCTCCGTGATCCTCGGTGGCTTCGGCTCCGACGGTCAGGTCACCGGTGAGGCCAAGGACTACGGCGACCACCGCGAGGTCACCGCCGACGGCGCCGCCGAGCTGCTCAAGGACGCCGACTCGGTCATCATCACGCCCGGCTACGGCATGGCCGTCGCGCAGGCGCAGTACCCGGTCGCCGAGCTGACGCGCAAGCTGCGTGAGGCCGGCAAGACCGTGCGCTTCGGTGTGCACCCGGTCGCCGGTCGCCTGCCCGGTCACATGAACGTGCTGCTGGCCGAGGCGAAGGTGCCCTACGACGTCGTGCTCGAGATGGACGAGATCAACGACGACTTCCCGGAGACCGACGTCGTGCTCGTCATCGGCGCGAACGACACGGTCAATCCGGCCGCGGAGGACCCGGGCAGCCCCATCGCGGGCATGCCGGTGCTCGAGGTGTGGAAGGCCAAGGATGTCGTCGTCTTCAAGCGGTCGATGGCCACGGGATACGCCGGCGTGCAGAACCCGCTGTTCTTCAACGAGAACACGCAGATGCTGTTCGGCGACGCCAAGGACCGCGTCGAGGACATCGTCAAGGCCCTCTGACGCACCCCCCCCTCGCGGTTCGAGGTATGACGCGGCGGATTCCCGCCGCGTCATACCTC
>NZ_BCRE01000066.1 GCF_001552435.1 Kribbia dieselivorans NBRC 106261
CCCGCCGTTCGGTGCACGACTACCGAACGGCGGGCCCTCTGGCGTCGATGTGCTGGCCTGGCGTCGTTGTGCAGGGTTGGCCGGCGACCCACCGCGGGCCAAGCCTGCCTAACGACGACAGCCGTGCGTAACGACGTCACCCCGTGGCGGGTGAGGCGGGCGGAGCGGCGCGTGGCTGGGTGCCGCGTGCGCAGGGGACCTGGGCCCCGGCGGGGTCCTCGCAAGCGCGCGCCAATCCCCGCGAAGGTGAGGACGTGCGCGGGGGCCCGGGGTAGCACAACACAGTGAGGCCCGCCGTTCGGTGCACGACTACCGAACGACGGGCCTCCGCCCTCCCCAGGGCGACCGGTTCGATAAGAGGAACCGTTATCGGTAACTGTAGCGACGACGCTCCGTCATGTCACGGGTGGGGTGGAAATCGGGGAGCGCCGTCAGCGCCAGCGGCGCGGATCGTGCGGCGGCGGCGGGTGGCGGTCGTACGGCGCCGGGCTCTGCTGCTTGTAGCCCTGGGCGCGCTCGGTGGGCGTCCACTGCGCCTGCGACCACTGCGTCTGTGACCACTCGGCCTCGGTCCACACGGCCTGATCGTCGTAGGGCGGCAACTCGTCCGTGTCCGGATCGTCGTCGTGCCGATGGTCGTGGTCGGCCCCGTCGTCCTCGTCGTGGGTGTCGTCGCCGAAGATCTGCGCGACGATGGCGCGGTAGCTCGCGTCGGGATGCGGCACGTGATCGATGTCGCGCAGCGCCTGATCCTGGCCCGCGCTCTCGAGCACGAACTTCCCGAAGCCGAGAATCCGCCCAAGGATGGAGCGGTGGTAGGTCATGTCCGTGACCTTGGCCATCGGCATCATCGAGGCCCGGCGGTCGATGAGACCGTGCAACTTGAGGATGCGCTTGTTCGTCACGACGATGACCGTGCTGCGCCATTCGAGCAGGCACCACAGCAGGTATCCGAGCGCCGCCAGCCACAGCAGCCACACGAACCGCATGGATGCCCCGGCCGACGCCGGCACGGTGGCGTCGAGGTAGAGCGCGAGCACCGTCGCCGCGACCAGGATCGCCACCGGTTTGGCCAGGACCACCCAGTGCTGACTGATGCTCAGCACGAGCGTCTCGTTGGGCAGCAGGCGGCGTCGGACCTCGCGGCTCCTACGGGGCTGGGGTAGATCCACGGCTCACGGCCAGCCCGCTCAGTTGCCGATGAGTCGGTTGAAGAACGTCGCGATGTTGGTGACGCCGGTCCAGACGATGTCCCAGGCGGTCTTGACGATGTTGGCGGCCTGGTCGGGGCTCGTGACGATCGCGTAGATGGCGAAGAGCACGACGAGCCACATGATGATCTTCTTCACCGGGGGCATGCTCACGAGGCTCCTGATCGGATCGGCGCGGTCGGGGTGCGCGGGGTCGCCGCCCACCCATGGGTCGGCCCCAGTGTGCCGGATGCGGTTGGTGTGACTGCGGTGGCGCGCCGGAGTGGCGTCACACGACTCCGTAGAGGCGGTCGCCGGCGTCGCCGAGCCCGGGCACGATGTAGCCGTGCTCGTCGAGTCGTTCGTCCACGGCTCCGGTGACGAGCGTGATCGGGACGTCGAGACTCGCGGTGGCCTGCTGCAGGGCCTCGATGCCCTCGGGTGCGGAGAGCAGCGTCACCATGGTGATGTCGTCGGCGCCGCGGTCGACGAGGTAACGCGCCGTCTGCACCAACGTGCCGCCGGTGGCGAGCATCGGGTCGAGCACGTAGCACTGTCGCCCGGAGAGATCCTCGGGCAGGCGGTTGGCGTACGTCACGGCCTCGAGGGTCTCCTCGTTGCGCAGCATGCCGAGGAACCCCACCTCGGCGGTCGGCAGCAGGCGGCACATGCCGTCGAGCATGCCCAACCCGGCACGCAGGATCGGGATGATCACCGGCTTGGGTGAACTCAGATGCACGCCACTCGTCGGCGCGACCGGAGTCTCGAGTTCGACCGGTGTCGTGCGGACCTCGCGCGTCGCCTCGTACGCGAGCAGCGTGACGAGCTCGTCGGCGAGCCGGCGGAAGGTCGGCGAGTCGGTCCGCCGGTCGCGCAGGTACGTGAGCTTGTGGGCGATCAGCGGGTGATCGGGGGTCAGCACGCGCATGGGGTGAACCTACCGCCGAGGCCTCGAGACGGAGCGCGGTGGGGGAGACTGGGCGCGTGCACGAGACCTCCGATGTGGCCCGGCCGCCGGTCGACCCGGCGTTCGAGTCGGCAATGGGGCGCGCGCTCGAACTGGCGCGCGAGGCCGCGCTGGAGGGGGACGTGCCCGTCGGGGCGCTCGTGCTCGGGCCCGACGGAGCCGTGTGGGGTGAGGGGCGCAACACTCGCGAGCGTGACGACGATCCGACCGGGCATGCCGAGGTGGTGGCGTTGCGGGCGGCGGCGGCCCGGGTCGAGACCTGGCGGTTGGAGGAATCGACCCTCGTCGTCACCCTCGAACCCTGCCCGATGTGTGCCGGAGCGGCGATGCTTGCGCGGGTGGGTCGGATCGTGTTGGGCGCGTGGGACCCCAAGCTCGGCGCCTGCGGCTCGGTGTGGGACGTCGTGCGGGATCGGCGGGCGACCCATCGCATCGAGGTCGTCGGCGGGGTGCGCGAGGCCGAATGCCGTCAGGTGCTGCTCGACTTCTTCGCCGACCACCGCTGACGATCTGTCGCGGCGAGGGGAGACGTTCACCTGATCGTCGCCTGTTGGTCACCCGCGGAGGGGCGTTCGGCAGGACAGTGGTCCGGCCCCTGTGTGATCACGAAAGTATGAGGACTCGCATGTCGCTCAAGCGTTTCTCCCGCACCGCCGTGGCCGTCGTGGCCGCTGCTCCCCTGCTCATGGCCTCCACGGCGGCGCTCGCCTCCGCACCGGGCCAGCAGAAGCCGGGCAACTACTCCTTCGCCGTCATCGGTGACGTGCCCTACGGCCAGGCGCAGATCGACGCGTTCCCGGGCTGGGTCGACCAGATCAACGCCGACCGCGACGTGTCCATGACGATCCACGTCGGCGACATCAAGAACGGTTCGAGCGCGTGCACGAACGAGTACTTCGCGAACATCCGTACCCAGTTCGACCGCTTCGAGCAGCCGCTGATCTACGTGCCCGGCGACAACGAGTGGACCGACTGCCACCGCCTCAACAACGGTGCCTACAACCCGTACGAGCGCCTCGACATGCTGCGCACCACGTTCTTCCCGAAGCCGGGACAGACCCTCGGTGAGCACTCCACCAAGGTGGCGTCGCAGGTCAAGCTCGGTTTCCCGGAGAACGTGCAGTTGCGTCGCCAGGGCGTCAGCATGGCGGTTGTGCACGTCGTCGGCAGCAACAACGGCCTCGCCCCGTGGACCGGCGCGACCACCGCGAACGCGCAGCAGGTCACCGAGGAGAAGGCGCGGATGGACGCGTCGATCGCCCTCATCAAGGACACGTTCGCCCAGGCCGCCCAGCGCAACGACCGCGCCGTCGCGATCTACCTGCAGGCCGACATGTTCGACCCGACCTACACCCCGAAGCCGAGCGACATCTCGGCGTTCACGCCGCTGGTGCAGACGCTGATCGACGAGTCGAACGCGTTCCAGGGTCAGGTGTACCTCTTCGACGGTGACAGCCACGTCTACAACGTCGACCAGCCGCTGCAGGCCGGCTCGGTGTGGCTCTCGCGCTACGGCGTGTCGGGTTCGACCTCGAACCTGACGCGGATCACCGTGGACGGCTCGTCCAACAACCACGACTGGCTCAAGGTGACGGTCAACCGTCCGGGTGCCGAGTCGGTGCTGTCGTGGGAGCAGGTGCCCTACACCTCCTGATGCGCTGTGTGTCGGGGGCGAGCGGCGTGTGAGACGCACGTATACCCCTGATTTCTCGGGTGCGCCACCGCTCAGGTACTCTTCTCGGCGGTGGCGTGTCCGAGCGGCCTAAGGAGCACGCCTCGAAAGCGTGTGAGGGTTTACGCCCTCCGTGGGTTCAAATCCCACCGCCACCGCCAAACGAAGTAGGACCCGACACGCTTTTCGTCGGGTCCTACTTCGTTTATTCGACGCGCGGGATTTGGGAGGAGCGAGGAACGAGCGACGGTTCCCACCGCCACCGCCAAACAAGATGGACCCCGACACGCTTTTCGTCGGGGTCCATCTTGTTTATCCGGCACGGGGGATTTGGGAGGAACGCAGCAGACCGCGAGGAACGAGCGGGCTGCTGCGTGACGGCTCCCACCGCCACCACCTCGCGCGCTCAACCCAGCCCATCCCCACTCACTCCGACGCCAATCGCGAGCGTCACACGAAACGTGCCACCGTCCCATGCAATAACCTGCGACGCGCGCACCCAACGTGCGACGCTCACCCAGACCCACGCGGAGCGCCGTGCGGAACGTAGGGTTCCCACCGTGACACTGACGTCGGATCGGCGAATCGGGCTGCTGCTCCTCGGAGTGGCGGCCGGCACGAACATCCCCACGCCGTTGCTGCTCATCTACCGCGACCAGCTCGGCATGTCGTCGACGGCGATCACGGCCCTGTTCGGCGTGTATGCCCTCGGACTCGCCCCGGCGCTGGCCATCGCCGGCCCGTCGGCCGACCGGTGGGGCCGCAAGACGGTGGCCATCCCCGGCGCGCTGCTCTCGCTGATCGCCACCCTGCTGTTCATCGCCGCGCAGGACAGTGTGGCAATGCTCTTTCTCGTCCGGTTCCTTCAGGGTGCCGGCGCGGGGGCGACGTTCAGTGTGGGTAGCGCGTGGCTGGTCGAGACCGCGGCCCAGGCCGGTCGACACTCCGGAGCGCGGGTCGCGGCCGTGACCATGACCGGCGGGTTCGCGATCGGCCCGGCCGTGGCGGGGCTGATCGGCGAGTGGGGGCCGTGGCCGCTGACCCTGCCCTACCTGTTGCACGCCGTCGTACTCATCCTGGCGATGCTCGTGGCGCTGACCGTGCCCGAGAGCCTGGGGCGCTCCGGTGGCGCATCGGTGGGCGAACCACGCCCCGGGCCGTTCAAGCCCAAGGGTCTGCGCACGGCGATCCTCGTCATCGCGCCGCTGGCCTTCTGTGTGTACGCCTACCCGGCCACCGCGGTCGGCGGGATCCCGGTGCTGCTCGGTTTCCCGGTTGCGCCGGTGGCCCTGACCGGCCTGCTCGCCGGGGCCTCGCTCGGCGCCGGGACGGTCGCGGCACCCTGGCAGGCCAAACTGGGCGTGCGCACCGCTCCGGTGGCCGCCGCGTGTGGCGTCGTCGGCTTCGGCCTGACCGCCATCGCCGCTGCCGTGCCCGCGCTGCTGTTGCTGGCGGTACCCGG
>NZ_BCRE01000067.1 GCF_001552435.1 Kribbia dieselivorans NBRC 106261
GCTGCCGGCCGCGCTCGCGGGACGGCTGCCGACCCAGTCGGGGTACGGCACGCTGCGCGCGGTCGATCCGCAGGACGCGGGCCGCGCGCTCACCGACACCGTCACGGCGCTCCGCGACGCCGGGGCGAGCGAGGTCTGGGTGCACTGTTGCCACCCCGACGTGCCCGTGACGATGCTCCGCCGCGCCGGGGTGGACGTACTCGCGCTCGATACGGCGATCCTGCCCGAGCCGGCCTGGGAGGCCCTCGCCGAGGTGATCGAGGCGGGTACGCGATTGGCCGCGGGTGTCGTACCGACCGACCCGGCCGGACTCGCCGGCCCGGCGATCGGTGACTGGCGGGGTGCGGCCGAGCGCCTGCAGCGCCGGTTCACCCGTCTGGGATTGCCGATGGCTCGCCTGACCGACGTCACGCTCACACCGGCGTGCGGGCTGGCCGGAGCATCGTTGCCGCAGGCTCAGCGGGTGCTGCAGACGTGCGCAGACGCGGCCCAGGCGTGTGCCGAGGCCGCGTCTGCGTAGGTCGCGCAGCTGGGTCGTACCGAAAGGTCGTGCCGGTGGGTCAGGTCAGGCCGTCGGGGCCTTGACCTCGCGGCGCAGGATCTTGCCGGTCGGGCCCTTCGGCAGTTCGGCGAGGAGCCAGACCTGGCGCGGGTACTTGTACGCCGCGACCCGGTCCTTGACGAACTGCTGGAGCTCCTCGGGCGTGGCCGACTCGCCCGCCTTGAGCGCGACGCCGGCGCCGATCTCCTCGCCGAGCTCGGCGTGCGGGATCGCGACGACGGCCGCCTCGGCGACGGCAGGGTGCTGGTAGAGCACCTCCTCGATCTCGCGCGGGTAGACGTTCAGGCCACCGCGAATGATCATGTCCTTCTTGCGGTCGACGATGGTGAAGTAGCCGTCGCCGTCGACGGTGGCGAGGTCACCGGTACGGAACCAGCCGTCCGGGATGGCCTCGGCGGTGGCCTCGGGCTTCTTCCAGTACCCCTTCATCAGGTACGCGCCGCGGATGGCGATCTCACCGACCCCGTCGCCGGGCGGGACGTCGTTGCCGTCGCTGTCGACCAGACGAACCTCGGCCAGCGGGATCGCGCGGCCGATCGTGCCCGGCTTGCTCGGTCGGTCGAGCATGTTGAACGTCACGACCGGCGAGGTCTCGGAGAGGCCGTAGCCCTCGATGACCCGACAGTCGAAGGCCGACTCGAAGCCGCGCAGCAGTTCGACCGGCATGGCCGAGCCGCCGGAGACGCAGGTGACCAGCGAGGACATGTCGGCGTCCTTGGCGTTCGGGTGGTGCAGCATCGCGCCGAACATCGTCGGCACGCCCTCGAAGATCGTCACCTTGTCGCGCTCGACCATCTCCAGGGCCTTGGCCGGGTCGAAGCGGGGCAGCAGCGTCAACGTGGCTCCGGCAATGATGCCGGCGTTGAGCGAGCAGGTCAGGCCGAAGACGTGGAAGAGCGGCAGGCACCCCATGATCACGTCGTCCTCGCCGATGCTGATGACGTCCTGGGCGGAGGTTTTGGCGTTGAGGTGGAGGTTGGCGTGCGTCAACTGGGCGCCCTTCGGCTTGCCCGTCGTGCCCGAGGTGTAGAGGATGACGGCGTTGTCATCGTCGGCACGCTCGACCGGAGCGGTGATCGGCTCGCCGGTGGTGAGGTCGCCCGGCGCCGGGCCGACCGGCGTGGAGACGAAGACCTTGGTGCCGGTGGCTTCGCCGGCCTGCTGCGCCTCGGCGGCGAAGTCGGGCCAGACGAAGGCGAACTTCGCGTCGGAGTCGGAGAAGAAGTACTCGAGTTCGTAGTGCTTGAGCAGCGGGTTGAGCGGCACCACGACGCCGCCGACCTGCTGCACCGCGTAGAAGAGCACCGGGAAGGCGGGCACGTTCGGCAGAATCAGAGCCACCCGGTCTCCGGCTTCCAGGCCGGAGGCGCGCAGATCGCCGGCGGCCTGGGCCACCATCCCGGCCAACTGGCCGTATGTCAGGGCGGCATCGTCGAGCTTGATGGCCGTCTTGTCGGGCAGCCGCGCGGCGGTCGTCGCGAGATTCTGGGCGAGGTTCACAGGTGCCTCCGGGAAGGGATTCGGGTGACGTGCATCCATTGGATCACGTCGGCTTACCGCACGGTAGGGCGCCTCGCGTGGCATGAGGGTTGTCGGTGGTGTACGGGATGATGGGTCGGTGACCGAGAATCCGCAACTCGCCCAGGCCCCCGTCCCGCAGGACGCCCGCACCCGGTGGGCGGATCTGGCCGAACAGGTCAACGCCCACCAGTTCGCGTACTACGTGCTCGACGCTCCGACCGTCAGCGATGCGGAGTACGACGCCCTGCTGCGCGAGATGAACGAGCTCGAGGGGGCGTACCCGTCGCTGCGCACCGACGAGAGCCCAACCCAACGGGTGGGCGGCACGTTCTCGACGGAGTTCCGCGCGGTCGACCACGTCGAGCGGATGCTGTCGCTGGACAACGTGTTCGCGCCCGAGGAACTGGCCGAGTGGGGCCACCGGGTCCAGCGGGACGCGAACACGCCGATCCACTTTCTGTGCGAGCTCAAGATCGACGGGCTCGCGGTCAACCTGCTCTACGAGCACGGCCGGCTCACCCGCGCCCTGACCCGTGGCGACGGGCGCACCGGTGAGGACGTCACGAACAACGTGCGCACGATCGTCGGTATCCCGCACCAGTTGCACGGCGAGAACCTGCCCGAACTGGTCGAGGTACGTGGCGAGGTGTTCTTCCCCATCGAGGCGTTCGCCGACCTGAACGCCTCCCTCGTCGAGGCGGGCAAGGCGCCGTACGCGAATCCGCGCAACTCCGCAGCCGGGTCGTTGCGGCAGAAGGATCCGCGGGTCACGGCCACGCGGCCATTGCGGATGCTCGTGCACGGGATCGGCGCACGACGTGGGTTCGAGTTGGACCGACAGTCCCATGCCTACGAGCTCCTCGGGTCGTGGGGGCTGCCCGTCTCGACGCACTACACCGTCGTCGATGATCTGGCCGCGGTGCAGGCGTACGTCACTCGGTTCGGTGAGGAACGACACTCCGTCGAGCACGAGATCGATGGGGTCGTCGTCAAGGTCGATGAGATCGCGGTCCAGCGCGCCCTGGGAGCGACGTCTCGGGCGCCACGCTGGGCGACGGCCTACAAGTACCCGCCGGAGGAGGTCAACACGAAGCTCCTCGACATCCAGGTCAACGTCGGTCGCACCGGGCGCGTGACGCCGTTCGGGGTGATGGAGCCGGTGCAGGTGGCCGGTTCGACGGTGGGGATGGCGACGTTGCACAACGCCCACGAGGTCAAGCGCAAGGGTGTGCTCATCGGCGACACTGTCGTGCTGCGCAAGGCTGGGGACGTCATTCCCGAGATCCTCGGCCCCGTGGTCGATCTGCGTGACGGCTCCGAGCGCGAATTCGTCATGCCGACGCACTGCCCGTCGTGCGGCACGGAGTTGGCGCCACAGAAGGAGGGTGACAAGGACCTGCGGTGCCCCAACTCGCGCTCGTGCCCGAGCCAGCTGCGTGAACGCTTGGCCGGGCTGGCCGGCCGGTCGGCCCTCGACATCGAGGCGCTCGGGTGGGAGGGCGCAGTGGCCCTGCTCGACTCCGGTCTGCTGACCAACGAGGCGCACCTGTTCGACTTGACCGCCGAGCACCTCTCGAGCGTGGAGTTCTTCACGCGCACCGCCAAGAAGTCCGACCCGGCCGAGGCGATCGTGGGTGGGCGTGTGCTGTCGGCCAACGGCGAGAAGCTGCTGACCAACCTCGAGAAGTCCAAGGAGCAGCCGCTGTGGCGCGTGCTGGTCGCATTGTCGATCCGCCATGTCGGTCCGACCGCGGCGCGGGCATTGGCCCAGCACTTCGGGTCGATGGCGGCGATCCGTGCGGCGAGCGTCGAGGAGCTGAGCTCGGTCGAGGGCGTCGGTGGTGTCATCGCCGAGTCGGTGCGGGAGTGGTTCGACGGTGAGGGCGCCGACTGGCACAACGCGGTCGTCGACACGTGGGCCGCAGCGGGCGTGCGGATGGCCGACGAGCGCGACGAGTCGGTCGAGCGCACCTTGGAGGGGCTGACCGTGGTCGTGACCGGGTCGCTGGAGGGGTTCTCCCGCGACGGGGCCAAGGAGGCGATCCTTTCCCGCGGAGGCAAGGCCGCCAGCTCGGTGAGCAAGAAGACGGACTACGTCGTGGTCGGTGCGAACGCCGGTTCCAAGGCCGACAAGGCGACCGAGCTCGGACGGCCCATCCTCACCGAGGCGCAGTTCGTCCGGCTGCTCGAGACCGGGCAGCCCGACTGACTGAACTCACTTCAACGCCGCGCGCAGGGCGTCCGCGTCCGCGTTCCACCCCTGGATCGTCGGGTGCACCCACTCGGACGGCTGCCGACCCGGAGCCCCGATCGGCACCAACCACGAGTTCGCCTGGTTCGGCACCGCGTGCGGATCCAGCCCGTGCGTTAGGCCACCCCACGCCGGCTTGACGTCGACGAAGGTGAACCCACCCTTGCCCGTCGTGGTGGCGTCGAGTTCAGCCATCGCCTGGGCCTGGGCCCGGTCCCCGTCGAGCTGCAGTCGATACAGGGCTGCGCCGGCGTCGTAGGTCGGTGCACCCTCGGGGATTGTGTACGACGCCATGTTGATCAGGTGCGGATAGCCGAGCAGGTAGATCTCGGCGTTGCCCTTGGACCTGTCGTGTACGGCCTTCAGCGCCGCCGAGATGTCCTCCTGCAGCCGGGGGAGCTTCGCCTCGGCAGCGCCCAACGCGACGGAGCAGTTTGTGGCGTTCCGGGCCAGCAGGCAGTGCGCCGTGATGAGCCCGAAGCCGATGTCATTGCCGCCCACGGTGAGGAACACGGCGTCGGTCTTCTGGGTCACCGCATCGATCTGCGGCGTAGCCGTGAGTTGGCAGCTCACCGTCGCGGTGACGTCCTCGCCGTCGCGATTCGACGACCTCAGCGTGTAGTCGTAGTACCAGTCCGGCTGAGCCGGAACTCCGCACAGCGCATCGTCCTTGGCGAGCCGCAGCCAGTGCTTCTCGCTGTTCGGCGACGTGCCGGGTAGCCGATACGTCGCCGTCTTCGTGGTCGGGGCGCCGAGTTTCCGCGGGTTCAGGATGTCGGCCACCACCCCGCCGGCGCAGGCGGCGGTGGTGTGCTGCGCTCCGACCGCTTGAGCCACCTGCGCGCCGTAGTTGTCCGGGGACCGCCAACAGATCGTCTCGTCATACGTGCCGGTGCCGTTCCCCGCGCTGTACGAGTCGCCGAGGGTGACGTACTCCAGCGGCGGTGGGGCTGCGGCTGCCGACTGAGCGCCTACACCCACCCCCGTAGCCGTGGCAGCCAAGGACAGCGCGGGGATCGTGGTCAGGATCAGTCGCTTCATGATGTCTCCCTCACAGACCCCGTTGAGCAGCCAATTCATCCGAAGGTAGCCCAGTGGCGCTGGCGATGTCAGGCCAACGGGCCGGGACCAGTGACGTTGGCCTCGTGACCCATGGCGCGCAGCCGCGAGCGCAGCCGCTCGGCGACCTCCTCGAACTTCGCGTCGGGCACGTCGTTCTGCACGCGGTGTGGGTCGAAGTCCTCCATGCTGAACGCCGGCCACGTGTGTACGTGCAGGTGCGGCACCAGGAAGCCCTCGCAGAGCAGACCGACGCGAGGTGCCTCCCACTCCGCCTGCTGCGCCTGCGCGATCTTCTGTGCGACGTCCATGAGGTGGGCGTTGACCTCGGGCGAGGCGTCGGTCCACTGGACGATCTCCTCGCGCGGCACGACCATGCAGTGCCCGTCGGTGATTGGCTGGATGGTCAGGAAGGCCACACAGACCTCGTCCTGCCACACGAAACGGCCCGGCAGTTCCCCGGCGATGATCTTGCTGAAGACGGAAGTGGAAGACATGCCGCCACACTAGCGAGGCACCCGTGGCTCGGCTCGTCGAAGGGCGCTCGACAATCGGCGCTCGACAATCGGCGCTCGACAAAGGAACCTCTCGCGCTGAGGACCTCGGCGCAGGCACACTTCTCCCTTGAGTCGGGGCGTGGTCATGGTCGCCTCCGGTAGGGGCGTGGCCTCTGGTGGAACCGAATCGTCATCGTGCCGTCGGGTTCCTTGATGCGTTCGTGGACGTAGTCGGGGTTGTGGATCCGTCGGTGGTCTTCCCAGCACAGGGGTAAGGCGTTGGTGAAGTCCGTTGGGCCGCCATGCTCCCAGGGCGTGAGGTGATGGATCTCGCTCCAGCCGAACGGCCGGTCACACCCTTCGGCCGCGCACGAGGTGTACATCGTCGCCAGCGCCCGGCGCTGCGGCTCGGTGAACAGCCGCCTCGCGCGCCCGACGTCCAAGGGTTGTGACTCGCCGCCCAGCACGACCGGTACCAACCCGGCGTTGCAGGCGGCGCGGCGGGCTTCGCCGGCGGAGATCTCGTGCCCGGTCTCACACGTCGCCGGCCGCGAGGTGCGGTCGGGGGCCACGAGGTCCTGGCCGCACTCGGGATCGTCGATGCTGTCCAGCGCGGCGGTCAGATCCTCCTCCCGCATCGTCACCAGCACGGTTGCCCCGTTCGCGCCGGCCAGTTCGTCGGTGGGCAGGTGCTCGAGGACCTGCGTGAACGCCAGACCCCGTTCCCGCGCCCAATCACGCGGCGACTTGGGCTCGACACCCGCGGCCACGTCGGACTCGGCGGCCTCGCAGCAGTCGGCCGGTTCCGCGGGCGCACCCG
>NZ_BCRE01000068.1 GCF_001552435.1 Kribbia dieselivorans NBRC 106261
CGAATGTCCATGGTCCCGTCGTGGTTGTCCCACGTGGTCAGTTTGACCTTCTCCAGCGCGGCGGCTTCCTCGTCGCGGACGACCTGGTCGTGGTGCGCGTCGACTTCCTCCACCGACGCCTTGGTCTGTTCGAGGACGCGGCGGGCCTCCTTGCGCAGGGTGTCGGGGTCGACGACCTTCGCCCGCTCGGCGAGGTACTCCTCGACGACCACTTTCTCCTCGGGTGCGATGCCCTCGGGCAGATCCGTCATGGTCTTCGCGATGGTCCGGGCATGCTCGGGCGTCGCAGCCCCCTCCTGAAGCGCGGCCCGGGTCGCCGGCAACCCCTCGTCCAGCGCAGTGGCCAGTTTCACGTCTCGCGCTGCCTCACGCGAACCCTGTCGCGACGCTCCGGCCAGCCACGCCTGCGTTCCATTGCGCCCCCGCCCCTCAGCCACGCCCGAACGCCCCGCCGCCGTGATCGCCGACAGTCTCTTCGCTGAAGCTTGCGCGACCAGTCGATCCAGGTCGGCGATGTACCGCTGCGCCTCCGCCTCCGACCTGAACTTCTCCGGCACAGCCACCTGAGCCAGCGCGTCACGCGCGACCGCAAGCCACGCCCGGTCCGACGGTTCCGACGCCACCCCGACATTGACCATCTCGACTTCCGCCCACACCGCCTGATCCGGGCCCTCACCCAGGACGGTGGCAGACCCGGCGGCGGCGACAGACCCAGGCGCACCAGCAACCGGCGGGGCGGCCTGAGCCGTTCCCGCCCCGCTGAGGCGCGTCGTCTGACTGATCATGACCCTGATCTTACCGAACATATGTTCCCAATAGGTTGCCAAAAAGTGAACAAAACATGAACAGTGACCGATCGAGACTCCACCTCACCCGGTCGCGACAACCTCACGCCCCCGCGCGCGAGACTCCGCTGTACGAGACTCCGTTCTATCGAAGCCCACCGACAACGCTGCCGGCCTCATCGGCCGCCGCACACGTGATACCCGCGGCGACGCGCACGCCCTAGGGTGCCTCTATGAGCAGCACGCTGACCGTGGCCGCCGCGCAGATCCGCTCGACCGACGACCCCGTCGAGAACCTCGAGACGGTGCGTCGCGTCTCCGCCCAGGCGGCCGACCGCGGCGCCGAACTGGTCGTCTTCCCCGAAGCGACGATGGCCTCGTTCAGATCCCGCCTCGACACCGTCGCCCAACCCCTCGACGGTCCCTTCGGCACCGGCATCCTCGCCACCGCCGCCGACCTGAACCTCACCATCGTCGCCGGCATGTTCACCCCCGCCGACCAGCACACGACCGCGACGGGCAAGGTCCGCAACCGCGTGCGCAACACCCTCCTCGTCGCCGGTCCGGACGGCAACATCGCCGCGACCTACGACAAGGTCCACCTCTTCGACGCGTTCTCCTCACGAGAATCCGACACGGTCGCACCGGGATCGCAGTACATCTCCGTCGACGTGGCCGGCTGGCAGGTGGGCCTTGCGACGTGCTACGACATCCGCTTCGCCGACCAGTTCCATGAGTTGGGTCGTCGCGGCGCCCACCTGATCGTCGTCCCAACCTCGTGGGCCGACGGCCCGGGCAAGGCCGACCAGTGGGACCTGCTGACCCGCGCCCGCGCCCACGACGCGCAGGCCTGGTTGCTCGGTGCCGCCCAGGCGTGGTGTCCCGATTCTGTCACGGGCCCCTTTGGCATCGGTCGATCCAGTTTCAACGACCCGACCGGAGCCGTGCGGGCTCGCCTCGACGGGTCGCCTGACCTCCTCGTCGCGACGGTCGACATGAAGGCAGTGCAGCGGGCGCGCGCCACCGTTCCGCTGCTGACCTGACGCTCGAATGTCACGGCCCGGTGACGTTGCCGGCGTTCACGTTGACCCAGACCCCCTGACCACACCGCCGCGGCGCCGTCGCAGGCCGCGACGGCACCACGACCGCCGGGCTCCTAGACTGACCCGCATGGCAGAACTCACTCGCGACGACGTGGCCCACCTGGCCGGTCTCGCTCGCATCGACCTGTCCGAGGCCGAACTCGACCGGATGGTCGGCGAACTCGGGGTCATCCTCACCTCCGTCGCCCAGGTCCAGCAGGCCGACACCGACGGGATCGAGCCGATGTCGCACCCGATGCCGATCACGAACGTCACCCGCCCCGACGAGGTGCGCCCCTCCCTGACCGCCGACGAGGCGCTCTCCGGCGCGCCGGAATCCGAGCTGCAGCGCTTCTCCGTGCCGCGCATCCTGGACGAGGACTGAGGTAGCCCGACAATGACGAACACCACCACGGACCTCACCCGCGCCACCGCGGCCCAGCTCGCCGACCTGCTCGCCGCCGGTCAGGTCAGCTCCGTCGAGGTCACCCAGGCCCACCTCGACCGCACGACGGCGGTCGACGAGCAGGTCCACGCCTACCTGCATGTCGCCGGCCAGTCCGCCCTCGCCGAGGCCGCCGAGATCGACCGGCGCCGCGCCGCCGGCGAGCCCCTGCACCGCCTCGCCGGAGTCCCGATCGCCGTCAAGGACGTCATGACCACCGTCGGCATGCCGACCACCTGTGGCTCGAAGATGCTCGAGGGCTGGATTCCGCCCTACGACGCCACCGTCGTCGCGCAGATCAAGGCCGCCGGGCTCCCGATCCTCGGCAAGGTCAACATGGACGAGTTCGCCATGGGCTCCTCGACCGAGCACTCCGCCTACGGCCCCACCCGCAACCCGTGGGACCTCGAGCGCATCCCCGGCGGCTCCGGCGGTGGCTCCAGCGCCGTCGTCGCCTCCTTCCAGGCGCCACTGGCCACCGGCACCGACACCGGAGGCTCGATCCGCCAGCCTGCGGCCGTGACCGGCTCGGTCGGCACCAAGCCCACCTACGGCGGAGTCTCGCGGTACGGGCTTGTCGCCCTGGCCTCCTCCCTTGACCAGGCCGGGCCGTGCGCCCGCACCGTCCTCGACACCGCGCTCCTGCACGAGGTCATGGGCGGCCACGACCCGCGCGACTCGACGAGCATCGACGCTCCGGTCCCCGCCGTCGTCGAGGCCGCGCAGCGGGCCGACATCAAGGGCATGAAGATCGGCATCGTCAAGGAACTCACGGGCGAGGGCTACCAAGCCGGCGTGTCGGCCCGCTTCGAGGAGAGCCTCCAACTGCTCGTCGATGCCGGAGCCGAGATCGTCGAGGTCTCGTGCCCGAACTTCCGTTACGCGCTCGCCGCGTACTACCTCATCCTGCCCAGCGAGGCCTCCTCCAACCTCGCCAAGTTCGACGCCATGCGCTACGGCCTGCGCGTCCCCCCGACGGGCATCGACCACCCCAGCGCCGAGCAGGTCATGGCCGCCAGCCGCGACGCCGGCTTCGGCGACGAGGTCAAGCGCCGCATCATCCTGGGCACCTACGCGCTCTCCTCGGGCTACTACGACGCCTACTACGGCACCGCCCAGAAGGTCCGCCGCCTCATCGCCAACGACTTCGACCGCGCGTTCGAGACCGCCGACGTGCTTGTCTCGCCGACCGCCCCGACCACGGCGTTCCGCCTGGGCGAGCAGCTCGACGATCCGATGGCGATGTACCTCAACGACGTCGCGACGATCCCCGCCAACCTCGCCGGCGTGCCCGGCATGTCGTTGCCCAGCGGCCTCGCCGACGAGGACGGCCTGCCGACCGGCCTGCAGATCCTCGCTCCGGCGATGCAGGACCAGAGTCTCTACTCCGTCGGCGCCGCCCTCGAGGCCGCGCTCACCGACCGCTGGGGCGGGCCGTTGCTCGACCGCGCCCCCGACCTGACCGCCAAGGGAGCCTGAGCCATGACGACGACGGTGGACGAGGTTCTGCCCTACGACGAGGCGCTGGCCGCCTTCGACCCGGTCATGGGTCTGGAGGTGCACGTCGAACTCGGCACGAACACGAAGATGTTCTGTGGCTGCGCGACAACGTTCGGCGCCGAGCCCAACACCCAGGTGTGCCCGGTGTGCCTGGGCCTGCCCGGCGCGCTCCCGGTGGTCAACGCCATGGGTGTGGAATCGGCGATCCGCATCGGCCTTGCCCTCAACTGCGAGATCGCGACGTGGTGCCGCTTCGCCCGGAAGAACTACTTCTACCCGGACATGCCGAAGAACTTCCAGACGAGCCAGTACGACGAGCCGATCGCGTTCAACGGGTACCTGGACGTCGAGGTGCCCGGCGAGCACGGCGAGGAGCCGTGGACCTACCGCGTCGAGATCGAGCGCGCCCACATGGAGGAGGACACCGGCAAGTCGCTGCACGTCGGTGGGTCGACGGGGCGCATTCACGGAGCCGAGTACTCCCTGGTCGACTACAACCGTGCCGGTATTCCGTTGATCGAGATCGTCACGAAGCCGCTGACCGGCGCCGGTGAACGCGCCCCGCAGGTGGCCCGGGCGTACGTCGCGGCGCTGCGCGACCTGCTCAAGGCGCTCGATGTTTCCGACGTCAAGATGGAGCAGGGCTCGATGCGCTGCGACGTCAACCTCTCGCTGCGCCCGAAGGCCGGCGAGCCGACCTCGCCCGAGCAGGCCGCGGTGCCGCTAGGCACCCGCTCGGAGACGAAGAACGTCAACTCACTGCGCTCCGTCGAGCGGGCCGTACGCTTCGAGATCTGCCGTCACGCGGCGGTGCTGAGCAACGGTGGCTCGATCGTCCAGGAGACGCGGCACTTCCACGAGGACACCGGGGCGACGACGTCGGGGCGCATCAAGTCCGACGCCGACGACTACCGCTACTTCCCCGAGCCCGATCTCGTGCCGGTCGCGCCGTCGCGGGAGTGGGTCGAGGAACTGCGTGCCACGCTGCCGGAGAACCCGGCCGAGCACCGCCGCCGGCTGCAGACCGAATGGGGCTACAGCGACCTCGAGATGCGCGACGTGCTCAACGCCGGTGCGTTGGACCTCATCGAACGTACGGTGGCGGCCGGGGCCAGCGCCCAGTCGGCGCGCAAGTGGTGGCTCGGCGAGCCGTCGCGCCGCGCCAACACCGAGGCGCTCGAACTCGTCGCGTACGCCGACCAGGTCGGGCTGACGCCGGCGTATGTCGCCGAGTTGCAGTCGATGGTCGACGCGAAGCGGCTCAACGACAAGATGGCGCGCCAGGTGCTGGAGGGCGTGCTCGACGGTGAGGGCGCGCCGACGGCCGTCGCCGACGCCCGTGGGCTGGAGTTGGTCCAGGACGACGGTGCGCTCGAGGCGGCCGTCGCGAAGGTCATCGAGGGCAACCCCGACGTCGCCGACAAGATCCGCGACGGCAAGGTGCAGGCGGCCGGAGCGTTGATCGGTCAGGTCATGAAGGAGATGAAGGGTCAGGCGGACGCCGGCAAGGCCCGCGAACTCATCCTGTCGACGCTGGGTGAGGGCTGACATGGCCGTCGTCGTCTCGTTCGCCGACGAGGCCTGGCGCGACGACGTCGGCCCGATCGACGGGGTCACCCCCGTCATCTGGGACCCGGACGGCGAGCCGCCGGTCGAGGACGTCGAGGTGTACGTCGCTCCGTATGGACTCGGCACGGACTTCGTGCGCCCGGTGGCAGCCAAGCCGAGCGTGCGCCTCGTCCAGCTCATGAGCGCCGGGTACGACGGCGTCATCGAGGAGCTGCCGCCGGGCGTGGCGCTGGCGAACGGTCGCGGCATCCACGACGCGGCGACGGCGGAGTTGGCCGTCGCGCTGACCCTCGCCTCGCTGCGTGACATCCCCGACATGGTGCTGGCGCAGGCGCGCGGGGAGTGGCTGCCCAAGCGGTTCTCGACGTCGCTGGCCGACCGCCGGGTGCTCATCATCGGGTACGGCTCGATCGGGCGCGCCATCGCCGCCCGGATGCTGCCCTTCGAGACGACGGTCACGGCGGTGGCCTCGCGCGCTCGCGGTGGTGACGACCTGGTCGACCGGGTATACGGGATCGATGACCTTGCCACTCTGGCACCGGATCACGATGTGGTCGTGCTCGTCACGCCACTCACCGACTCGACCCGAGGCCTGGCCGGAGAATCGTTTCTCGCGTCATTGCCGGACGGCGCGTTGGTCGTCAACGTCGGCCGTGGCCCGGTGCTCGACACGGCGACGGCGCTACGCCACGCCGGCCGCCTGCGGTTCGCGCTGGACGTCACCGATCCCGAGCCGTTACCGGCGGATCACCCGCTGTGGACCGCCCCCGGGGTGCTCATCGCTCCGCACGTCGGTGGGTTGGCGTCGTCGTTCCGTTCCCGCGCGGTGCGGTTGATCCGAGAGCAGTTGCGCCGCGTCGTCGCCGGCGAGGAGCCCCTCAACATCGTCCACGCGGGTTGAGGCGGGCTCGGCGCAGTGCCGACTGATGTGACGTGCGCCATGCAAAGGGTGAATCACGGTCCTGTCAAGACGCGGAGAGTAGCGTTTCCTTTGCAGGGCAGCATCAGATGTTGGTGCTCGTGAGCATAGGGGGAAAATGCGAACGGCGACCGTGGTGTCGGTCTCAGCCGCTTTGACAGCGATGATGGGTGGATCTCTGGCGCCAGTCGAAGCGCAGGAGGGTGATGTGGAGTCAGCTGTGGTCCAAGTTATCCTTGGTCGTTATGCGGCCATCAACGGCCAGCCGGACGCGAGGCTAACTGACTCCATAGCCAACACGGGGGAGGAGATCGAGGTTCGGAATGAATTGAGGGACCAGTTTCAAGGGATTGGTCACTCTTATCGCGATGCGAGCGTCGAAGTGATGGATTCGGTTCCTGTCGCTGGGCGACCCGGGGCCTGGATCATGAGCATCAAAGTGCAAAGTACGCTGGAAGCGGTCGACGGCGTGCGCACGTCCATGGAAGTGTCTGAACGGCTGTAGGAATGGGCGTATAGGCGAAACGGCGAATTTCGTGTAATGGCAGGGGGTGATTGTACGAATTTCGTTTCCCAAGCGCTATCGGCGGGTGGCTGGGAGCCCAAGGCTGGATTTTATCGCAACACGACTGCGTGGTGGTATCGTCAGAATGGAGCACTTCCCGATACGTGGGCGCGGGCATGGTCTGGCTCCCAAAACTTCTGGCACTTCAACAACAATACGGGGCGGGCTCCCCGTGTAGCGTCCTATAAGGACATGCTCGCGGGGATGTCCTTCAGATTGACTGCTCTGGTGACGGGACGGTCGATCATTCGGCAATCGTGGTGGAGAAGACCTCGTCAAACATGTATTTGCCCAGCATACAATTGATGATGCCCGACGTTCATACTTGTCCATGCGCGCAAAGTACCCCAATCCGAGGTGGCACAAATGGCACTACGTGTACGGATCCTGAGGTTTGGAGGCGCGGCGGCAGCGATGGGCCTGGTGTTGTCCGGGTGCGCCGTTGGCGATGCACGCCGACCCGATCCGCAGCCGACCGCTTCAGAACTCCAGCAGGTCTTGACCCGTCACGATGATGCCGCACTCGCGCAGATGCTGGCCCCGCCCGGCCAGGACGAGGCACCCGCGGTCATTCGCGCGACCGGCGACTTCCGGCCCGATGCGCAGGCCGAGGTGTTCAGCACCGACGATTTCGGTAATCCGTGTGTGTGGTTGCGAGGCACGAACGACGGCGTGTCGGGCTACATCGTGGCACGTCTCTATTGGCACGACACGGACGCTCGATGGTGGCAGAAGCCCAGCGGTCGCTGGACGGTCGACCCGACCTATCTGCCCGGCACCAACAGTCCAAAAGCCGAGCCGTGTGAGGCCGTCCCCACCGATCTCAGGGACGCCCGCCGACTGCGCTGAAGGGTGCCGATCTCACGGGCTGAAGAGGTCCACCAGCGTCGCCTGGCCAGGTGACAAGAGCGACCACGGCCCGCTGTATCGGAGCACGGCCGCGGTGGCGGTCGGGAATCCGCGCATGAGCCGTTCGTGCGCCTCCAGGTCGCCGTCCCCGTCGCACAGCAGGCTCGCCAAGGCAGGCAGGCCGGGGGAGTGACCGACGACCACCACGATGTTGGCACTGTCGTCGGCACCCTGCACGACGTCCAGGACCATGTCCGCGCTGGCGTTGTAGATCCGCTGGTCCGACCACACCTCCGCCTCGGACTCACCGGCCGCGGCCAACTGCTCGCACGTCTGCTGCGCCCGCACCGCGGGAGAACACAGCACGAGGTCCGCACCCAAGCCCTGGTCGACGAGCCACCCGCCCACGGCATGGGCCCGGCGTCGACCGAGATCCGTCAACGGCCGATGGATATCAGCCTCCGTCAGGGAGGTGGCGGCGTCGCCGTGACGCACGAGCACGAGGGTGCGGTCCTGCGCGGATCGGGTCATGATCCCAGCGTTACCCGTCGACGCCCCGACGTCAACGATCCGTTCACCCCGCGTGGTCAGCCCACCGTGGCGGCGGCGTACCGGGCGGCTGCGCGGTACACGTCGGTGATGTAGACGTCCGATTGGTTGTAGCTGAAGATCGCCGCGGTCCACCCCGATCCGGTGGTCAGATCGCCACCCGAGGCGCACAGATACCGACCGGCCGCCAAGGCCGCGTCGTTGACGTTGTTCGGGTCGGCTGCGCCATCACCGCTGGCATCCGTGCCCCACGTCGCCCACGTGCTCGGGATGAACTGCATCGGCCCGACGGCGTGATCCCACGTCGGATTGCCATGCCAGCGGGTCGAGTCCTCCGTCGCCCGGATCGCCGCCACGCCCTCGGACCCGTCCAACGCTGGGCCGAGGATACGTGGGCTGACCGTGCCGTTCGCGTCGGGAGCGCTGCCACCGCTGCGCCCATGGTCGGATTCGATCTCTCCGATGCCGGCCAGGGTCGGCCAACTTAGACGGCAGGCGGGGCGCTCGATCTGCACCTGAAGCGCGGCCCGACCATAGGCAGCCACGGCCACCTGGGGGATCCCCGTCTGGGCGGAGACGGTGTTCACCCACGCGGAGGACGGAGTGGGCAGCCCGTTCGTCACGGCTCCGGGCATGGCCTGCGCGGGCTTGGCGCGCAACTTCGCCACCTGCTTCGAACTCACGGACACGAGCGCGCCATTGGAGGTGGTCGATCGAGTGGTCACCGTCGTCTCGCGGGCGGTCATGGCCCACCCGGTCGCGGCCATGAGGGCGAACAGAACGGCCACACCCACGACACTCACGACGCGTGCGCGCCAGGAGAGTGCGTGGGTGTTGTCGGAGTTCGCCGAAGCCAAACGCATCCCCGTCGATCAGCCGAAGCGGCCGTTGACGTAGTCGTACGTCCGCTCGTCCTGTGGGTTGCCGAACATCGTGTTCGTGTCACCGTGCTCGACGATGACGCCGGGGGTGCCCTGCGAGGCCAGGAAGAACGCACACTTGTCGGAGACGCGCGCGGCCTGCTGCATGTTGTGCGTCACGATGACGATGGTCACCTCGGAGGCGAGCTCGTGCATCGTGTCCTCGATGACGCGCGTCGACGTGGGGTCGAGCGCCGAACACGGCTCGTCCATGAGGAGGACGCGGGGCTTGATCGCCAGCGATCGGGCGATGCAGAGCCGCTGCTGCTGACCACCGGAGAGGCCACCCCCGGGAGCGTCGAGGCGGTCCTTGACCTCGTCCCAGAGTCCACCGCGCAGCAGGCAGTGCTCGACGAGATCGTCCTTCTCGGAGCGGGAGGCCTTGGTGCCGGTGAGCTTGAGGCCGGCCAGCACGTTGTCGCGGATGGACATGGCGGGGAAGGGGTTGGCCTTCTGGAACACCATGCCGATCTGGCGGCGGGCCTCGATGAGCTTCTTGTCGGGGGAGTAGATGTCCTCCCCGTCGAGGAGCACCTCACCAGACATCGCCGCGATCGGGACGAGTTCGTGCATGCGGTTGAGGATGCGCAGGAAGGTCGACTTGCCGCAGCCCGAGGGGCCGATCAGCGCGGTGATCTCACCGGCCTGCATGGTGAGGTTGACGCGGTCGAGGACCTTGCGCTTGCCGAACCAGGCCGAGACGTCGCGGCCCTCGAGGGTGGCGAGGTGGCCCTTCGGGGCCTGGGCACGCTCGATGCGCGGGTCAGCGGCGTTGGCGTCGCGAGCCTGGGAGACGACAGCGGGCACCTGCTCGGTGGCGTCGGGGTCATGGGTGGCCACCGGTGAGGTGGGCAGATCGGCCATGTCGTCGGCGTTGACCACCTGTGCGGCGATGGTCGACCCGTTGGCGGAGGCGTGTCGCGGCTGGAACACCTGCGTCTCGTCCGAGGTCACGGTGGCTCTTTCTAGGAAGCAGAAGCGGGGGATGGAGCACGAAGGCGGGGCCCGCGGTTGGCCCGGGGCACACCCGCGGTGACATACGCAGCGGGGTGGATTACCGCATCAAGGGTAACCCACCCCGCCACGGGTGCTGTTCAGCCGATCAGGTGAGCACGAGGCTCAGGTTCAGCGAACGGTGACCTTGACGGTCTTGGAGGTGGCCTTCACCGTGCTGGTGCCCAGGTAGCGGTAGTTGATGTAGTACGTGCCCTTGGACGTGAAGCGCGGGATGGTGACGGTGGCCTTGCCGGACTTCAGGGTGCGGGTGGCGCCGACGTAGCGGTAGGAGCCCTTCGAGCCCTTCTTGACGCGGGCGCGGACCTTGCCGGTGGCGCTCTTGCCGTTGTCCGTGCGCTTGACCGTGACGGTGGCCTTCGGGGTCTGCTTGCGGGTCAGGGTGGTGTCGGCCTGACGAACGGTCATGCGGGCGGTGGTGTACACCTTGACCGAGGCGCTGCGCGAGGTGGAGCCCTTGTAGTCCTCGTTGGCGACGTAGCGCGCGGTGTAGGACTTGGTGCCCGGGGTGACCTTGGACAGCGTCGTGGTGGCGGTGCCACGCGCGACGGAGACGGTCTTGACGACCTTGGTGCCCTGGCGGAACTGGACCTGGCCGGTCGGGACGGCGTCGGAGCCGGCCTTGACGGTGGCGGTCAACTTGACCTTGTTGGCGCCGGCGGTGGCCGCCTTCAGCGTGGTCGTGGTGTTGGCCGCAACCTTGACGGCCTCGGAGACCTTGAGGTTGGTGACGGCCGCGACGGTGGGCTGGCCGCAGGAGCCGCCGTTGGCCGGGGTGGCGAGCTGGTCGAGACCGCCCTTGGCGATGGCGTCACGCGCCGCCGGGGAGCAGAGGAAGCCGTCCGAGCCGAAGATGCCGGCGAACTTGGTGGTGTCAGCGAGGCTGCGGACCACGTTGTAGACGGCGCGCTGCGCGCTCCAGTCACCGTTGCGCTTGATGCCGCCCGGGACCTCGGCGTTGGCGAGGCGGGCGCGCCCGGCCGAGAACGGGGAGATGACGTTCGGCTGGTTGCGGATCGGCGCGGGGTCGTGCTCCTGCGCCTCCTTGACGGTGCTGCCGTAGACGACCTTGGTGCCGCCGTTGAGCTTGGTCAGCTCGCCCTCGAAGAAGGAGCGCGTGCCCGAACCCGGCTGCGGGATGAGCGCGGTGATCGTGCCGGGCTTGCCGCCGGGGAACTCGCTCCAGTCGGTCTTCGCGCCCGAGTAGATGGCGACCAGGTCGGCGCCCGTGAGGCCCGCCGGGGCGTTGGTGGTGCTGGCGGTGAACAGTTCCAGGATGTCGGCCGCGAACGGGATCTGCTGAAGACCGGCGTTGGTCTCGTCGGCGTTTAGCGACGAGGACGAACGCGCGTAGTCGAAGGCGGTGTTGTTGCCCGCGCCGTAGAGGGTCTTCTTGCCGTCGCCGGAGCCGTTCGGGCGCTTGACCTCGGTAGCGCCGGCGCGCGGGATGATCATGGCCGGGACATCGCCAACCTGGGCGTCCCAGGAGACGAGGCGGCCTTCGGTCTTGCCGTCGTTGTACACGTCGGCGGCGGCCTGCATGGACAGCATGGTCGTGTCGGACCCGCTGCCGACGATGTCGGTGGAGTTCGGGAGGAAGTTGGGCTCGGCGTTGGCCGGGGTGGCGAGCGCCACGGCGCCCAGACCAACCGCGATGGCCGCGCCGGAGGCGACGAGCTTGCGAGACATCGAGTCACTCCTGTGGAGACGAGAAATCGTTTGGGATCCCAAACGCCCCCACCGTCATCCGCGAAGGTGCCATTTTGGTACTCATCAGGTGAACTGCAGGTGACGAGCAGATGACGAGTTGGTGCCGTGCCAGAACGAAAGTCGCCCCCGGCGCCGCTGTGGACCAGCAACACCGGGGGCGCATTCCTCATGCGTGGAAGGCGGCTACACCAGGTTGGGCAGCAGACGCACCAGCGTGTCGGTCGTCAACCAGGCCAGCAGCAGCGCCACCGGCGAGAGAACCACCCAGACCATGACGGTGTCGAAGCGGCGGGCGGCGATGACGATCACCGCCAGCAGACCGACCAGCAGCGCCAAGCACAGCGTCAGCAGCGGCAGCGCCCCCAGGTCACGACCCATCGCCTTCTCCGACTCGGGGACGAAGCTGACCCGTCCGCCGGGATCGGCGAAGACCTCTGACTTGCCCTTCCCCTTGGTGACGAGTTCGGCATCGACGTAGGCCGTGTCAGCCGGCGCCAACGCGGCCAGCCGCCCGGATCCCTCGGCGGTGACCAAGGTCAACCGAGCCTTCCCCTGCTCCAGCGGCTGGGGGAGGGGGTCGCCGGCGCGGCGCACTCCCGAGACCTTGAACACGGCGTCACCGAGGGCGCTGGTCACCTCGATCCGGTCGCCCTTGGCCAGGGTCAAGGCCTTGCCGAACGGCGCTCCGTACGTGCTCGCCCGGCCGTACACCAACGAGACGCCCGGCTGGCCGGGCAGGGGAGTGTCGCGCCGGTGGCCTGGGGCGAGCATAGTCTCCGACGACGAGGAACCCTCGACGATGACCTGCTCGACCCCGATCGCCGGGATCTTCATCAGGGCCACGGCCGAGCCCGGCTCGATCTGTCCGCCGGTCGGAATCGTGGCCATGGCCAGCCCCTCCCGGAGGTCGGAGTAGAGCTCGTACTGGGCGCGGTTCTGGCTGATCGACCCCAGGAAGAGCATCTGGGCGAGCACCCACAACGTCACCAGCGCGATCATCAACGTTGCGCTGTTGAACGCCGTCAGACCGTCCCGGGGCGCGGGGGGAAGGGTGTCGTCATCGGCCGCGCTCGGCTGCACGATGGTTTCCTGCACGGGGAGCGCCGGAGCCTTCTCCTCGTTCTCGTCCGGGCGGGTCAAGGTCGTCGTCACGACTGCCCCCCGAACCGGCGCAGGAGTTGACCGCCGCCGGCGAGCAGGGCGGCCGCCGGGCCGACGACGAGCAGCATCGGGACGAAGAACCGACCCAGCCAGGAGTTGACCTTGGCCGTCGGCGCCGTCTCCACCTTGCCGGAGGCGTTGGTCTTGGCCTCATTGGACGGAGCGTTCTTCTCGGTCCCGCCGGAGCCGTTCTCCGACGGTGTCGACCCACTTCCCCCGGCGTTGTTGGCCGAGCCGGATCCCCCACCGGGAACCTCTCCACCGGGGACGGTGTTGCCACCCGGGACCGTGTTTCCGCCGGGAACGGTGCCACCGCCGGGGTTGGAGCCACCCGGGGTCGTGCCGCCACCGCCGGGGTTGCCGCCTCCCGGGGTCGTGCCGCCCGTGTTGGACGTGGGTGCCTTCGCGCCCTTCTGGGCCTCGATCGCCGCGGCGGCGTCCTGGGCCGCCTTCCACAGCGGCGCGGTCGCTCCGGTCTTGGTCAGGGGCACGAAGCCCTCCGCGAGTTCGCCGTTGCCGGGACCCGGCTTCTGGCCTTCGCTCGTCGACACGCGGATGAACTCGGCGACCTTCTTCGCATCGGCCCTGTCCAGGCCAGTGGTCTTGGCCACCGTGTAGATGACCTGGGTGCCCGGGTAGGCGTCCTTGGCCTTGCGAACCTGCTCCTGGGTCCACGGGAAGGTGCCGAGGCGACCGTCGATCTTGGTGCCGAGCTTGACGGCGTTGAGCATGCCCTTCTCCGTCGGGCCGACGAAGGTGCGGCCGGCAGCCGACGTGAACTTGCCGGCCGGCTTCGCCGGGCCCGTCGTCTGGAGCGACGCCGTGCGCAGGCCGAACCGCTTGGCGTCGCCGAGGGCGGTCACACCCATGACGAAACGCGTCCCGACACCTTGTCGGTCGGTGCGTCCCAATTTCCACGGGTCGGTCGTGGTGGGCCGATCACACTTGGTGGCCGCCAAGGGCCAGCCGTCGAGCACGGCCTCGGCGATCTTGCGCATGTTCGTGACGGGCGCGGCGACGTTCGACAGGTACGGGGAGGGGTTCTGCTGGAGGCACTCCTGCTGGGTCTCTGGGACCCAGGTGTCCAGCAGAGGCCATTCCGCGGTCGGCAGGGACATGCCCTTGTACGCCGGGTTGATGACCATGCCCCACGGGTCGGCCTTGCCCTCCATGAACGCCGTGGCCTCCGGGTCGGCCGCGATGTACTCGGTCAGGGCGCTGATCGTGTCCGACGACTCCGACAGGGACATGAGGGTGGCCGCGGACTCGCGCGTGGTGGAGTCCAGGCCCGGGTTGAGTGCCCTGAACTCGGGATCCAGGTTGATCGACACCGGGTTTGTGCCGATGCCGGGGTGAGCGGTGCCCAGTCCGGACGCGGGGTAGGACGAGGTGAGCAACTTGGCGATCAGTCGCGCATTGAGCCGGAGGTTGGTGAACTCCCCGGTGTTGTGCGGCTTGTCGATCGCGTAGGCGATGGAGAACCCGGTGATGGCCGTCGGTGCGTAGGCCATCGGGGAGGTGGCGCCGGCCGCCGAGCGCTTGCGCGCCAGGAAGGCCGCCGGGGCCTCACCGTTGTCGACGAGGCGGTACGCGGCCGCGTCCGACATGCGGTTGTGCTGGAAGTTGAACCGCTTCTTGTTCAGGCAGTAGGCCGGGGTCCACTGGGTTGTGGTCTGGCCCATGAGTTCGGAACCGTAGAAGCCGGTGGGCGCCCGGGTGTCGAGCACGTCGCAGACGTCCGGCGGGAGACCGAAGCTCAGTGGCACGGAGAAGCGATTGCGCCAGTTCGACTCGGACCACCAGTACTTCGGTCCGACGGCCTGCTGGATGCCCTCGTTGTTGAAGTTGTTCGAGCCGGGTGCGAACCGACCCTGCTGCCGGCACTCGGTGCCGGCGGGGTCGTTGGAGTCGGTGCAGCTCAGCCCCATGATCGGGATGACGACCAGCGAGCACGCGGTGTTCTCGTTGCAGCCCAGCGACTCGTTCTCGACGTCGGTGCGGATCTCGAACTGCGCCTCGCCCTTGCCCGCGTCGGTCGTGAATCCATACTGCTCGGCCGGGGGGTAGGCCGAGTCGACCGCCGCCTCGGGGGGCATGCTCGTGGCATTGCAGGCCGCGAACTCCTTGCCCTTGGCGGACCGGAAGGGGGTCACGACACCGTTGTAGGTCGGGAGCTTCCAGTCCGGGCAGGTGACGTCCGCGCCGTTCTCCTTGCCGATGACCGGGAGTGCGGCGTTGGCCTTCCCACCCACGGTGTACTGGCTGTCGCGCAGCGACTTGGGAGCGTACAGGTCGTTGCGCCACACGGCGGTGCGATCGCCCTCGACCATCGACCGCTGGATCCACGTCGAGGTCCAACAGGTCTCGGGGGAGAGACGCTTCTTGGGGTCCTTCGCGCCGTCGACGCCGCGACACTGCATGATGACGACCGGGTACTCCTGGGCCAGGCCGGAGGTGCCGAACGGGCTCGCGGCCCGGCCACCGCTGGGCGTGGCGCCGCTCCACGTCACCTGAACGCGCTCGCGACCGCGCAACTCCTTGGTCTTGTTGACCTTGACGGTGACATTGCGTGAGTCGACGACGTCGAGCTTGGTCCCGTTCTGGAACACGCGCTGGAGTTTCTTGGTCTTGGACCACGCACCGCGATCAGCCGTCGTGCTCGTGGCCGCCTTGGGGGCGGCGACGACCGGGGCGGCCTGTGCCGCCGGGACGGTGTTTGGAATCACGGCCGGAGCTCCGACCACACCCCCCAACAGGAGGGCGACGCCGGCGATGGCCGCCGGCCGCGAAAGGACGAGGCGCTTCATGGTGGCTCAGGCCCCCTGACCGCGGCGGCGCATCCACACCACGACCGCACCGGGCAGCAGCACGATGGCAAGCAACTCGGCCACTGCCAGCCACGAGAAGACCTTGTCGTCCTTGGAACGGTTGGCCTGGAGCTCGGTGGGGACGCCGAACACCGGACCGGCAGCGCCGGCCTCGGTGCCGGCGGCGACGACCTGACCCGTCTCGGGGTCGACGGTCGTGCCACTACCGGCCGCGTTGGAGTTGGCGGTGCCATTGCCGGTACCCGCACCCGTACCGGGCGCGTTGCCGCTGCCGGTCTTCGAGGTCCCACCGTTGGCCGTCGTGTTCGGGCCATTGCCGCCGCCGGAGTTGCCGCCGCCATTACCGCCTCCGCCGGAGTTGCCGCCGCCGTTGCCGCCGCTGCCATTGCCACCGCCGGAGTTGCCGCCACCGGAGTTGTTGGTCGTGCCACCGGAGTTCTTCGCCGCGGAAACGCTGGTCGGGGCTTGACCGGTGGCGCCGCCGCACGGGCCGGCACCGTTCTTGTCGCATGAGGCCGGCATGGGCGCGATCTGAGCGAGCTTGTTGTTGTTGATGTTGCGACCGTCGAACGTCGGGTTGTTGCACGACTTGACGTCACGGTTGGCCAACTCGACGCCACTGTCGGCGGTCTTGAGCTTCTTGATCTCGTCGAAGCCCGCCTGCACCAGGTTCAGCGGCAGCGGGGAGTAGCCGTAGCTGCCCGCCTTGGTCTGGCCGGCGCACAGCGAATAGAAGAGGAAGTCGGCCAGGGTCTGGCGCTTGGCCGTGCTCATGCGCTGGTCGCTCTTGCCCGTCGGGAGCAACAGGTACGAGTACGACGAAAGTGGGTACGCCCGCTTGTCCGGGTTGGTGTACACCCCATCGAGGATCTGGGTCAGGTACGCCTGCGAGCCCTTGTTCTTGTTGATCTGGGCCTTGGTCAGGCCGACCGCGACGTTGTACTGGGTCGGCTCGACGTAGTAGCCCGACTTGTTCAGCACCTTGACGACCGGGTAGTCCTTGTTGACCGGGTAGGAGTACTCGACGTACCCGATCGTGCCGTTGCCCGAGGCCGCGGAGATCGTGTTCATGACCTGGTCGGAACCGGCCGCGGCGATCATGCGGCCCTTCTTCGGGTAGTACGACGTCAGGCCGGACTTGCCGAAGTACGGACGCCACACGCTGGGGTACTGCTTGTCCAGGTAGGTCGTGAACTGGGCCGTGGTACCCGAACCGTCCGAACGGACCACCGGGGTGATCGGCAGCTTGGGGAACTTGACGCCGTTGTTGTCCTTGGAGATCTGCGGGTCGGACCAGTCGGTGATCTTGTTGGTGAAGATCTTCGCGATGGTGTCACCCGAGAGCCGCAGGTTGCGCACCTGCTGGTTGCCGATCTTCAGCTGGTACGTGAAGGCCGTGCCACCGGCGACGATCGGCAGGTAGGAGTACTGGCGGTTGCCGGCGGAGTCGACGTTGCCGAACTCGTCCTTGCCCTGGTAGGGGATCTCGGTGATGCCGAAGTCGGTGACGTTGTTCGCGAACGACTTGCGGCCCTGGGACGACCCACCACCGGAGTAGGACACCTTCATGCCCTTGGAGTCGACGTCGGAGATCCACTGTTGGACGATGACCTCGGACCAGGTCGAGCCGTTGCCTTCGATGGCGGCATAGGTCACGCCGTAGGCGGGGAGCGCCGCGATGCTCCCGGCCAGGGCGGTGGCCGACAGGGCGGCCACGGCGGTGATGAGTCGGCGGGTCACTTGATGCCTCCGGTGGGTCGGACGTTCGTGGCGTCGTTCGGGTACGGGGAGTCGGCGATCTCCACCAGGACGGGTTCGCCCGAGGGGAGTTCGGCCGCAGGTTGCGGGGTCGTCTGGCGAGGAGCGCGGATCGTCCGCGACTTGTCTCGCCGCGGTCGGGCGAGGAGTCGGGCGCCGGTGAAGAGCAGCAGGACGAGCGTCATGAGGATGGCCGCTGCGCCGAAGCCGCGGACCTCATAGATCGGCTCGCCCGAGCGCACGGTCGAGAAGATGAACAGGGGCAGCGAGGTCATGACACCGTCGAACGGGTTGAGCTTCAGCGACGAGGTCACACCCGAGGTGAGCAGCAGCGGCGAGGTCTCGCCGACACCGCGGGCGACACCGAGGATGACCGCGGTGGCCAGACCCGGCCGCGCGGTCGGCAGCACGACGTGCCAGACCGTCTTCCACCGCGAAGCGCCCAGGGCCAGGCTGGCCTCGCGCAGGGAGCCCGGCACGACGCGGAGCACGACATCCGCAGCGCGCGCGATGATGGGCAGCATCATCACGCCGATGGCCAGAGCGGCCGCGGCGCCGGACTTGGGCAGGATCCCGGTGAGGATCACCGTGGTGTAGATGAACAGACCGGCCACGATCGACGGGAGCGCGGTCATCGACTCGACGACCGTGCGCACGACCTTCGCGTACGGTCCTCCGACCTCGGTCATGAACACGGCCGTGCCGATGCCCAGGGGCACGACGATCGCGATGGCGATGAACACCTCGATGAGCGAGCCGACGATGGCGTGGAGCACACCACCCTTGTCGAGCGAATCCTTCGGTCCGATCCCCGACATGTCCTGGGTGTAGATGTTCACGTGGAGCAGCGCCTCGAAGCCACGGTAGAACGTGAAGATCACGGCCGAGGCCAGGGCGACGAAGACGATGAGCGCCCCCGCGGGCACGAGGACGTTCATCACCCGGTCCTGGACCTCGGTGATGCCACCGCGCAGGCCTCCGACGACGGCGGTCAGCGCGAGGATGCACACGAGCGAGACGAGGAGGTAGCCGACGAGGCCGTTCCAGGGGAGCAGGCGGTAGCAGATCAGCCAGGCCAACGCGAAGCCGCCGATGATCGGTCCGAAGCGGCTGAACAACTCCTCGTCGGTGGCCTGGGACAGCGCGCGCTGCGGCGGGGCCGGTGTGGTTGGCGGGTCGAGCAACGGCAGCTCGGTGATCCCGGAGCCGAACGTCGGACGTTGCGGCTCGACGGTCGCGGTCGTGGGCCGCTCGAGGGTCGTGGTCATGTCAGGCCTCCGCGTCGGCGCCGGACCGGCTGCGCGAGACGACGATCGCGGCCAGCGTGTTGACGATCAGGGTGAGCACGAACAGCACCAGACCTGCCGTGAGGAGCGCGGACATCTGGGCGCCCGTCGCGGTGCCGAACTTGTTGGCGATGAGGGCGGAGATGTTGTTCGTGCCGGTTTCGAGGATGCGCCACTTGAGCTCCTCGGCCTGGCTGATGATGAGCAGCACGGCGATGGTCTCACCGAGCGCGCGACCGAGGCCGAGCATCGTGCCACCGATCATGCCGCCGCGACCGAAGGGCAGCACGACGGACTGGACCATGCCCCAGCGCGTCGCGCCGAGGGCCAACGCAGCCTCGCGCTCGCCGGGCGGGGACTGGCTGAAGACCTCGCGCATGACCGAGGCGATCATCGGCAGCACCATCATCGCGACGGCGATCCCGGCGCAGAAGGCCGACTGGATGTAGCGGGTCTGGTCGACGAAGGCGGAGTTCGGATCGGTCTGCACGTCGAAGATCGGCAGCCATCCCATCCACCGGTGCAGCCAGCGGGCGACGTCGCCGGCGTAGGGCATGACAAGGAAGAAGCCCCACAGGCCGTAGATGATCGAGGGCACGGCCGACATGAGGTCGACCGCCGAGATCAGGGTCGGCTTGAGGTTCGGGGGAGCGTAGTCGCTGATGTAGAGAGCGGTGAGGAACGCCAGCGGCACCGCCAGGGCGAGCGCGACGAAGGCGATCGACACCGTGCCGCCGAGCACGGCCGCGATCCCGACGACGTTCTGCTCCGGGTTCCACTGCGTCTCGGTGAAGAAGCTCCAGCCGTAGTACCGCAGCGTGGGGATCGAGTTGCCCAAAAGGAACAGGCCGATGCCACCGGTGATGAGGAGCACGATCGTGCCGATGGTGGTGGCCGAGATCTCGAACACCTTGTCCACCCCGGTCATGCCCTTCTTGAGGGTGCGCGGGGTGTCTTCCACCCCCTCGGGGCGGGTGGGGAGATACGTCGTCACAGGTCGAAAACCTCATGCTGAAGGGCCCGAACCTTGCCGGGCTGACGTGGAGCAGGGGAGCGCATCCAGTGTGCGTTGCCTCGGGTGGCCTCCTTCACCACTTTGCGTGAATGAATGGTGAACGGGAGAGGATCATTTGGTGAACATGATCGACGAACGACCCGACGGGCGTCCCCTTCTTGTTGCGTATTGTGCGCAGGAGTGAACCAGCGGTCGCGAGGTGTTCACCCGTCGTTCAGATCAATGGGGTTGGGCGGTTACCGAGCGGGAGGAACGTGACGTCTGCCGCCCAGTCGAGCGGCAGCCCTCCCCCCACTAGGAGACCACTCATGGGTCACTCCCACGACCACGGTCACGGCCACGGTCACCACCACCACGCGGACGTCACGCCCGCGACCGACCTCTCCATCTCCGACTCCGACCTGCACCCGGCGGACCTCGGCCGCCGCAACTTCCTGCGTGCCGCCGGTGTCCTGGGCGCCGGCGCCGCCACCACGGCGCTCGTGACGAACGCCGGTGTCGCCACCGCGGCCGCCGACGAGGACCGTCGCGAGAAGAGCAAGAACCGCCCCAACAAGGGCTACCAGTGGCTCGCTGGTGACCACCACATCCACACCCAGTACTCCTCCGACGCCATGTACCGCGTCGACGACCAGGTCAAGAACGCCTCGGCGCTCGGCCTCGACTGGATGGTCATCACCGACCACGGCAGCGCCACGCACGCCAAGCTCGGTGTCGACTTGGTCAACCCCGACATCCGCCGCGCCCGCGCCGACCACCCGGAGATGCTCGTCTTCCAGGGCCTGGAGTGGAACATCCCGGCCGCCGAGCACGGCACCGTCTTCGTGCACCCCGGCTCCAACGAGGTCGACGTCCTCAAGCAGTTCGAGAACACCTACGACGGCACCGTCACGGGCGCCGGCCACAACGCGGCCGGTGAGGCCCTGGCCGTCTCCGGTCTGCAGTTCCTCAAGTCGCAGGTCAACGCCGGTACCGTCGACGACGCGCTGATGTTCGCCAACCACCCGGCTCGTCAGGGCATCGACTCGCCGCACGAGGTGCGCGCCTGGCGTGATGCCGCCGACGGTGTCGCCATGGGGTGGGAGGGCGCCCCCGGCCACCAGGCGGCCGGCATCTCCAAGGCCCAGAACGGCCCGGGCTCGGCCCGCGGCTACTACGGCAACGCCCCGCGCGCCGACCGTTCGTTCCCGGGCTACCCGCTCGAGGCCTACCGCACCTGGGGTGGCTTCGACTTCTACACCTCCACCGTCGGCGGTCTGTGGGACTCCCTGCTCGCCGAGGGCAAGCCGTGGTGGATCACCGCGAACTCCGACTCGCACTCGGTCTACCTCGACCCGGCCGTGCGTGGCGCGAACTCCAACTTCAACCTCAACGGCAAGTACAACGACCCGGAGTACGGCGGCACGCCGAACCAGAACGCCGGTGACTTCTGGCCGGGGTACTACTCGCGCACCAACGTGGGTACCCGCAAGGACAGCTACGCCGCCGTCATGGCCGGTCTTCGCGACGGCAACGTCTGGGTCGACCACGGTCACCTCATCGACTCCATCGACGTGCAGGTGCGCGCCAAGGGCGACAACGTCGGCCTCGGTGGCGTCATCGTCGCCAAGCGCGGCACCCAGGTCGAGCTCGTCGTGACGATCGTCCCGGCGCAGCACGCCAACTGGGCGCAGTTCCAGCCGCAGCTCAAGAAGGTCGACCTGATCAAGGGCCGCATCACCGGTCCGGTCGCCGACAAGGACACCCTCCGCGCTCCGGAGACCAAGGTCGTCAAGACCTGGGAGGTCTCGGGCACCGGCGAGATCACGTTGACCTTCGACCTCGGCCGCATCGACGAGACCGGCTTCTACATCCGCCTGCGTGGCTCGGACGGCAACCGCACCGCCGTTGGCTATTACGGCGCCGACGCCGACGCGACCGGCCCGGCCATCGACGTCGTCGGTGACGCCGACCCATGGCGCGACCTGTGGTTCTACACGAACCCGGTCTTCGTCCTGCCCAAGAAGTGACGCGTCACCCATGACGCTGGACGCATCAACGGCGACCGGTCCCACCTCCGTGGTGGGGCCGGTCGCCGGCGTCGCGTCGCCGGGCGTGCCCGCAACGGGTCCGCTCGTCGGCGTCGACCTCGGAATCGGCGACGAACTGGACTGCGAGGCGGATCTGCGTACACTCCGCTCCGGCCTGGAGCAGGCCGGCCTCGGCGAAGGCCTGTGGATCACCACCCACCCGGTCGGGGTGCGACCCGACCGGCACGCTGCCATCGTCGTGGCGCTGCCGGCCGCCGGCGACGGCCCGGCCGGAGAACGACGGGCCTTTGACGCGGTCCGGGCCGCACTGGCCTCCGGCCACACCCACAGCCACGCCGTGTACGAGCCGGCGATCGTCTGCGGCGACCAGTCTGTGGGGGAGCGCGAGGCCCTCATCGGGGCCTACGAGGCACTCGCCGCGCGTGAGGCCGGCTTCGGCGGACGCGCCGTGGCCTTCCCCGGCGACCAGCAGCTCATCGGCGAGGTCACCGTGGCCGACATCCTCGCCTCCGCGGTGGACGACGTCGTCGACCTCGCGCGCGGTGAGGTCACCCCGGCGGACCGGGTCGGCACGCGCGACTTCGTGCGGCCCCTCCTGCGCGATGGCCGTTGGGTTCTCATCGTCCAACCCGCCGTCGGTGAGACCTTCGTGCCCTTCGAGGAGCCGAACCCGCACCGCTGCTGTCAGGACCACTGACCGGCCCAGCCACGGATTCGAAACGAGACGCCTCATCCCGGATGGCGGGATGGGGCGTCTCGCGCGTTGACACCGACCCCCCCGGAGGGGGAGAGTGCCCGTGTGGCACTTGTTCGTATCGTCGTAACCACCGGGCGCTCGGCCTGATCGCACCCGCGATCCAGCCAGCGCCATCCCTTCTGCCCGCACCCGGGCCGAGGGGTTTTTTTGTGGGTACGGCAGGCTTGACCCACGCGCCACAGCACCAGACACGACACTCGGAGGCAACGGTGAGCGAGAGCACCGCAACACACGGTCGGACGTCCCCCAGCCCGGCCACGGTCGCGCAATACACCCAGGGGCAGGTCGCCGCGCAGGTCACCGGTGCCAAGAGCCTGATCCTCTCGCTCGAGGCGGTCGGGTGCGAGCATGTCTTCGGCATTCCCGGCGGCGCGATCCTCCCGGCCTATGACCCACTCATGGACTCGACCAAGGTGCGCCACATCCTGTGCCGCCACGAACAGGGTGCCGGTCACGCCGCCGAGGGATATGCCGCGGCCACCGGTCGGGTCGGCGTGTGCATGGCCACGTCCGGTCCGGGTGCGACCAACCTCGTCACCGCCATCGCCGACGCGCACATGGACTCGGTGCCGATCGTCGCGATCACCGGGCAGGTCAACAGCGCCTCCATCGGCTCGGATGCCTTCCAGGAGGCGGACATCCGCGGCATCACCATGCCGATCACCAAGCACAACTACCTCGTCACCGACGCCGCCGAGATCCCCCGCGTCATCGCCGAGGCGTTCCACATCGCCAGCACCGGTCGACCCGGCCCGGTGCTGGTCGACATCTCCAAGGACGCGCTGCAGGCGACGACGACGTTCGCCTGGCCGCCGCGCATCGACCTGCCCGGCTACCGCCCGGTGACCAAGCCGCACCAGAAGCAGATCCGCGAGGCCGCGCGCCTCATCACCGCGGCCGAGCGCCCGGTGCTGTACGTCGGTGGTGGGGTGATCCGCGCGGGCGCGGCGCAGGAGCTGCGTCGATTCGCCGAGCTGTGCAACATCCCCGTGGTCACCACGCTCATGGCTCGGGGCGCGTTCCCCGACAGTCACGCACTGCACCTGGGCATGCCGGGCATGCACGGGTCGGTCGCCGCAGTGACCGCGCTGCAGCGCTCCGACCTCCTCATCACGATCGGAGCGCGGTTCGACGACCGAGTCACCGGACAGCTCAGCTCGTTCGCGCCGCACGCCAAGGTCATCCACGCCGACATCGACCCGGCCGAGATCGGCAAGAACCGGATCGCCGATGTGCCGATCGTCGGGGACGCCAAGGGCATCCTTGCCGACCTCATCGAGACCGTCACCGCCGAACATGAGGCCGGCGCCGTCGGCGACCACACCAGTTGGGTCGCCGCCACCACGCAGATGCGTGAGACGTACCCGGTTGGGTACACCCCCCACGCCGAGCAGACCGGCCTCATGCCGCAGTACGTGCTCGAGCGCCTCAGTGCGATCGCCGGGCCGGAGGCCACGTACGTCGCGGGTGTCGGCCAGCATCAGATGTGGGCGGCCCAGTTCATCGACTACGAGCGCCCCAACCAGTGGCTCAACTCCGGGGGCGCGGGCACGATGGGCTACGCGGTCCCGGCGGCGATGGGTGCCAAGGTGGCCGAGCCCGAGCGCACGGTGTGGGCGATCGACGGTGACGGCTGTTTCCAGATGACCAACCAGGAGTTGGCCACCTGCGTCATCAACGACATCCCGATCAAGGTCGCGATCATCAACAACTCGACCCTGGGCATGGTCCGCCAGTGGCAGACGCTGTTCTACAACGAGCGGTACTCCAACACCGACCTGCACACCTCGGCCGGCGGCAGCCGCGTGCCCGATTTCGTCAAGCTCGCCGACGCCTACGGGTGCCTGGGCCTGCGCTGTGAGCGCCCGGAGGACGTCGACGCGGTCATCGCGCAGGCCATGGCGACCAACGACCGCCCCGTCGTCATCGACTTCGTCGTCGAGCGGGACGCCATGGTGTGGCCGATGGTCCCCGCCGGTGTGAGCAACGACGACATCCAGATCGCCAAGGACACGGCCCCCCAGTGGGACCGTGAGGAATCCGAGGCGGTCGAGCAGGACACCGACGCAGACCACGACGGAGAGTGACCCAGACCATGACCGATGTGCACACCCTGTCCGTGCTCGTGGAGAACAAGCCCGGTGTCCTCGCCCGGATCTCCGCGCTGTTCTCCCGCCGTGGGTTCAACATCACGTCCCTGGCGGTGGGGGAGACCGAGCACCCCGAGATCTCGCGCATGACCGTCGTCGTCGGTGCCGCGGACTTCCCGCTCGAGCAGGTGACCAAGCAGCTCAACAAGCTCGTCGAGGTGCTCAAGGTCGTCGAACTCGACCCGCTGCACTCCGTGCGTCGCCAGATCGTCCTGGTCAAGGTCAAGGCCGACCAGGCCACGCGCGGTCAGGTGCTGGAGGTCGTGCAACTGTTCGACGCCAAGGTCGTCGACGTCGCCACCGATGCCCTGGTCATCGAGGCCACGGGCGACTCCAGCAAGATGGAGGCCATGCTCGAACTGCTCGAACCGCATGGCATCCGCGAACTCGTTCAGTCCGGCGTCGTCGCCCTTGGGCGTGGCAGCCGGTCGTTGACCGACCGCGCGCTGCGCTCCGCCTGACCGACCGAGCCAGCCCCACGGCGATCCGTCGCGTGACCCACACGCGCCACCACCGACCAACCCAACCGAAAATCCAGCATCAGCTGCAATGACAAGGAGCACCAACCATGGCCGAGATGTTCTACGACGACGACGCCGACCTGTCGATCATCCAGGGCCGTAAGGTCGCGGTCATCGGCTACGGCTCGCAGGGTCACGCCCACTCGCTCAACCTGCGCGACTCCGGTGTTGACGTGCGCGTCGGTCTGGCCGAGGGCAGCAAGTCCAAGGCCAAGGCCGAGGCCGAGGGTCTGCGCGTGCTGAGCGTCGCCGACGCGGTCAAGGAGGCCGACCTCGTCGTCATCCTCACGCCCGACCAGGTCCAGCGCTCCGTCTACGCCAACGAGATCGAGCCCAACCTCAACGCCGGTGCCGCGCTGCTGTTCGGGCACGGCTTCAACATCCGCTTCGGGTACATCACCCCGAAGGCCGACGCCGACGTCCTCATGGTCGCCCCCAAGGGCCCGGGTCACCTGGTGCGTCGCGAGTACGTCGACGGCCGTGGCGTGCCGGTGCTCCTGGCCGTCGAGCAGGACGCCTCCGGCACCGCCTGGGACCTGGCCAAGTCGTACGCCTCGGCCATCGGCGGCCTGCGCGCCGGCGGCATCAAAACGACCTTCACGGAGGAGTGCGAGACCGACCTCTTCGGTGAGCAGGCCGTGCTCTGTGGTGGCGCGTCGCAACTGGTCATGTACGGCTTCGAGACGCTGACCGAGGCGGGCTACCAGCCCGAGGTCGCCTACTTCGAGTGCCTGCACGAGCTCAAGCTCATCGTCGACCTCATGGTCGAGGGCGGTCTGACCAAGCAGCGCTGGTCGATCTCCGACACCGCCGAGTTCGGTGACTACGTCTCCGGCCCGCGCGTCATCGACCCGCACGTCAAGGAGAACATGAAGGCCGTCCTCGCGGACATCCAGAACGGTGCCTTCGCCAAGCGCTTCATCGACGACCAGGACGCCGGCGCCCCGGAGTTCAAGTCCCTGCGTGAGAAGGGTGCCCAGCACCCGATCGAGGCCACCGGTCGCGAGCTGCGCAAGCTCATGGCCTGGGTCGACACCGACCGCGACTCCGACTACGTCGAGGGTTCCGCCGCGCGCTGATCGGTCGCGGCACCTCGCACCTCACGCGAGACCCCCACCCCACGCGGTTCGAGGTATGAACCGGCGGATTCCCGCCGCGTACTACCTCGAACCGCGTGGGGTTTGCGCGTCTGGGGTGCGCGCGTCACGGTGCGTGCGTTGGCGGGCTTGCCAGCCGAGGCGCCGGTGTACCACCCGGAAAAGTCGGGTCGGGGGGCGGCCATACGATGGAGCCCGGCATTGCCCATCCCCCCGATCGACTGCGAAGGACACCCGATGACCAAGCCTGTCGTGCTCATTGCCGAGAAGCTCAGCCCCGCCACCGTCGAGGCGCTCGGGCCCGACTTCGAGGTGCGCTACTGCGACGGCGCCAACCGGGACGAGCTCCTGCCCGCCCTTGCCGACGTCGACGCCGTCCTGATCCGCTCGGCCACCAAGATGGACGCCGAGGCGATCGCCGCGGCCAAGAACCTCAAGGTCATTGCCCGCGCCGGTGTCGGCCTCGACAACGTCGACGTGCCGGCCGCCACCACCGCCGGTGTCATGGTCGTCAACGCGCCGACCTCCAACATCACCTCCGCCGCCGAGCTCGCCGTCGGCCTGCTCCTCTCCGCGGCCCGCAACATCGCCCCGGCCAACGCCGCGCTCAAGGGCGGCAAGTGGGCCCGTAGCCAGTACTCCGGTGTCGAGGTGCTCGAGAAGAAGGTCGGCATCGTCGGCTTCGGTCGCATCGGCCAGCTCGTCGCCGAGCGTCTGAGCGGCTTCGACGTCGAGATCCTCGCCTACGACCCGTACATCTCCGCGCAGAAGGCCGGCGCGCTCGGCGCCCGCCTCGTCAGCCTCGACGAGCTCCTCGCCGAGTCCGACTTCATCACCGTTCACCTGCCGAAGACCGCCGAGACCCTCGGCCTCATCGGCGCCGAGGCGCTGACCAAGGTCAAGCCGTCGGTGTTCATCGTCAACGCCGCCCGCGGCGGGATCGTCGACGAGGCCGCCCTGGCCGACGCCATCCGCGAGGGTCGCGTCGCCGGCGCCGGCATCGACGTCTTCGCCACCGAGCCGACCACCGAGTCGCCGCTGTTCGAGTTCGACTCCGTCGTCGTCACCCCGCACCTGGGCGCCTCCACCGACGAGGCCCAGGAGAAGGCCGGCATCTCGGTCGCCAAGTCCGTGCGCCTGGCGCTCTCGGGCGACCTCGTGCCGGACGCGGTCAACGTCTCCGGTGGCGTCGTCGACGAGGAGGTCCGCCCGGGCATCGACCTCGTCGAGAAGCTCGGCCGCATCTTCACCGGCATCGCCGGTCAGGTGCCGGTGCAGCTCGATGTCGACGTCAAGGGCGAGATCACCGAGCACGACGTCTCCATCTGGAAGCTCGCCGCGCTCAAGGGCCTGTTCATGGACCTCACCGAGGAGCCCGTCACCTTCGTCAATGCCCCGCTGCTGGCCAAGGAGCGCGGTCTCGAGGTTCAGCTCATCACCGACCCGGTGGCCGAGGAGTTCCGCAACGTCACCACGCTGCGCGGCACGCTGGCCTCCGGTGCGGTCATCACCGTCGCCGGCACCCTGACCGGCCCGAAGATGGTGCAAAAGGTCATCGGCATCGACGGCTTCGACCTCGAGGTGCCCGTGACCGACCACATGGCCTTCGCCAACTACGAGGACCGTCCGGGTGTCGTCGGCACTGTCGGCAACCTCTTGGGTGCGGCGGACGTCAACATCGCCAACATGCAGGTCGCCCGCCGTGACGACGGTCGCGCCCTCATCGCGCTCGGCCTCGACGGCGCGATCCCGGCCGAGCTCGCCACGAGCATCGCCACCGAGATCGGCGCGGCGTCGATGCGCGCGGTCAGCCTGACCGACTGACCAAGACCAGTCGAACCACGCAGGGCCCACGCACCACGCGGTGCATGGGCCCTGCGTCCTCTGCCCCCCGGTCTCTGCCCCCTCGGCCCGTGCTTTCACCGATCCGACAGCCGCCCACCAACGACGCCACGCCCGCGCAACGACGCCAGGCCTGGCCAGCGATCACCCCGGGCTGGTGGGGGAGGTGCTCTTCGTTGCAGTGCTCACCGACAGCCTGACGTACGCGTACTTCCCGATGGTCTTGGCATCGGCCACGCACGACTGTGGGAGCCGAATCCTGTCGTTGGCGTCGCCCACCTGCACGGGCAGGGCGTCCACCTCGACGCCCTTGTCGACCTCGTAGGTGCGCCCGACCTCCCTCAGCAACCAGCGACCGTCTGAGTTGCGCATCAAGGTGACGTCCGTGTCGGCATCAAAGACGAGGATATGGCGATCGGTGCCGAGGAAGCTCGATTTGTCGTCGCCTTGGACATACGGGCACCCAGAGCTCGTCACCCGGAGACGTTCGAACGGGAGCGCGATATCGGGAAACCCCAGGCCACGCGTGTCGCGCCAGACGGGCACCGACAGGGCACCTCTGGCCAGACTCTGTTCCGTCGACGCCGAGTACGTCGACGACGTATCCGGTGATGTCGTCTGCGTCGCCGACGTGGCCTGACTCGTCGAGTCCGACGCTGGGAGCCATTGGCTGGTCGCCGCGACCGTCGTGACGGCCAGAATGCCAGCCGCCGCGGCACCCACGAGGGGCACTACATGGCGGAGTCTCGATCGGCGGCGTGTCGGCAGGGGCTGGACCGGCAATGCCGGTCGCCGCCGCTGCGCTCGCGCCGTTTCCACGTCCACCAACTCACGGATCAGGCGGTCGGTCTCATCGTCGAGGCGCTGGGTGTCGCCGCGATCCTCGGGTGCGGAATCATTCATGGGTGGTGACCTCCACGGCTCGGCGCAGGGTGGCCCGCGCACGGGACAGGCGGGACTTCACGGTCCCGGTGGGGATGCCGAGCTCATCGGCGATGTCCTGGTCGGACTGCCCATGGACGGCTCGGCGGATGATGAGGTCACGCTGCTCCGCGGTGAGTTCGGCCAAGAGCCGCCAGACCTCGTTGAGTTGCGGTTCCTCGAAGGCGATCGCGGCGTCGACCGCGTCATGCAGCGGGTCCAGCCTGCGGCGGCGGCGCATCTCGTCGATGGTGAGGTTGTAGCCGACCCGACGCACCCACGCTCCGGGCTTGTCATAGTTGCCGACCTTCTCCCACTGCTGGATGAGCCGGGCGAACGCCTCGTTGACGCACTCCTCCGCCACGTCACGCGAGCCGCCGATGAGCGTCAGTTCGGCGACAAGACGAGGCCACTGATCCGCGTACAGGCGGCTCAGTTCCGCGTTGCGCTCAACTCTCACGGCCCATACACGTCCTTGACCACGTCTGGTTCCACCCATCTTGCCGCCCCGCCCGAACAGTCGCCGACGCCTGCGCTGACGCCGGTCACAAACTGAGACAACGCATCCACATGTCGGACGCCGCGCGTACGCTGTCGACCATGAGCGAAGCCGTGCAGCAGTCGTCGTACAACCTGGGTGTCATTGCCGGAGACGGGATCGGTCCCGAGGTCGTGGCCGAGGGCCTGAAGGTCCTCAACGCCGTTGTCGGCGAGAGCGGCCCGTCGTTCTCCACCACCGAGTACGACCTCGGCGCGAAGCGCTGGCACGCCACCGGTGAGACCCTGCCCGACGCGGTCGTCACCGAGCTCCGTGGCCAGGACGTCATCCTCCTCGGCGCCATCGGCGACCCGACCGTGCCGTCCGGCGTGCTCGAGCGCGGCATCCTGCTGCCCCTGCGCTTCCAGCTCGAGCACTACGTCAACCTGCGCCCAGCCAAGCTCTACCCCGGCGTCACCAGCCCTCTGTCGACGGAGGTCACCGACCAGGGCCTCGACTTCGTCGTCGTCCGCGAGGGCACCGAGGGCCCCTACGTCGGCAACGGCGGCGCCATCCGCGTCGGCACCCCCAACGAGATCGCCACCGAGGTGTCGATCAACACCCGCTTCGGTGTCGAGCGTGTCGTGCGTGACGCCTTCGCCCGCGCGCAGGCCCGCCCGCGCAAGCACCTGACCCTGGTGCACAAGCACAACGTCCTGGTCAACGCCGGTCACCTCTGGCGGCGCACGGTCGACGAGGTCGGAGCGGAGTTCCCCGACGTCGAGATCGCCTACCAGCACATCGACGCGGCCACGATCTTCATGGCCACCGACCCGGCCCGCTTCGACGTCATCGTCACCGACAACCTGTTCGGCGACATCATCACCGACCTCGCCGCGGCCATCGCCGGCGGCATCGGGCTCGCGGCCAGCGGAAACGTCAACCCGGACCGCACCGCTCCGTCGATGTTCGAGCCGGTCCACGGCTCCGCGCCCGACATCGCCGGCCAGGGCAAGGCCGACCCGACCGCGACGATCCTGTCGGTCTCGATGCTCCTGGACCACCTGGGCCGCACCGACGAGGCGGCCCGGGTCGAGGCTGCCGTCGCGGCCGACCTCGCCGAGCGCGGCTTCGCCCCCCGCACCACCACCGAGATCGGCGACGCGATCGCCGCCCGTCTCTGATCCACCTGCCAGAATGGGTCAATGCCCGCCCACGTCGGCGGGCATTGACCCACGCTCATTGAGGAGTCCCGCATGTCGCTGACCTTCACCGTCAACCACCGTCCCGACCCGGTCGACGAGACGCGGCGTGCGGAGATCCTGGCCAACCCCGGATTCGGCACGTACTTCACCGACCACATGGCGGTCATCACGTGGACCAAGGGCCAGGGGTGGCATGACGCCAACGTGGTCCCGTACGGCCCGATCCAGCTCATGCCCAGCGCCGCGGTGCTCCACTACGGGCAGGAGATCTTCGAGGGCATGAAGGCCTACCGCCACGATGACGGCTCGGTGTGGACGTTCCGGCCCGAACGCAACGCCGAGCGCTTCGTCCGCAGCGCGCGACGTCTGGCCCTGCCCGAGCTGCCGGTCGAGGACTTCGTCGCCTCGCTCAAGGCCCTCGTTGAGGTCGACCAGGCGTGGGTGCCGTCGGCTGAGGGCGAGGAGGCGAGCCTCTACCTGCGTCCGTTCATGTACGCCTCCGAGGCCTTCCTCGGCGTGCGACCGGCCCACGAGATCACCTACTGCGTCATCGCGTCTCCGGCCGGCGCGTACTTCTCCGGCGGTCTCAAGCCGGTGACGCTGTGGCTGACCGAGGAGTATTCGCGCGCCGGCGCCGGCGGCACGGGCGCGGCCAAGTGCGGCGGCAACTACGCCGCCAGCCTGGCTGCCCAGCTCGAGGGCGAGGCCAACGGCTGCGACCAGGTCGTCTTCCTCGACTCCTCGACGCACACGTACATCGAAGAGCTCGGCGGCATGAACGTCTTCTTCATCACCAAGGACGGCCGCATCGTCACGCCGGAGTTGACCGGCTCGATCCTCGAGGGCGTCACGCGCGACTCGATCCTCCAGCTCGCCACCGAGATGGGCCTCAAGCCGGAGGAGCGTCGTGTCCCGATCCAGGAGTGGAAGGGCGGGGTGGCCTCGGGAGAGATCGAGGAGATCTTCGCCTGTGGCACCGCCGCGGTGATCACGCCCATCGGTGAGCTCAGGTGGGCCGGCGGTTCCGTGCCGTCGACCGCGGGGGAGAGCGGGGGTCCGGTGACCAACGCGATCCGTGAGCGGCTGCTCGACATCCAGTACGGCCGGGTCGAGGACACCCACGGCTGGCTGACGAGGCTCGTCTGATGACGTCCTTGCAGGTCTACGACACCACCCTGCGCGACGGAGCCCAGCAGGAGGGCATCAACCTCTCCATCGACGACAAGCTCGCCATCGCGGCGCTCCTCGACCAGCTCGGCGTCGGCTTCATCGAGGGCGGCTGGCCCGGCGCGAACCCGAAGGACACCGGCTTCTTCGAGCGGGCGCGTACGGAACTGAATCTGCGCCACTCCGTGCTGGCGGCGTTCGGGTCGACCCGGCGCGTGGGGATCAAGGCCGCCGACGACCCGCTGACCCGCGCGCTCATCGACGCGCAGACCCCGGTGGTCACGCTCGTGGCGAAGTCCCATGTCGGGCACGTCGAACGGGCGCTGAAGACGACGCTGGATGAGAACCTCGCGATGATCCGCGACACGACATCGTTCCTCGTGGCGGAGGGGCGTCGGGTCATCATCGACGCGGAGCATTTCTTCGACGGGTGGGTCCGGTACCGCGACTATGCCCTCGAGGCGGTGCGGGCCGCGGCCGAGTCGGGCGCCGAGGTCGTCGCGTTGTGCGACACCAACGGCGGCATGCTGCCCGACCAGGTCGCCGAGGCGGTAGCCGACGTCATCGCCGCGACCGGCGCGAGGGTGGGCATCCACTGCCACAACGACACCGGGTGTGCCGTTGCGAACTCGATGGCCGCGGTCACGGCCGGAGCGTCGCACGTGCAGGGGACGATCAACGGGTATGGCGAGCGCACGGGCAACGCCAACCTCGTGACGATCATCGCCAACCTTCAGCTGAAGAAGGGCCTTGAGGTCGTCACCCCCGAGCAGCTCGGCCAGCTCTCGCACGTGGCGAACAAGATCGCCGAGGTGACGAACTTCCCGCCGTACTCGCGCCAGCCGTACATCGGCTCCAGCGCGTTCGCACACAAGGCGGGGCTGCACGCCTCCGCCATCAAGGTCGACCCCGACATGTACCAGCACACCGACCCGCAGCTGGTCGGCAACGACATGCGCATGCTCGTCTCGGACATGGCCGGCCGGGCGTCGATCGAGCTGAAGTCCAAGGAGGTCGGGATCGACCTCGACGGGGACACCGAGACGCTGACCCGGGTGCTGGCCAAGGTCAAGGACCTGGAGATGCAGGGCTACACCTTCGACGGCGCCGACGCCTCGTTCGAGTTGTTGTTGCGCCGCGAGGTCGGCGACTCGGTGCCCGACTTCGCCGCCTTCGAGGGGTGGCGGGCCATCACCGAGGCGCGCGACAGCTCCGGGGAGACCGCGTCGGAGGCGACGATCAAGGTGCGCACCGGCCAGGGCCGCGTCATCGCCACCGGTGAAGGCAACGGTCCGGTCAATGCCCTCGACACCGCGCTCCGGCAAGCCCTGACCCCGGTCTACCCGGAGATCGAGGGCATCGAACTCGTCGACTTCCGGGTGCGACTGCTCGACACGAGCCACGGCACCGGGGCGATCACGCGGGTGCTCGTGGAGCATCGTGACGCCGACCGGGCCTGGACGACGATCGGTGTGGGCGGCAACCTCGTCGAGGCCGCGTGGGAGGCGCTCTGGGATGGCCTGAGCTACGGGCTGATGCAGTCCGGCGTCGCCGCCCGCTGAAACCCCTCTTA
>NZ_BCRE01000069.1 GCF_001552435.1 Kribbia dieselivorans NBRC 106261
GGGTGGGGGAGTACGTCGCCGCGCGGAGACCGGCGGGGATCGTTAGGGTGGAATCGACCTGTGGGTCGGGCAGTGACAGTCACCAACTCTTGCACTGACATTCACCGAAGGAGCACGCTGTGCGCGAAGTCTTCCACCAAGACCTCAACCAGATTCTCGACCAGATGGGGACCCTCACCGCGATGGCCCGCGAGGCCATGAGCCGCGCCACCCGGGCGTTGGTGGAGGCCGATGCCGACCTGGCGGGGGCCATCATCGCCGACGACGCCAACATCAACACCCTGCGCGAGGAGATCGACGCCAAGGCGATCGACCTCCTCGCCCGGCAGAACCCCGTCGCCACCGACCTGCGCATCGTCGTCACGGCCATGCGCATCTCCTCGGAGGCCGAGCGCATGGGTGATTTGGCCGCCCACGTCGCCAAGGTGGCCCGGCGCCGCGCTCCGGAGAAGGCCGTGCCCGCCGACGTCATGGACACGTTCATCGCGATGGGCGCCGCGGCCGAGGCGACGAGCCTGGCCGCCGAGAGCGCCCTGCGTGCCCTCGACCAGGACGCCGCCGCCGAGGTCGAGAAGCTCGACGACGTGCTCGACGCCCAGCACCGCGCCGTCTTCGACCGGCTCATCGAGCAGGAGTGGACGTACGGCATGAAGGTCGCCGTCGACACGACGCTCCTGAGCCGCTACTACGAGCGCTTCGGCGACCACGCCGTACGCGTGGCCCAGCGCGTCAAGTTCCTCGTCACCGGCGAGCCGGAGTCGCTGAGCTCCCTGCCGGACCGCACGCCGGACGAGATCTGACCCGAACCGCACCCCGCCGAGGGAACAATCGGGGCGACCCAACACGACGTTGGGTCGCCCCGATTGTTCCCTCGGCGCATGTGTGTACTGCGCCATTGACGATAGTGTGTGACGCACAGTATCGTGTCATATGTGGATGAGGATCGTGGTGCTGGCCATGTCCAGGAACTCCGTCGCGGAACCGTCGTCCTCGCCTGTCTCGTCACGCTCAGTGAGCCGAACTACGGCTATGGGTTGCTCGAGACGCTGAGCGAGGCCGGGTTCTCCGTCGACGGCAACACGCTCTATCCACTGCTGCGGCGCCTCGAGAAGCAGGGGCTGCTGACCAGCGAGTGGAACACCGACGAGTCGCGCCCGCGCAAGTTCTACCGGGTCAGCCCGGCCGGAGCGGCGATGGTCGACACGCTGATGACGGAATGGACGACGCTCGACACGGCGATCCGTGCCCTGGGGGAGAGGACAACGCAATGACGACGACACTGACCGACCGTTACGTGTGGACGGTGACCCGACACCTGCCGGCCGACACCGGGCCCGATGTGGCGCGCGAGTTGCGCGGCACGATCGACGAGACGGTCGAGGGGCGGATCGCCGCAGGGCAGGATCCGCAGACCGCCGAACGTGAGACGCTTCAAGACTTGGGCGACCCCGACGTGCTGGCCCGCGAATACGGCGGCCAACCCGGGTACCTCATCTCGCCGGCGCTCTACCCCGAGTACGTGCGACTGCTCAAGCTGCTCCTGGTCATCGTGCTGCCGCTGGCGCTCGTGGGCGTGCTGCTGGCCCGCGTGACGACCGGGGATCAGACGTGGATCGACCTCGTCATCGAGGCTCTCCTGACGGTGCTCTCCGTCGGCGTGCACATCGCCTTCTGGACCACACTCACCTTCGCCATCATCGACCGCACCCGCCCGGAGTCGCAGCGCGATCGCCCGCTGACCCGCTGGAACCCCGATCAGCTGCCGACCGAATCGCCCACCCGCCGCGTCGGGCTGGGGGCCACGATTGGCGAGGTCGCTCTGTCGCTGGCCTTGGCCGCGCTGGTCGCCTGGCAGTTCGGTGGGGTCGGCGAGCGCTCGGCGCAGATCCTCAACCCCGACCTGGAGTTGGGCTGGCAACTCGCCATCGTCGGGCTCTTCGGGCTCGACGCGGTCATCGCCATCGCGGCGTGGGTCATGGGTCGCTGGACCCCTGCGCTGGCGGCGGTGACGGTCGCGGCGAACGTCGGTGCCGTGATCCTGCTGTTGTGGCTGCTCGCCGAAGGCCGATTGCTGGCCGATCTCGCCGCCGTCAACGACCGGCTCGGGTGGGCCGTGGACCAGTCCGCGGTCACGGCGGTCATCGGGGGAGCCGTGGTCATCGTGGCGGTGTGGGAGAGCATCGAAGCCCTGATCAAGGCGCGGCGCGGGCACCGCGGGCGGCTCGCCGGCTGAAGGCTCGGGGTCACTCCACCATCTGGCGGCACACCTCGATCAGCCGCTCGCGCAGGGCGTTCGAGGTGTCCGCCAGTTCTCGCTGTCGGCGAACGTACTCGGTCTTGCCCTCCGGAGTCTCGATCGGCAGGGGCGCGTAGCCGAGCGCGGCCAGGTCGTACGGCGAGGCCTGCATGTCGAGCGTGCGCAGCGCCATCGCGTGCGCGAACGTGTCGAGCGTCAGCTCACTCGGGACCGACGGCGCGAGCTTGAACGCCCACTTGTAGGTGTCCATCCCGGCGTGGACACACCCGGGCTGCTCGAGGTCGACCTGCCGCTCGCGGGTGGGCTGCTCGGCGTTGCGCGGCGCCGCGCCCGGGGTGAAGAACCGGAACGCGTCGAAGTGCGTGCACCGCAATTGGTGCGACTCGACCACCGCGTCCGTGCCCGCGTGGCCCAAGCGCAGGGGCCAACCCGAGTGACGAATCTCCGTCGGTGTCGTGCGGTACACCATCGCCCACTCGTGCAGCCCGAAACACCCGGTGAACGCCGGACGAGAGCGGATCGCCGTGAGCAGGTCGCGCACGAACGTCACCGTTGAGCCGCGGGCTGCGACAAAACCGGCGGAGTCCAGTTCGACGCCGCCGTCGTCGCGCGTGCGGTAGTGACGCCACTGGGCACGGGGGAGATCCGCCGCGCCGGCCAGCACGACCCCTGGGCCGGGATGCCAACGCCGCAACTGGGCCGGCGTGTGGTTGTAGTACTGGAACAGGAAGTCCTCGACCGGATGTCGACGATGCTCCGGCCGGCGGTCGCGGTGACCCGCGGTCAGCGCGTCGACCCTTGCCTCGTGGGCCTGCTCGCGCGCTCGCCATTCGGCGACGGGGAGCACGACGGGGTCGGACACGGCAATCACCGCCCCAGCCTAGGCCGTCGTGGTGAACCACCCCGGCGCTGCAGCGGCGAACGCCTGGGCGGTCATGGTCGGAGCGCCGTGCGGCACCTGTCCGATCACGCCCGGTCCCAGGGTGTTCAGGTGCTTGTGGTTGAGCGCCTCCAGGCGGGAGGGGTGCTCGCCGACCGACCCCAGGACGATGCCGAGTACGGGGAACCCGCGGGCAGCGAGCCAGTCGAGCGTGAGGCTGGTGTGGTTGAGCGTGCCGAGGGCGCTGCGGGCCACGACGACGACGCCCACCCGCTGGTCGGCTGGGGGAGTGTCGGCCGGGGGCAGCAGGGCTGCGGCCAGATCGGCCACCGTCTCGCCGGCGTCGGTCAATTCGACGAGCAGCCCGCCGGCCCCTTCGATGAGCACATGGTCTTGGCGTGCCGCCAACCCCTCGACCGCGGCCACGTGCTCGGCCAGCGTCGGCAGGCGCGCGCCCTCCACCGCGGCGGCCTGCCGCGGAGCCATCGGCTCGACCAGGCGGCAGCCCTCGTGGGTGGGCACCCCGGCC
>NZ_BCRE01000070.1 GCF_001552435.1 Kribbia dieselivorans NBRC 106261
GAGACCCGGCTTCCACCGGAGGCGACCATGACCACGCCCCGCACCAAGGGAGAAGTCTGCCCCTGTGAGGGGCAGCGAAGTTAGGGAGCGGTAGGCCAGTCCTGCGGGGCTCCGCTGACCGTGACCTCGCGGTTCTTGCTCCCGTTCTCGCGCTTCTCCCCCGGCTTGAGGCCGTTCATGGCCTCGACCGCGGCAGCATGGTCGGCCACCTCGTGCTGAAGGGACTTGTCCATGCGGATGTATCCCTTGGACTTCGGGCGCGGCGGGAGCTCCAGAACCGGGGCCTCGACCTCGACGTACGGCACCTTCGTCAGGACGTCGGCGATCATGTTCAGCCGGGAACGACGCTTGTCCTCGGACTCGACGATGTTCCATCGGGCCTCGGGAATGTCCGTGTGCACGAGCATCTCGTCTTTGGCGCGCGAGTACTCCTCCCACATCGACAACGACTTCACGTCCGTCGGAGACAACTTCCACCGCCGCATCGGGTCGGTCAATCGCGAGGCGAATCGGCGGTACTGCTCCTTGTCGGACACGGAGAACCAGTACTTCAGGACGCGGATGCCATCCTCCACGAGGAGCCGCTCGAAGATCGGGCACTGGTGCAGGAATCGGCGGTACTCATCGGGAGTGCAATACCCCATGACCTTCTCGACACCGGCGCGGTTGTACCAGGAACGGTCGAACAGGACGATCTCGCCGGCGGCCGGCAGGTGCTCGATGTAGCGCTGGAAGTACCACTGCGTCCGCTCCCGTTCGGTCGGCACCGGCAGCGCGACGATCCGCGTCTGCCGCGGGTTGAGATACTCGTTGAATCGCTTGATCGTCGAGCCCTTGCCGGCGGCATCCCGGCCCTCGAAGACGACGATCAGTCGCTCGCCCTCCCGTTTGACCCATTCCTGCAGCTTCACCAGTTCACCTTGCAGGTGGTACAGCTCAGCCTCGTAGACGGCTTTGTCCATGCGGGGTGTCGATGCCATCCCTCGATTCTTGCACTTGGCCGGCACGAGCCACCGGAGCCCAGCTCGACCGGGTGGCGAGCCTCGGCGGCTTTCGGGGGGTGGTCGGCCTCGGTATCCTGCGGAAATGGCCGTGCTCATCGATCCCCCGCAGTGGCCGGCCCGCGGGACGCTCTTCTCCCACCTGGTCTCCGATGCCTCGCTGGAGGAACTGCACGAGTTCGCCGACCGGCTCGGGGCACACCCCCGTGCCTTCGATCAGGACCACTACGACATCCCGCAGGAGCTGCACTCTCCGGCGGTGGCCCTCGGTGCCCTCGCGGTGTCCGGCACGGAGCTCGTGCGTCGGCTCATCGCCAGTGGCCTGCGCCTCTCGGGGGCAGCCCGACGCGCACAGACCACGACGCGGGTCTCGACGTTGCGACAGCACTGGGCCACCGTGCTCCCCCAGGCCCCCGCGGTCGGCGAGGAGTTGCTGGAACGGTGGGGTGATCGATCCCGCCGCTACCACGACCAACGTCACCTGCTCGAGGTTCTGGAGGCGCTCGGGTCTGCGCAGGTCGCCCACCCGTCACGGGCGCTGCGGCTTGCGGCCTGGTTCCATGACGCGATCTACGAGGGCCGACCCGGGCAGGACGAGTCAGACTCGGCCGAGTTGGCCATCGTCGCGCTGTCTGCGCATGTGCCGGTCGCGGAGATCGATGAGGTCACCCGGCTGGTGCTCCTCACTGCGGGACACCACGTCGAGCACTCGGACCATGACGGCATCGCCCTGTGCGACGCCGACCTCGCCATTCTCGGTGCCGACCCCGGCCGCTATGACGCCTACGCCCGCGACGTGCGGGCCGAGTACTCGGAGGTGCCGGTCGACCTGTTTCGTCAGGGACGAGCCTTAGTGCTCGACGACTTCCTCACCCGCGAGCGGCTGTACGTCGGTGACGTCGCCCACGCCAAGTGGGACTCACCGGCCCGGGCCAACCTCTCCCGCGAGGTCCACCGGCTCAGATCCGGCTGACTCACCACGCTGCACCCGCAGACGGCCGCCCGTGGCGGGCCCACCCTCCGGGAGACCGGGGTCCAAGCCGGCCTCGACGATGAGATCGGCAATGGTGTCGATCGTTGTGTCCGCGAACGACCGGCCGTCGGGGGCCATGGCGTCGGAGTCCATGTACGAGTCCGAGCCGCAGTGCTTCATCGTGCCGATGACGTGCTCGCTGACACGGCCTTCGGCCAGCGCCTTGTTCCACGCCGAGTTCCGGGCTGCCGGCCAACGCCCGGGGAAGAACACCTTGCCGATCAACTGGATGCGGTCCTTGGTTCCGCGGATGTGCCAGAGGTGCTTGACCCGGCGCACCCCCGGGTCGTTGGCCATGACACCACCGACGGAGACCAGTCGCACGTCCAGTCCGAGCGAGGCGAGGTACCAGACCGAGCCGAGCGCCATCTGAGCTCCGCCGCTCCACGCCAACAACGTCACCGGGCGACGCTCCGCCGGGCGGTAGCCGGCCCGCAGCAGGCCGGCCCAGATCTGCTGGGCCAGGCCGGCGCTGTACACCGGGCCATACCGGTTGTCCGCCGAGACGATGAGTTGGATGACGTTCCGGATGTTGATCGCGTACCCGATGATCACCCCGCGGCTGCGCAACCGGCGGGCGCGACGCCAGAGCCAGGCCGTCGGCCGCCGGGCGGTCAGCCCGCGGTTCTCCGCGGAGTACGGGAAGACGTCGCGGACCACCCGGGTGGCGGGGAGCCGCTCGTCCAGTGCGTCGAGGATGGCCCGCTCCCCGCTGGGCAGGTAGTCCCCACCGATCGTGGCGATGCCCGAGAGGAACACGAGGTAGTGGCCGGACGACGGGTCGGTCCCCGGCAGCGCATGGGGGTGCTCCCCGACGGCCTGGTGCAGCTGTCGCGCGCGTTTGCGCGACTCTGCCTGTCCCTCCCTCGACCACCACGCCAGCGACTCGAGCGGAGACAACAGCAGGGCCACGACGATGATGACGACGATGCCGATGAGGATCTCGATCAACGCTGCCCCTCCTGCGGGTCGGGCTCCGGCATCGGGAAGGCGTCGAGCACGTCCTGCACGGTCAGTTGCATGGGCGTCCCTGTCGCGAGTCGCCAGATGGTGTCGCGCACCCACTGCAGCGGACGCGCCATGAGCCATGCGCCCACCCGCGTGATCGCCCACGCCGCCACCGAGATGCCCAGCGCGGTCCAGCGGTCCACGTCCAGGACGACGGCCACTCCCGTCCACAGGACCAGGGCCCCCCACACCGACAGAATCCGCTCGATCCCGGGACCGAGGTAGGGCACCAGGACGAGGAACCCCCAGATGTGCGGTGCCGTGGCCAGCAGGACCACGGGCACGACCCGGCCCAGGCTGGGAGCATCGCCCAGCACGACCGTGGCCGTGCCCCAGACGGCCACCGCGGTCAGGGTGTACAGGATGAACGGTACGAGCGAGGCCACGACGATCGAGAGCACGAGGCGCCCGCCGCGGACCCCGTTGATCGCCAGCACCGCCCATCGCCCCAGCACCGACGAGATCCCGGCCAGCAGGGCGACGCCGAGGGCGACGACGAACTCCCGGCCGCCGCTGTCCACCCGACTGATCACCTCGGAGTCGAGCCCCATGGCACCGCGGGCGACCTGAAGAATGTCACCGAGCAGGTGAAGCACGTCCATGAGGATCGGTCAGCTCCAGGCGAAGACGGGCTGCTCGAAGTCGTGCACGGGCCGGTCCGACCCCTCGAGTCCGAGCCAGCGCATCTGCACGAGCACCGCGCCGGTGGGTGCGTGGATCAGGTCGCCACCGAGGGGCACCTGCACCACGGGCCGGTCGCTCTCGGGGATCGTCACGAACCGCGGGGAGTCGGGACGAGTCAGCTGGTTCAACCCGACGCGGTACACCGCCGCCACCTCGTCGGGCTGGGGCCGCAGCTCCAACGGCCCACCTCCCCACACGACGACCGGCGTCATCACGTAGCCCGATCGGGTCGGGTAGTCGTCCATCAGGCCCAACACCGCGGAGTCGGGAAGCCGCACGCCGCACTCCTCGTCGAGCTCCCGCAGCGCCGCGTCGATGGGTGTCTCCCCTGCATCGAGCCGACCACCGGGCAGCGCCCACTGACCGGAGTGGGCGTTGAGGCGGGCCGCGCGACGACACAGGACGAACGCCGCTCCGCCGGAGACGTTGACCATGCGACCATCCAGGTTCGACACATCGCCGGGGACGTTCGCCTGGGCCCAGTCGCCGGAGAGCGCGTACGGGTCGACGCGCACCTCACCGGGCTGGGAGTCGACCAACACGACCGCGACGGCCGCGTGGCGACGCCCCTCCAGATCGGCGACGCGGCGCTCATGGCGGGCCAGATGCCCGGAGATGCGTTCGCGCAGCGCCTCGTCGTAGACCAGCGCGGGCGGCGCGGCCGCGGCTGGGACGGTGGACCTCATGCCCGCCATACTAGGGCTCGGCCCGGCGGGTGCGCTCACTCGAAGGGCGTCGGGTCCCCAGCACCGATCCGTTCGAGCACGGGTTCGCCGCTGGAAAAGTCGATCACCGTGGTCGGCTCGGCCACCATGAGCTCCGCGTCGTCGTCGGACTCCTCGATGACGATGTCGACGACGGAGTCCAGTGCCTCCTTGACCTCCCACCCGTGCGTGGGCTGGTGCTCCACGTCGGGCAGGATCAGCGTGCTCGACAGCATGGGCTCACCGAGTTCGGTCAGCAGCGCCTGCACGATGTGATGGTCGGGGATGCGCACCCCGACCGTCTTCTTGCGCGGATGCAGCAGGCGACGCGGCACGTCCTTGGTGGCCGGGAGGATGAAGGTGTACGGCCCGGGGGTGGCCGCCTTGACCATCCGGAAGATGGCGTTGTCGACGTGGACGAACTGGCCCATCTGCGCGAAGTCTCGGCACATGAGGGTGTAGTGATGCTTGTCATCGAGCCGACGGATATCACGGATCCGGTCCTTGATGCTCTGATCGGAGAGGCGGCCGCCGAGGGCGTAACCCGAATCGGTCGGGTAGGCCACGAGGGCTCCGTTGCGGATTCCCTCGACGATCTTCTCGACGAGGCGCGGCTGCGGGTTCACGGGGTGCAGTTCCACGAATCGGGCCATCCCCCAAATGTACGGCCTGATTCCGCTCGTGTCGTGATTCCCCTTGTCGCGCAGTGATCCCCCTAGGCTGATGCGTATGGCCAGCGCGCGTACTCCCTCCTACGAACCGCCCTCGCCCAACGGGAGCCTCGTGCTGCTGCGGCACGGTCAGACGCAGTGGTCCCTCGACGGTCGCCACACCGGCCGCACCGATCTGCCGCTCCTGCCCCAGGGTGAGGAGGACGCCCGCGCCTTGGCCCCACGACTGGCGGGACATCGATTCGGTCTGGTGCTGGTCTCCCCGCTCCAACGGGCCCAGCGCACGGCGGAGTTGGCCGGGTTGGTGCCCGACGCCGTCGACCCGGACCTGCTCGAGTGGGACTACGGCGGCTACGAGGGGCGCACGACCCACGACATCCGCGAGGAGCTGGGATACATGTGGACCGTCTTCAGCGACGGGGTCGTGCCGGGTGCGGACTCCCCCGGCGAGACGGTCGAGGAGGTCGCCGCGCGCGCCTCCCGGGTGCTGCGCCGCATCGGCCCGGTCCTCCAGGATCAGGACGTCGCGCTCGTCGGGCACGGTCACGCCCTGCGCGTCCTCACCGCCGTGTTCCTCCGCGAGGCGCCGCGCTTCGGGGCCAACCTCCTGCTCGATGCCGGGTCGGTGTGCGTGCTGCGCTACGAACGCGAACAACCCTGCATCCACGAGTGGAACGTGCCCGCCACCCGCGGCGACGTGAGCACGCCGGCGGCCGGCTGATCACGCCGGCCTATGGCAGCGGCCACGTGTGCACCGGCGCGTTGGTCAGACTGTGTTCCCGATAGAGACGCACCATCTGGGCCAACGCGGAGGCCCGTGACTCACCGCGCTCCTCGAACCTCTCCACGGCCCGCGACTGCCAGATCGCCCCGTTGACGTCCCGCGCGCAACGGCCCTCGAGCACACCGAGATACCGGTCGATGGTGGGCCCGTCGGCACCGAGCGACTCCAGACCGGTCTGGGCCAGCGGTAGCAGTTCCTGCAGCACCAGGTCGTTGACGGACTGCTTGCCCAACCCGGGCCACCGCACCTCCGCGTCGAGCCCGCCCCGCGCGCCGGCCTCGAAGTTGCGTTCGGCCACCGCAAACGGCATCCGCGACCACATCGGCCGGTCGGCGCGTGCCAGCGCCTCGACCATCCCGTGGTAGAACGCCGCGTTGGCCGTGACGTCGATCGCGGTCGGTCCCGACGGGAGCACCCGGTTCTCGACCCGCAGGTGCGCGCGGCCGTTGACGACGTCGTAGATCGGGCGGTTCCAGCGGTAGATCGTGCCGTTGTGCAGACGCAGGTCCGTCAGCAGCGGGGCCGCCCCGGAGGCCAGCTCGGCCACCGGGTCCTCGTCGCTGAGCTCGGGCAGCAGCGAGGTGTAGTACGCGACGTTCTCCTCGAAGAGATCGAAGATCGAGGTGATCCAGCGCTCCCCGAAGACCGCCCGCGGGCGCACCCCCTGATTGCGCAGTTCCGGGGTTCGGGTGTCGATGGACTGCCGGAACAGCGCGATGCGCGTCTCGGCGTGCAACCGTCGCCCGAACAGGAATGGACTGTTCGCGCCGAGGGCCACCTGGACCCCGGTGATCGCCTGGGCCGCGTTCCAATACGACGCGAACTCATCGGGCGAGACCTGGAGGTGCAACTGCACCGAGGTGCACGCCGACTCCGGGGCGATGTTGTCGCTGTAGCGCCGCACCCGCTCGCCGTCGGGCCCGGTGATGTCGAGATCGATCTCCTCACCACGGGCCGCCATGATCGCGTCGTTGAGGGCGATGAACCGGTTGCTCGGCGTGATCCAATCCGCCGTCAGGTCGGCGTCGCGCAGGGTGGGCAGGATCCCGACCAGCGCCACGTGCGCGTCGTTGCCGGCCGCGCCGCGCTCGGCCACCATGAGGGCCTCGACGAACTCGTCCTCGAACTCGCGCAACGAGGCTCCGCCCAGTTCACGCGGCGGCAGGTTGAGTTCGATGTTGTACCGGCCGAGTTCGCTCTGGAACCGTTCCTGCCCGATCGCGGCGAGGACCGACTCGTTGATCATGGCCGGCTCCTCACCGGGCCCGACCAGACTCATCTCGACCTCGACACCGGTCATGCGCCGGTCGGCGTCGAAGTCGTGGTGCGCCAACAGATCGGCGAAGACGTCGAGGTCCTGCCGCACTCGCTCCCGGTAGCGCCGCCGCTGTTCCCGTGGGTACGTCTGGGCGGCGATCTCCCGGCCCATCAGAGCTCCGCCAGTTCCTCGGGTGAGGGGCAGGAGCAGACGAGATGACGGTCACCGTAGGCGCCGTCGATGCGCCGGACCGGGGGCCAGTACTTGGTCAGCGGGTCCATCCCGCCCGGGTAGACCGCCGTGGCCCGGTCATAGGCGTGATCCCAGTCCCCGACCAGGCTCGCCGCGGTGTGCGGGGCGTGACGGAGCGCGGTGTCGGCCGCCGCGATCTCACCGCTCTCGACCGCGCGGATCTCGTCGCGGATGGCAATCATCGCGTCGCAGAACCGGTCGATCTCGCCGCGGTCCTCGGATTCGGTCGGCTCGACCATGAGCGTGCCGGCGACCGGGAACGACATCGTCGGGGCGTGGAACCCGTAGTCGATCAGGCGCTTGGCGACGTCGTCGACGGTCACGCCCGTGGCCTTGGTGAGGTCGCGCAGGTCGAGGATGCACTCGTGCGCGACCAGACCGCCGTCACCGGAGTACAGCACCGGGTAATGCTCGCGCAGCCGCGCGGCGATGTAGTTGGCGTTGAGCACCGCGATCTGACTGGACCGCGCCAGCCCGGCCCCGCCCATGAGCCGCACGTACGCCCACGAGATCGGCAGGATGCTCGCCGATCCGAACGGCGCGGCGGAGACCGGACCGGCGCCGGTGGCCGGGCCCGCCTCGGCATCGAGCGGATGGTTGGGCAGGTAGGGGGCGAGGTGGCTGCGGCACGCGACCGGTCCGACGCCCGGGCCACCGCCGCCGTGCGGGATGCAGAACGTCTTGTGCAGGTTGAGGTGGCTGACGTCGGCGCCGAACTCCCCGGGCCGGGCCAGGCCCATGAGGGCATTGAGGTTGGCACCGTCGACGTACACCTGACCGCCGGCGTCGTGCACGAGGTGGCACAGCTTGCTGATCGTGTCCTCGAAGACCCCGTGGGTGGAGGGGTAGGTGACCATGATCGCGGCGAGGTCGTCGCGGTGGGCCTCGACCTTGGCCTGGAGGTCGTCCATGTCGATGGACCCGGTGGCAGGGTCGGTCCGCACCACGGCCACCTTCATGCCGGCCATGACGGCGCTGGCCGCGTTCGTGCCGTGGGCGCTGGCCGGGATGAGACAGATGTTGCGCTGCGCCTGCCCCCGCGCGGCGTGGTAGCCACGGATCGCGAGCAGGCCGGCGAGCTCGCCCTGAGACCCGGCGTTGGGCTGGAGTGAGACCGCGTCGTAGCCGGTCACCTCGCAGAGCCACCCGGAGAGCTGGTCGATGAGCTCACGGATGCCGCGGGTCTGGTCGGCCGGCGCGAACGGGTGGATGCTCGAGAACTCCGGCCAGGTGATGGCGGTCATCTCGGTGGCGGCGTTGAGTTTCATCGTGCACGAGCCGAGCGGGATCATGCCGCGGTCGAGGGCGAAGTCGCGATCGGCCAGCCGGCGCAGGTACCGCATCATCTGCGTCTCCGAGCGGTACTCGTGGAAGACCGGGTGGGTGAGGAATGCGCTCGTCCGGGCGAACGGCGGCTCGTACGCGGGCGCCTCGAACACGGGAGCGTCGTTCACCGGAGCCTCGTTCACCGGAGCGTCGTTCGAGGGCCAGTTCACGGCTGGGGTCTGCGCCCCGCCGAACACTCCCACCAGTGCCGCCAGCGTCGCCGGTGTGGTGGTCTCGTCGACCGACACCGACACGTGGTCGACGTCGACGCGCCAGAGGTTGATCCCGGCCGCCCGGGCCGTGGCGACGACCTCATCGGCCCGGCCGGGCACGGCGATCCGCAGCGTGTCGAAGTAGCGCTGGGTGACGACGTGGGCGTGGGTCGGGTCGATCGCGCCGGCCAGGAACGCCGCCTTGCCACGCACCTGCCCGGCGATCTCGGTCAACCCGGCCGGGCCGTGGTACACCGCGTACATCGAGGCCATCACGGCCAGGAGCACCTGGGCGGTGCAGATGTTCGACGTGGCCTTCTCGCGGCGAATGTGCTGTTCCCGCGTCTGCAGCGCCAACCGCATGGCCGGGTTGCCGTCGGCATCGACCGACACGCCGACCAGTCGACCGGGCAGGGACCGCTCGAGCCCCGCGCGCACGCTCATGTAGCCGGCGTGCGGCCCGCCGAAGCCCATCGGCACCCCGAAGCGCTGGGTGGTCCCCACCGCGATGTCGGCGCCCCACTCCCCCGGCGGTGTGAGCAGGGTCAACGCCAGAAGGTCGGCCGCGGCCGCGACCAGCGCGCCGACCTCGTGGGCCGCCGCGGTGAGCGCCCGCCAATCCCGGATCTCCCCGCTGGCCGCGGGGTACTGGACCAGGACGCCGAAGACCTCGCGGCCCCCGGCGACAGCCCGCAGGCCGTCGACCGAGGACACCCCGGACAGGTCGGCGTCGACGATCTCCAGGCCCAGCGGTCGGGCGCGGGTGCCCATGACCGCACGCGTCTGGGCGAACACGTCGGTGTCGACGAGGAGCACCGCGTCCTTGGCCACCTTGGACACCCGCCGCATGAGCGTCATCGCCTCGGCCGCGGCGGTGCCCTCGTCGAGCAGCGACGCCCCGGCGACCGGGAGCGCGGTGAGGTCGCCGACCATCGTCTGGAAGTTGAGCAGGGCCTCCAGGCGGCCCTGGCTGATCTCCGGTTGGTAGGGCGTGTAGGCGGTGTACCACGCGGGATTCTCGAGGACGTTGCGCTGGATCACCGACGGGACGTGGGTGCCGTAGTACCCCTGCCCGATCAGCGAGGTGAACACCTCGTTGCCGGCGGCCAGGGCCCGCAGTTCGGCCAGGACCTCGGCCTCGGTCGCGGCCGCCGGGATGGCGACGTCGAGGTGGGTGCGGATGACGGCGGGAACGGCCGCGTCGGCCAGGGCGTCCAGACTGGACGTGCCGACGGTCGCGAGCATCTCAGGCAGATCGCTCTCGCGCGGCCCGATGTGCCGGGCGGCGAAGGCGGGAAGGGCGGACTGAGACGGTTGGCTCACGGCAACTCCTGCTGTTCAACGCCCCCTCGGGACGGAGGAGGTGACCAACCGTCAGATTACAGGCGAGGCCGTTCAGGCGCCGCGCTTGGCGCGACGAGCGCTGAGTTCGTCACCCGGGTGCACGACCGGCTCGGTCGCGTCGGCCCGCTCGGCCGGCAGTTCGGCCAGGGTGCCCTCGACCTCGCGCCACACGCGCCCGACAGCGATCCCGAAGACACCCTGACCGCCCTGCACGAGGTCGATGACCTCATCGGCGCTGGTGCACTCGTACACGGAGGCGCCGTCGCTCATCAGGGTGATCCCGGCCAGGTCCTCGACACCGCGTTCGCGCAGGGCCTGGATGGCGGTACGAATCTGCTGGAGTGACACGCCGGTGTCGAGAAGTCGCTTGACGACCTTGAGCACGAGGATGTCGCGGAAGCCGTAGAGGCGCTGGGTGCCCGAACCCGAGGCATCGCGCACCGATGGTTCCACCAGCCCCGTGCGAGCCCAGTAGTCGAGTTGGCGGTAGGTGATGCCGGCCGCCTTGCAGGCGATGGGACCGCGGTAGCCGAGGTCCTCGGACAGGTCGGGCAGATCGTCGTCGAAGAGCACGCCCTGGGTCGGCGTGCGGGTTGCGTGGGTCGCCGGCTGACCCGCGGTGCTGCCTGCGCTCACCATGCCTCCATGTCTCGACCGGCGGATCCGGCCACATCTGCGACGTTACGGTCCGCCTGCGGCGGGGTCAATCACCGACGCCCGCGACACCCCGGGGCCGGAGCGTCGTTATCCGAGTGTTACCTGAGTGTACTGCTGTGACGGGTGTTGCGTGTGTGACTTGTTCTCGGCGAGCCGGGTCAGTGCGGCCCGGGGTCGCCGAAGTCCTCCGGCGAGATCGTGTCGAGGAACTCCTTGAACTGCTCGACCTCCTGCTCCTCGTTCTCGTGGGCGGCCTCGTCGTCGTCCGGCCCGGACAGGACACCCGCCTGGGCGAGCAGCTCGTCGTTCGTGACGACCTCGGTGCCGGTGCGCAGGGCCAGCGCGATCGCGTCCGAGGTGCGCGAACTGACCTCCACCCCGTTGTCGAACACGAGCGTGGAGTGGAACACCCCGTCGATGAGCCCGTCGATGCGCACCAACTTGAGGGTGCGCCCGAGCGCGTCGATGACGTTCTTGAGCAGGTCATGGGTCAGTGGCCGCGGCGGCACGACCCCCTGTTGGGCATACGCGATGGCGGTCGCCTCGGTGGCACCGATCCACACGGGTAGATAGCGATCGCCCCCACGCTCGCGTAACAGGACCACCGGCGACGAGGCCGGCATCTCGACACGGACTCCCAGCACGTCCAACGGCTTCACCCCTCCACGGTAACCCGATCGGCGGGCAGGGTCACCACAAATCCGCCGACGGCGGAGCGTCGTGCCCAACGGTGACGTGGGCCGCGCACCCTCAGGACTGCTGCCGCAGCGCCTTGCGCACCAGAGCGACGTGCAGCGCCAGGCACTGGCGGGCCACCTCGGCCGCGATCACGCTGGTGGAGGCCGAGCCCGACGCCGGGGTCGACGCGGTCGGCGATCGGCCCGGACCGCGCTGCGAGACCGCGTGACCGACGAGGGTCACCTCCCGGTCGGCGGCGCTGACGAAGGGCCGAAGATGCCGAGGCTCGATGCCGAACTGGATCAGACTCGCCGCCGCACTGGCCACGACGAGGTCGTCCTCATCGAGGTACTCCCCGTCCGGGGCGATCAGCCCGTACCCGACGAGCGATTCGAGTTGGGCGCCCGTCAGACCGGTACGTTGACCGAGCTCATGCCGGGTCAGGCGGAGCGTCGTGGGGGCGGCCAGGTCCTTCGCCCGCGGCACGCCGTCGCTGACCGGGGCCTGCGGCGCTCCGGCCGCGCCCTCGCCGCCGTGCGGTGTCATGGTACCGCGATCGATGGCGTCGAGTTCCTCGCGGATGACGCGCAACGGGAGGAATCGGTCACGTTGGGCGGTGAGGATGTACCGCAGCCGCTGGACATCGTCGAGGCTGAAGAGCCGGTAGCCCGCGGTCGTGCGGCGCGGGCTGACCAGCCCCTCGGCCTCGAGGTAGCGGATCTTCGATATGGAGACGTCGTCGAAATCCGGGCGCAGTTCGTCGACGACCGCCCCGATCGTCAGTTCCCCGGGAGTGGACACCGCGGCGGTCAGGAGTGAGCGGCGTAGAAGACCAATCGGAATTTGCCGATCTGCACCTCGTCGCCGGTCTGCAGCGGCGCGGAGTCGATGCGCTCGCGATTGACGTAGGTGCCGTTGAGCGAGCCGACGTCGCGGACGGTGAACCCGCCCTCGCGGCTGAAGACCGCGTGCCGGCGCGAGACCGTCACGTCGTCGAGGAAGATGTCGCTGTCCGAGCCGCGGCCTGCGGTGACCTCGGTGTTGTCGAGGAGGAACCGCGCTCCGCTGTTGGGACCGCGCAGCACGATGAGCAGGGCCGTGCCGGGGACCAGGGCGTCGACGGTCGCCTGCTCGTCCCGGGTCAGGTGGCGCTCGTCGAGGTCGGCACCCTCGAACGCGGAGTGGGCCCCGGCGTTCTGCAGACGCTGGGTCGCGGGGTCCGGCGCGAGGTTGTCGTTGTCAGTCATTTCGTCCTCCGTCAGGCGAGTTGGGCCTCGTAGGCACCGGCATCGAGCAGGTCGTCGGTGGTGGCCTCCACGTCCAGACGCAGCTCGTACATCCAGCCCTCACCATACGGGTCGGAGTTCACGAGTTCGGGGGTGGCTGCCAGTGCCTCGTTGACCGTCACGACCTCACCGGCCACGGGGGCGTAGAGGTCGCTGACGGACTTGGTCGACTCGATCTCACCGACCGCGTCACCGACGGCGACCTCGTCGCCCACGGTGGGGAGGTTGACGAAGACGACATCACCCAGGGCGTCCTGGGCATAGGCAGTGACCCCGATCCGCACGACGCCCTCGTTGCCCTCGCGCACCCACTCGTGGTCGGCGGTGTAGCGGAGGTCTTCGGGGTACTCCAGGTCGCTCATGGTTCTCCTTGATCGGTGACCGGTCACTGCGCCGTCGTGGGCACCGGCTGAGCGTAACGAGGCGCTTGGACACTGTGCAACGCGTCCACCGTCACGCTCTCGAATTCCTCGACCTTTGTCGACCCGCCGAGCCGTCGAATCGTGTCGGACACCCCGCCGGGGATGGCCATCGCCGAGGACATGGTCGCCGGGGTGCCGATGGCGATGATCCGGTACGGCGCCTGCAGCCGGGTGCCGTCGGCCTCGATCCCGTCGTTGTCGGTGAACGACGTGCTGGCCACGACCCGCACCGAACCGATCTGGATGGCCTCGGCTCCGGCGTCACGCAGCTCCTGCACGACATCGATGAGGTTGGCTGCCTGGACGGTGCGCTGCGGGTCGTTGATCGTCATGGTGATGCCCGGGCCGGTGGCGCGCAGGGTGCCGGCGAGGATCCCGAGGGTGTCAGCGCGATCGCGTGCGGCCTTCGCCGCCGCCGGGCCGGCCCCGGTGCGCAGGTCGTCGCGGGTGCGCTCGAGATCGATGATCTCCCGGTCCAGACGCGTGTTCGTCTGGGACAGGTCGTCGAGGATCCGCACGAGGTCCTCCTCGCGCAGGGTCTCCAGGCTCTGATTGCGCGTCGACTGCACCTGCGTCGAGATGGCGAAGCCCAGCAGAATCGCCATGAGCAACCCGACGACGCTCCCGCGGTTGAGTTGGGGACGCATAGCCCGGGCGAAACGGCCCCACGCCATCCGCGGCACGTCCGTCCCGCCGCCCCCGGAGGCCGGAGGGGTCGATTTCCGCGAGCCCTTCCGGGCGTCCCGGTTGTCGGGGTGGTCCGGGTGATCGGGCTCGACGAGCACCATGCCCGTGAGCCTCGGCTCCTCGGATCGCGGCTCCTCGGAGCCCGGCTGCTGCTCCGGCGCCGACCCGCTCGAGATGCTCATGCCTTGAAGAGGTGTCGGCGGATCGAGGCGACGTTGGCGAAGATGCGCACGCCCAGGACGACGACGACGCCGGTGGTGAGCTGACTGCCCACCCCCAACTGGTCACCGATGAAGACGATGAACGCGGCGACGATGACGTTGGAGATGAATGAGACGACGAAGACCTTGTCGTTGAAGATGCCGTCCAGGGTGGCCCGAATACCGCCGAAGATCGCGTCGAGGGCGGCGATCACGGCAATCGGGAGGTAGGGCTGCAACCACAGCGGCACGTCGGGGTTGAGCACGACACCGATGGCGATGCCGATGACCAGTCCGATGATCGGAATCACGAAGCGCTCTCCTTGGGGGTCACCCGGACGGTCGGGGGTGTCGACTCGCCGGGACGTAGGGGTGTGGCCTCGCGGGAGCCGATCTGGGCCGCCGCGGGCAGGGTCAGGTGATCGGCCGTCTCGACCGAGGTTCGGATGCCGAAGTTCGACGAGAGGGTCTTCAGGTACGCCCCGCCGGTGCCGGCACCGAACGCCAACTCCAGCGCCTTCGCATCGCCGATCGTCTCGACGACGTACGGGGGTACGAGCGGGCGGAAGTTGACGAGGATCGCCTCTCCGGCAAACCGGATCGCCGTATGGGAGGTGAGGCGTTGACCGTTGATGGCCATCGACTCCGCCCCCGCGGCCCAGAGGGCGTTGGCCACGATCTGCAGGTCCTTCGACATGACCCGCCCGTCGTCGCTGACTCCGGTGCGCGGATTCCCGTCGGCGCTGCCGTCGGTCGCTCGGGCGTCGTCGAGGGTGACGACCAGGCCCGGTCCGCTGACCTCCACGGTGCCGGCCACGCGCCGCAGCGTGTCGAGTTGCTCGGCGCTCAGCCCGGTGCCGGCGCCCGCCGCCGCGCTCTGCTCCAGGTTCGACACCTCCGATTGCAGGGCCTGGACCTGCGCCTCGCCGGCGTCGGCCTCCTGCTGGCGCGTCTGGATCTGTTGGATGATCTCGGCCTTGACCGGCGAGGCCAACTGCTGACGCGGAACGAGGGTGCGCGCACTCACCCCGAGCAACGCGCCCACGAGCAGCGCCGTGATGATGGCCGTCGGGGTTCGCCACGAGGTCGCCGGGGGCAACCCCTTGGACACCCGGTGGTCCGCGGCAGCCTGATAGGACGGGTCCAGGGGTCGCTCGAGCAGGGCCGTGAGCAGGGTCATCGACTCGTCGGGGCGGCGCGCCGGCCCGGTGGTCGGGTCCTCGGTGCCGTCAGTCGTCGCCATCGATCGCCTCCTGCCCCTCGGCGCCGTTCGCCCGGGCGATCTGTTCGATCTCGGCGGCGTAGACGACAGCGCTGAACCAGTACAGCCCCAGGCCCCAGGTCATCAGCGCCCAGCCCAGCGGACGTGCCCAGATCGTCGTCGCGTCAACGGCATGGGGCAGCAGCACGACCGGGAACGCGCAGAGCAACGCGAAGGTGGCCATCTTGCCGACGAACTGGACCGGCACCCCGAAGATGCCGAATCGCCGGGCCCACGCCATGAGGATGGCGAGGAGGACGTCGCGGCCCAGGAGAGCCACCACCAACCACCACGGCACCACGCCGCGGATCCCCAGGCCGAGGATCGTCGTGACGATGTAGAGCCGGTCGGCGATGGGGTCGAGCAGCTCCCCCAGTCGACTGGTCATGTTGAACGCGCGAGCGATCTTGCCGTCGAGCCAGTCCGTCAGGCCGGAGGCCACGAGGATGACGACCGCCAGGACGTCGTGATGGGTCAGGATCGCCCAGAGGAAGACCGGAACCGCGATGAGTCGCAGGACCGACAAGAGGTTGGGGATGTTCCACGGATTGCCGCCCGTGGGCGCAACTGTCGGTTCCGTCACGCGTTACCCCGTCGCCGGTTCAACTCTGGGCGGCGGGCCCGTGCGGGAACTCCGCCGGCGTCGTGGCCGCGATGGTCGCCGAGGTCAGCGCCACCTCGTCGTCCTGCTCCGCGTCGGACTTCCCGGCGTTGCCCCGCTCCCAGGACATGCCCGTGGCGGGTCCCACGACACCGGCTCGTACGAGCGTGAAGTCGACGTCCTCGGTGGCGGCGAGCACCGGTTCCTCACCCTCGAGGGCCACCGACTCGGCCTCGGCCCAGAGCGCATCGGCGTCGTGCATGGCCTCGTCGTCCCCGACGGACTCGAAGTCGTCGTCCAGGACGGCCTTGTCCTTCGCGACGAGGTCGTCGGCGCGCACGCCCGGCGCCAGCCACTTCAATTCGACCTCGAGCTCACTCCTCCCCGCGGCATCCAGTTCGACCTCGACCTCACATTCAACCTCCGCGGGCACCTCGAATTCGATCTCGGACCCGTTGAGTTCGAGTTCGACAGAGCCGTCGGATTCGAGTGCATCGGCGACGGCGCGAAGCAGTTCGGCGGCTTCGGCGCGGGAGCGGACGGTGGTGGACTTGAACGACGACTTCATGGGTGGCTCCTCACGTCGGCCAGTTCATCACTGGGGGTGTCTGGAACAGACTAGGGCGGCCGCTGCCTCGAAGTGGTGCGGGTCCACGTGGTGTTGCCAAATCGCGGCCTGGATCGACCGGGCACGGAGCAGCGGTTGCGCCTGAAGGCAAGGCTCCCCTAAGGTTCATTAGGCACGCCTAACCTTGACCCGGACCTCCGGGCCGACCCCCTCGGGAGCCCCGCTTGATCGTCTGCCACTGCGCCGTCGTCACCGATCGTGACGTCGAGGCCGCCGTCGACAGCGGGAACGCGAGCCTGTCCGCGGTGTGCCGTACGACGGGCGCGGGTCAGGATTGCGGTGCCTGCATCTTCTCCGTCAAGGCGTTGGTGTGCCAGCATCGTCAGGAACGACCCGACATCCCGGAGGTGGACCGTGCAGCCAGTTAGCCCACGCATCGTCGAACTGTTCAACCAGGCGCTGACCATCGAACTGACGGTGGTCAACACGTACTTCCTACACGCCCGCATGCTCGACAACTGGGGTCTGCCGAAGCTGGGCAAGGTCTTCTACGACCTGTCCATCGATGAGATGAAGGACGCCGACGACCTCATCAACCGGATCCTCTTCTTCGAGGGCCACCCCAACGTGCAGAAGCTCAACGGCATCACCGTCGGCGAAACCGCCGAGGAGATGCTGCGCCTCGCCCTGGCCAGCGAGATCGACGCGGTGGCCACCTTCAACGCGGCCGCGCAGGAATGCCACGACCTGGGCGATCACGGCTCCGCCGCGAAGTTCGAGGAGATGGTGCTCGACGAGGAGCGCCACGCCGACTGGTTCGAGGGCCAGCTTGACGCGATCGCCCGCGTGGGGCTGGAGAACTACCTCGCCATGCAGGTCGCCCCGGGCGAGGGCCCGTGATCGTTGGTTTGACGACGCTCCTCAGATGACACAGAGCCTCAGATAACGAAATCGCTCCACCCCGTCGCGAGGTAGTCGACGAACGCCTCCCCCACGGCCTGCTCTCGGAGGTGTTCGCGCGTCACCGGCTGTTCCGGATGGCGGTAGGCCTCGTCCGCGATCGCCTGACGGGCGAAGTCGTGGGCGAGGATGGCCCCGGTACCGACGAACACCGCGTCCGCGCCGCGGTCGAGGCACCAGGTCGCATCGGCGGCACCGGTGATCTTGCCGGCCACCGTCAGGCGGGTCTCGCCGCGCGGGATCGAGGTGAACTCATCGATGAGCAGCCGATCGCCGGAGTCGTCACCGTGGGGTGCCTTGAACGCGTCCCACAAGGAGATGTCGACGTAGTCGAGGTCGCCGCACTCCAGCGCCCAGCCGACGATCGCCTGCGCGTCCTCGAGGTGAATGCCGTACCGCTCGGGGCTGAGCCGCAGACCGACCTGGAAGTCCGGCGAGGTCGCCTCGCGGATGCCCGAGACGATCTCACGCATCATCCGGTAGCGGTTCTCCAGCGAACCGCCGTAGCGGTCGGTGCGGTGGTTCATCCGGGTGTCGAGGAACTGGGCGATGAGGTACCCGTGCGCGCCGTGGATCTCCGCTCCGTCGAAGCCGGCCTCCTGGGCCCGTACGGCACCGCCGATGAAGGCGTCGACGACGTGCTCGATCTCGGGCACGGTCAGGGCACGTGCCGCGTACTTCGCGTCATTCCACGGTGCCACGAGCGGCTGGCCGCTGACGTGGGCGTCGGCTCGTCGACCACCGTGGTGCAGCTGGACCGACGACACCGCCCCGGCTGCGCGGATCGCCGTGGCGAGCTGGGTCAGTCCCGGCAGCATGGCGTCGTCGTGGACCCCCAACTGCCCCTCCCAGGCCTTGCCCTCGACACTGACATACGCCGCGGCCGTCATAACCACCCCGAAACCGCCCTCGGCCCGTCGAACCAGCCAGCGCTGCTCATCATCGGACAGCGCCCCGTCGCGCTGGCTCTGCTTGTTCGTCAGCGGAGCAAGGGCCAATCGGTTGGGCCACGCCGGCCCGCGACGCAGGGTCAAGGGCTCGGCCAGGGTGGCGTGATGGACCGACTCGGACATGCTGTACTCCTTTGGGCGAGCGAGGCCGATTGACCGACCTTCGTGAGGGTAGCGTGACCTCGAAACCGCCAGCCGGGCGGAGGGTCCACACAGGAGTGAACATGGTTGTCCACGAGGGAAGGCCGCAGCCCACCGTCACCGTCGAGGCTCACGACGGAGCGTCGTTGCGCGGCTACCGCTGGCTGCCGGAGGACGAGCCACGCGCCATCGTGCAGATCGCGCACGGCATGGCCGAACACGCTGCCCGCTACGACGCCTTCGCGCGCGACCTGACCGCTGCCGGGTACGTCGTGTATGCCAACGACCACCGCGGGCACGGGCTCACCGCCGCCCCGGCCGATCGCGGATACTTCGCCGACGTCCACGGCTGGGAGACCGTCGTCGACGACCTCGCCCTGTTCACCGCCCAGGCCCGCGCCGACTTCCCCGACCTGCCGGTGGTGCTCTTCGGACACAGCATGGGTTCACTGCTGGCCCGGACGTACATCACCCGGTACGGCGACGGACTGGCCGCGGTCATCCTCTCGGGCACGGCCACCGACCCGGGGGCATTGGGCAAGGCGGGTCAGGTCATCGCCGCCCTCGAGTCGCGCCTGCGGGGTCGTCGTCACCCCAGCCGCCTCATGACCAACCTGACGTTCGGGCAGTACAACGCGAAGTTCAAGCCTGCCCGCACCGAGTTCGACTGGCTCTCGCGTGACGAGACGCAGGTCGATCGGTATGTCGCCGACCCCCTGTGCGGTCAGACCTTCACCAGCGGTTTCTACGTCGACCTGCTCGGCGGCCTCGCCGAGTTGCAGCGCGACGCGGTGGTCGTCGGCACTCCGACGTCGCTGCCGGTGCTCATCATCGCCGGTGCCGATGACCCGGTGGGCGGTTCGAAGGTCACCGAGGTCGGAGCGCAGTTGGAGCGGCTGGGCGTTGCCGATGTCACCGTGAAGACGTACCCCGAGGCGCGGCACGAGATCCTCAACGAGATCAATCGCGCCGAGGTCGTCGACGACGTACTCTCGTGGATGGATGCGCGCCTGACGAGATGAGTGCGGCGGCGACCCATCGTCGAAGGAGTCCGCTGTGCTCATGAACCGGTCCACGGCCATTGCTCTCCCGCTTCCCGGGTCACCCCGGATTCCGGGCTGGGCTCGGTCGGTGCAGGGTCTTCTCGTGGCCCTGGGGGTGGCACTGCTCACGGCGCCTGCCCTCTTCGCCGCGGTGACCAGCGACAGCAAGTACCACTACCTGCTGGCCCGCCATGACATCAACGGCAATCTGCTCAATCTCCCGGGCTTCGTCATCCACGACATGCGCTGGCGGCTGCACCAGGGGCGCATCACTCCGGTCGGGGTCTTCGCCCAGGAGGTGCAGTACTTCCTCGGCATGACCGTGGCCCAGGCCCTCGGGATCGAGTTGTACGTCGTGGAGGCGATCACCCGCGCCCTGCTCATCCTGGCGGCGATCGCGGCCTTCGCGTGGTTGGCGCGCGAGCTGTTCGGTCGAACCGGCTACGCCCGAGCGGTGACGATCATCTTCGCCGTGCTCTACGCCGCGGGTGCGAACGCCACGGTGACGCACCGCAGCGGCTGGACCACCTTCGTGGTGCTGTGTCTCGGCACGGTGGCCATCGTCCTGGCCACCGCGGCCCTGCTGTTGCACGTCACGCGGCGATGGCCGGACCTGTCGCCGCCGGCCCGGCGGGCGTGGGCGGTCGGCCTGTTCATCGTCGGCGTCGCGGTGGTCCTCTACTACGAGATGACCGTCGTCGCCGGGGTCTTCAGCGTCGTCCTGCTGGGGGTGCTGTGGTGGCGGGCCCGGCGCACAGGCGCGGCGGCCGTTCCGCTGGCTCCCACGCTGGCGCTGAGTGCCGGTGGCCTCGTCACCCTGGCGGTCACCCGCACGCTCATCCGGATCTACGGCTGCCGCGGCCCCGGCTGCTACCCGGGCTTCAGACTCCGGATCGACCTGCAGTGGCCGGTGGACGCCGTCCGCAGTGTCGTCGGATCGATGCCGGTGGCCTCGGGTGCCGGCACGGTGGCCCGAGACGGCGTGGGCGGTCTCCAGATGAGCAGCGGCGCGCTGATCATGTTCACCCTCATCGGGGCATCGTCGCTGGCCCTGGCCGGGGCGATGGCGCGGCGAACGGTCGGCGAGCGGTCGCTGGACCCGGTGGCCTCGGCGACGATCGTCGAGCGGGCGACGGCCCTGTGGATCGCCGGGGCCGTCGCGCTGGTCGCCACAGCCCTCGTGATGAGCGTCAGCGTCCAGGCCCAGGACTCGGTGCTCACCGCGTTCACCTCGACCTATCGGTCCACGCCGTTGCTCTGGTCCATGCTCTGTCTCCTCGCGGCACCGGTGTTGGCGTGGCTCCTGCTGCGCCCGAAGTGGGGCGTGGGCGTCATCGTGGCCCTGGCCATCTGGGGTGCGCTGATCGGGGGTCTGGCGACGCCGGCGAACAGCATGGCGGCGCGAGCCGATCGAGCTCGCGGTCTGGGCATCAGTGAGCAGACGCTCAAGATCGTCGTCATGGGACCGCGGGTGTACGACGCACCGGCTCGTTGCGCCGCCAGCGTGCCGCTACGGCGCCGGTATCACAACGTCTTCGACCGGTACACCGTCGAGTCGCCCGCGACGGCGTACCGATCGCTCTGGGGCGAGGACCTGTGCCCCGGCCGGCCCCGCCGCTGACTGACCGAGCCCCTACCCGCACACCCCAACCCGTCGAGTGATGGTTTCGGGCCGCCCCAGCCGTCGCGAAGCGGCCCGAAACCATCATTCGGCGGAGGTAGGCGGGCGCTGGGCGTCATGCTGGGTGAAGGCGCCCCCGGCCGAAGGAGCCAGTCATGACGACCCGGACGATCCCGAGCAGCACCGAACTGTCGGCCCTGGCCGATGCCGCTCTCGCCCGTTGCGGCGTGGACCTCGACGCACTGGGCGGCGGAGCGTCGATCATCTCCCCGATCAACGGTCAGGCCCTGACGACCCTGACGTGGGACGACGCCTCGGAGGTGGGTGCCGCCCTCGACCGGGCGGAGGACGCCTTCCGGGTCTGGCGGCGCGTGCCGGCACCCGAGCGCGGGGCGCTGGTCAAGCGCTTCGCAGCCCTGCTCGGCACCCACCAGAAGGACCTCGCCACGCTGGTCAGCCTCGAGGCCGGCAAGATCACCTCCGAGGCACGCGGTGAGGTGCAGGAGATGATCGACATCTGCGATTTCGCGGTCGGTCTCTCCCGCCAGCTCTACGGTCGAACGATGCCCTCGGAACGCCCGGGCCACCGACTGATGGAGACCTGGCACCCGCTGGGGGTCGTCGGCGTCATCTCGGCCTTCAACTTCCCCGTGGCCGTCTGGTCGTGGAACACCGCGATCGCGCTGGTCTGCGGCGACACGCTGGTCTGGAAGCCGTCGGAGCTGACCCCGCTGTCGGCCTTGGCGTGTCAGTCGATCCTGGCGCAGGCATTGGCGGAGCACGGTGCGCCCGAGTCGGTCTCGCAGGTCGTCATCGGCGGCGCCGAGGTCGGGCAGGCGCTGGTCGACCACCCGTCGGTCGCCCTGCTCAGCGCCACCGGGTCGACGCCGATGGGTCGCCGGGTCGGCCCGCGGGTCGCCCAGCGCCTGGGTCGGTCCCTGCTTGAGTTGGGCGGCAACAACGCCGCGATCGTCGCGCCCAGTGCCGACCTGGACCTCGCCGTGCGAGGGATCGTTTTCGCCGCGGCGGGGACCGCCGGTCAACGGTGTACGACCCTGCGTCGGGTGATCGCGCACTCCTCCGTCATCGACGACCTCACCGCGCGACTGGCCGACGCCTACGGCCGGCTGCCGATCGGCGATCCGCTCGCCCAGGGAACGCTCGTCGGGCCGTTGATCCGACAGCGGGCCCACGACGCCATGGTCACGGCCATCGATCAGGCTCGCGCCGAGGGTGGCGAGCTCATCGTCGGTGGGGAGCGGCTCCTGCAGGACGCGGCGCCCGAGGCGTTCTACGTGCGGCCGGCCATCGTGCGCCTGCCCGCGCAGACCGAGGTCGTCCTGCGCGAGACGTTCGCGCCGCTGCTGTGGGTGCTCCCCTACGACCACATCGACGAGGCCATCGCCCTGAACAACGCTGTGCCACAAGGTCTTTCGTCGAGCATCTTCACCGCCGACCAACGAGAGGCGGAACTGTTCGCCTCCTCCGAGGGGTCGGACTGCGGCATCGTCAACGTCAACATCGGCACCTCCGGCGCCGAGATCGGCGGCGCGTTCGGTGGCGAGAAGGACACCGGCGGTGGGCGCGAGTCGGGCTCCGATGCGTGGAAGGCCTACATGCGTCGGGCGACGAACACGATCAACTTCTCGGGCGAGTTGCCACTGGCTCAGGGGGTGGATTTCTCGGTCTGACGGCTGCGCTGCACGACCGAGCGGGCCGCGTCGAGGATCTCGTCGTGTTGCAGCAGCACGGTCTGTGCCGCCGGGCCGAGCGGGATGTACGAGTCGGCGCTGGCCACCCGCGCGATCGGCGCTCTCACGTCGGCGTCAACCAGTGCCGCGACGACACCCTCGCCCACCCCGCCGGAGGCTCTCGTCTCGTCGACGACCAGCACCGCCCGCGCCCGGCGCGCGGCCTCGATCACCGCGTCGACGGGCAACGGCGCGAGCCAGATGAGGTCGAGGAGCATCGTGCCGACCCCCTCCGCCCGCAGCGTGTCGACCACATCGGCACTGAGGAAGACCCCGTTGCCGAAGGTGACGATGAGCAGGTCGGTGCCGCTCCCCCACGTCGCGACCTCGCCGGGGTGGATGACCGACGTCGCGTCGGGCGCAGCGAGCCATCGCTGGTCACCGGCCTGCAGATCGCGTGTGTGGTAGCGCGCGATCGGCTCGACCACCACGCACACGCGCCCCTCGCGTCGGGCCAGGTCGAGGCAGCCGCGCAGCAGTCCGGGGGCGAGGGCGGGGTGGCTGGGCACGGCGAGCACGAGTCCGGGGATGTCGCGCAGCACGGCGAGGGAGTTGTCGTTGTGGAAGTGCCCACCGAATCCCCGCTGATACGCCAACCCGGCGATGCGCAGGACCATGCCGTTCTCGTATTGCCCGGCCGAGAAGAACCGCTGGGAGGCGGCCTCGCCGCGCAGTTGGTCCTCGGCGTTGTGCAGGTACGCGAGGTACTGGATCTCCGGGATCGGGGTGAACCCGGCCAGGCTCGCGCCGAGGGCGATGCCGAGGATCGTCTGTTCATCGAGGATGGTGTCGAACACCCGCGCGGCACCGAAGCGGTCGTACAGCCCCTTGGTCACGCCGTAGACGCCGCCCTTGACGGCGACGTCCTCGCCGAAGAGCACCAGGTCGTCATGGGCGGAGAATTGCTCGGTCAAGGTCGCATTGATCGCCTGGGCCAGCGTGTGGCTCGGTGCGGCAGGCGTCGTGGCTCGAGCGTTGGCGGCAGCCACGGGCGGAGGATCGAGGGGCAGGTCGACGGGCAACCGACGCCGGGGCGAGGTGGGCGCCGAGAGGGACAGCGGGGCGACGACCTCGGCGCGCGTGGCCAAACGAGGCTCCGCCACGACCTCGTCGGCGCACCGGGCGACGGCGGCGCGAATGGCCTCGTAGCGTTCGAGGATCTGGTCCGCCGTCGACGCTCCGGACTCGATCAGGGCCCGGGCGGTCGCGACGAGCGGGTCCCGATCGAGGTCGGCCGCGATCGCCCGGGCCGAGCGGTAGGCCCCCTCGACATCGGACCCGGCATGGCCGAGGAATCGCACGGTTCGCAGGTGCAGCGTGGCCGGAGCGCGGGTGGCGCGAACATTCTCGAGAGCGGCTGCAGTCGTCGCGAGCAGGCCGGTCGGGTCGGCTCCGTCGGCGACGAAGTACGGCACGCCCGGTTGGTGGCGCAATGCGGTCTCGACCCAGCCACGCGGCGTGCGGGTGCTGATGCCCAGGCCGTTGTCCTCGCAGACGAACAGAATCGGGCAGTCCTGGTGTCGATGCGCCAGGTAGGCTGCCGCGTTCAGGGCTCCGGTCACGGTGGAGTGGTTGAGCGAGGCGTCTCCGAAGCTGCACAGGACCACGGCGTCGCGCGGCCACGGCGTTTCACGCGCCAGCCGCCGCGCCAGCCCGAGGGCGAACGCCAGCCCCACCGCCCGCGGGGCGTGCGAGCCGATCGTCGAGGTCGTCGGGATGATGCTCAGACCGGGGTGACCGATGACCTTGTGACGCCCGCCTGACATCGGGTCCAGGCGCGAGCTCGTCAGGCTGCGCAGCGTCTCCCGGATCGGGTCGACGCGGCCTTCGACATGAGCCCGGGCGCAGTAGAGGGCACCCGAGCGGTAGTGCAGCAGGGCCGGATCGTCGACGCGCGAGAGCAACCCGAGCGCCGCGTTGGCCTCGTGACCGGCGGAGGCGATGGTGTAGAAGCCTTCGCCACGCCGTTGCAACTCCCGGGCGGCGAAGTCGAGGTGACGGCTCGTGGCTTGCGCCTCGAACAGGGACCCCAATGGATCCGCCGACAGACCCGCCTCCCCCACCCGGTTCGAGGTGTCAGTGGGCCGTGTAACGCCCGGTTGCACCTCGAACCCCGTGATGGCCTCGAGGAAGTGCGCGTCGACCGCTTCCATCGGACACTCCCTACGTGGCTGGGGATCTCCGGCCACTATCCCGCAAGACCCCGCGATGGAGCGTCACTTCGGCGTTAGGGTCGTAGGGACGCGATACCCGGGGGGAAGGACGCCACCATGCTCATGCGACGCTCTCTGCTCCACCTCACTGGTGCGGCCGGTCTGGCCGCACTCATGACACCGGCCATGACGGCGTGCTCGACGAGGCCGGCCGAGGCGGGTGAGGTGACGTCCTCGGTCGACCGGCGGCCACGGCGCTCCGGCAATGAGCCGACCGTGCTGGCACCGTTCGCGCTGCGACTGTTCGATCGCGTCCAACCAGACGCCGCCAATCGGGTGATCTCGCCGTTCTCCGTGGCGGTTGCGTTGGCCATGACCCGCAACGGTGCCGCCGGTTCGACGGCCACCGAGATGGACACCGTGCTCGGCGCCCCGATCGAGACACTCAACGACGAACTCAACACGACGCTGCAGGCGCTGACGGCGATCAACGACTCCGACGCCGACGTGCAGGTCAACGTCGCCAACTCGGTGTGGGGCCAGGCCGGAGTCCCGTGGGAACAGCCGTTCCTCGATGCCCTCGCGGCGAACTACGGCACCGGGATGCGGACCGTCGACTTCGACGCGGACCCGAACAGTGTCGTCGACGTCATCAACGCCTGGGTCAGCGACGAGACGAACGACCTCATCCCGGATCTGTTGTCCCCCGATCTGATCGACCATCTGACGCGCGTGGTGCTCGTCAACGCCGTGTACCTCAAGGGCGGCTGGAAGGCTCCATTCTCCGAGGCCCTGACGACCACGAAGCCATTCACGACGGCCACGGGTGAACGTGTCTCCGCGGACATGATGTCCGATCTGCAACAACATACGCACTGGCATGCGACCGCCGGTTGGAAGGCCAGCGCCCTCGACTTGATTCACCCCGACCTGGCGCTGGCCCTGGTGTTGCCGACGGCACCGGATGAACCCTCACTGTCCCGGCTTCTCGGGGATGACGGCCTCGATCGGATCTTCGATGACCGCACCCGCGCCAATGTCCAACTGACCCTGCCGAAGTGGAAGATGCGCCTGAAGGCCGACCTCAAGGCGACGCTCAGCGAACTGGGCATGCCCACGGCCTTCGACCCCAACCGCGCAGATCTCTCGGGCATGACGACCCGGGAGAAGTTGTTCATCAAGGCCGTCGCCCATGAGGCGGTCGTCACCGTCGACGAGACCGGTATCGAGGCCGCGGCGGCGACAGGCGTCGTCGGCGGGGTCACGTCGGCGCCACAAGTCGAACACCAGCTCACCCTCGACCGGCCGTTCTTCTACGTGCTCACCCACGTGCCGACCCGCACGCCCCTGTTCGTCGGTCGCGTCGGGGATCCAACGGCCGGCTGACCCGTTCGATCAGGCGGCGTGCTCGGGGCAGTCGACACGCAGGGTCAGCGGGGTCAGGTCGACCTGCATCAGCGCACACCGCCCGGCTCCCGGCCCCGGTTCATGGTGCAGGCAGGTCGCACACGAGCGGTCGACGGTGAGCAGCCCGTGACGCCACAGCCCACGAATGACCGCCAACGCCGAGACGAGCGCCTCGTCACCGGCCTCCGCGGCGGCCTCGGCAAAGGGCGCCAGGCTCTCGGCGATGGCCCGGGCCAACTCCGCTCCGGCAGGCGTGAGGACGAAGGCCCGGGTACGACGATCCGGTCCGGCCACCTGCTCGACGAGGCCCTTGCCCATCAGGGCACGGGCAGCGTCGGACACCGTCGGCGCGGAGACCGCGAACTCCACGGCCAGTTCCGAACCGAGCACCGGTGTCGGCACGCTCGCGAGGTGACGCACGATCTCGACCTGGAGCACCGACATCCCATGCCGGGTTGCCACGGACTGCACCAGCGCCCGCCGGGCCGAGGCGATGCGTTCCAACGCCGCGACCAACCGTTCTCCTTGGTTCACTCGACCATCGTACCCATTGACAAGGACTCCTAAGCATCCCTACGGTGAGACTACGCTTAGGAGTCCTTAGGAGATGCCATGACCCAGGTACCCGGATACTCGTACGGCTCGCCCGAGAACACGACCAGCCCTGTGAGCCTGACCGACCTCGACCAACTCAAGGCCACCCTGTTGTGGTCCGACGACGATGAACGATGGCGCCGCCGAGCAGGCGAACTGCTTACCCCACAGGCCGAGGACATCCTCGACGTCTGGTACGGCTTCGTCGGATCGAGCCCGCACCTCGTGTCGACCTTCTCCGGGGCCGATGGCCAGCCCGACGGCGACTACCTCGCCGCGGTTCGGCGGCGGTTCGCGCTCTGGATCCACGACACGTGTTCGCGTGACCTCGACCAGGCGTGGCTCGACCAGCAGCACGAGATCGCCCTGCGCCACACCGCGGCGAAGAAGAGCGCCACGGACGGCGTCAACTCCACCTCGGCCGAGGTGCCCCTGCGTTATCTCGTGGCCTTCATCGTGCCCCTCACCGTCACGGTCGAACCCTTCCTGAGCAGCAAAGCCGGCCCCGACGACGACGTCGCCGCGATGATGACCGCCTGGTTCAAGGCGATCACCCTCACGGCGACGCTGTGGTCGCAGCCCTATGCCGACGGCTGGTGAGCCTGGGCGAGGAGCTCGTCGATCTGGTTGATCGCCGAGGTCGATCCCTCCTCGACGCCCATGTCGATGACCGTCTGGAGCGCCTCGCGGGACGGGTACCGCGAAGTGTAGGTCGCCTTGGTGCCCGGCGCGGCCTCCTCGAAGGCGTACACGCTGTGCGCCACCGGCAGGTCAGGGTTGACGTTGAACTCCGCGTCGGCGAACCCGTCGTCGAACTCGAAGTCCGTGTACGGGTTGACGGCGGTCAGGTGCATGAAGCCGTAGAACCGCTCTCCGTCGGGGCTGGTCATGTAGTAGGTGACTCGCCCGCCGGGGGTGAACGAGTGGTCCACCACGGTGGCCGGGTACGTCGGTGGGCCCCAGATCCTCTCCAGTTGGCGTGGGTCGGCGTAGACCTGCCACACGCGCTCCGGCGGAGCGGCGAATTCGGCGGTGATGGTCAGGGTCAGGTTGTCGAGGTCCTTGATGATGTCGGTGACAGGCATGTCACGACTCCTGTTCGAGTAGTGCGTCGATGCGTTCGATGCGTCCGCGCCAGATGGCCTCGAGGTCGTCGAGCATCGAGGCCACGGAGCGAACCGCGGTGACGTCGCCGCTGGCCAGTTGCTGGCGGCCGGAGCGTCGTTTGTGGACCAACCCGGCGCGCTCGAGCACGGCGACATGCTTCTGCACGGCCGCGAAACTCATGTCGTAGGCGGAGGCCAGATCGGTGACCGAGTGCTCACCCGCCAACACCCGACGCAGGATGTCGCGCCGGGTGCGATCGGCCAGGGCGCCGAAGAGCGCGTCGGCCCGATCGTCGAGAACGGTGGGGGAAGTCACCTCTCAAACATACAACCAACTGGTTTCATGTCAAGGGTGATGGGGTCGCCAAGGTGGCGATCGACGCTCCGGTGGTGAAGCTCAGGCGCCCCCGACCCAGGCGAGGCGGTCCTCACGTCGCGGGTCGTCGACGATCTCCGGCCCATCGGTGGCGAACCGGCGCGTGCGCCGATCGGTGACGTCGTACGGCATCCACCCCGGGTCGCCTTGGCCGGCGAACCGCACCCACGCCCCGTGCATCGCGTCGGCCAACTCCTGCGGAGCGCCGTCGCGGGTGAGGTTCGACGAGGACAGCGTGTCGAAGACAAAGGCCAGTTCGATGGCATGGCAGGCCCCCAATCCGAGCAGCGGCGTGGCCCAGTCGAACTCGTAGGCGAACGTCGGGGCCTCGGCCCGCCCGGCCCGCGACTGCGCGATCCGGATCGCCGGCTGCCGGAAGAGGAGGTCGGTGATGATCGCCGACAGGGTCGCATCCGGAGCCTCGTTCGGCCGGCGGGAGAGATAATCGCCCACCACCGGCGCAGGCACGCCCATCGCCCCGGCCATGATCGGCAGGGTTTCCGCGGTCACACGGTCGGCCAGCCCGAGCCCGATGCTCCACAGGTTGTATTCGTCGGCCGTCGTCCCGATGAGCAGCGGCACATCGCCGCCGGCACCCTCGGCGATGAGGGTCTCGGGCAGGCCATGGAGCAGGTCGCCGTCGATCGCCGGGATGACCGGCATCATCGCGAAGCCGCCACGCAACAGGCTGGCCCCCCAGCGCTCGGGCCGGGGGTCGGTGGCGAGTTCGAGCGAGGCCGCACCCTGGGCGGTCAGCAGCGTCTCCGGGTCCACGGCACTCAGCGCCGCCGCCGTGGCCTCCACCCCGACCTTCTCCGCGACCGCCCGGGTGAACGTGGCCAGGTCCTCCGGCACACCGGCGCTCATCCCACCACCGGACTGGATGATGGCCTGCGTGAACAGCCCCAATGCGGCGGGCATCGCGAGCAGCGTCGCCACGCTCATCCCGCCGGCGGACTCCCCCATCACCGTGACGCGGCCCGGGTCTCCACCGAACGCCGCGATGTTGTCCTGCACCCACTGCAGCGCAAGCAGTTGATCGTGCAGCGCGAGGTTGGTCGGCGCATCCGGCAGGACCGGGAAGCCTGGCACGCCCAGCCTGTAATTCACGCCCACCAGGACCACACCGTCCCTGGCGAACGCCGCTCCGTCGTAGGTCGGGATGCTGTTGGCGCCACGCACGAAGGCACCACCGTGGATCCACACGATCACGGGCAGGTCGCCGGCGCCCGGATCGGGAGTCCACACGGACAGGTTGAGGTAGTCGTCGCCGGGCGACACCGAACTGGCCAGGATCCGCTCGATCGGCGCCGGGTAGGGCTGTTGGGGTGCGGTGGCGCGGTGCGCGGTCGCGTCCCACGTCCCGTCCCAAGGCGCGCGGGGCCGCGGCGCGGTGAATCGATCCGCGCCAACCGCGTTCTCGGCGAACGGAATACCCAGGAAGGCGGCGCCGCTCGCGGTGGCGACACCGCGCACCCGGCCGGACGTGGTCGTGACCTCAGGCTCGCTCATGCCGGAATACTGCCAGCCAGAGCAGCCATCCGAGAAGGACCACTTCACCGACGAAGGTGAACGAACTCACTTCGACCGCCGGGTCGGTGACGACCACCGAGACGATCGCATCGATGAGGTACCCGAGTCCGGCGATGGCGACCAGCACGGCGATCCATCGCGGAGCCCACCGACGGGTTGTCGGCCCTGACGATGCGGTCCTTGGCCCGGGCGCTCGCCATCCAACCCATGTCGCTCTACCACCACGTGCGCGACAAGGGAGTGCTGCTGGACGGGCTCGTCGACACCGTGTTCGCCGAGATCGACACACCGCAGGTCGGAGCGCCGTGGCGACCGGAGCTCCGTCGACGCTCGCTGTCGGCCCGCGACGCCCTGGGTCGACACCGAGCGGTTCGACACCGAGCGGTTCGACACCGGCTACTCCCCCGGCGTGACCAGCCCCGAGCGGTACGCCATGGCGGCGATCTGCACCCGGTCCCGCAGACCGAGTTTCGTCAACAGCCGGGACACGTAGGTCTTGACGGTGGCCTCGCTGAGGAAGAGCTGCTCGGCGATCTCGCCGTTGGACAGGCCGTGGGCGACCAGCCGGGCCACCTCGATCTCACGGTCGGTCAGGTTGGTGAACGACTCCGGCAGCACCCCGGCGGGTGGGCGCGCCGTGAACTGGGTCAGCAGACGCGCAATGAGCGCCGGGGCGAGCATGGATTCCCCACGGCTGACGACCCGAACGGCGTGGACGAGGTCCTCCGGCGTGGCGTCCTTGAGCAGGAAGCCCGAGGCGCCGGCGCGCACCGCTTCGTAGACGTATTCGTCGAGGCTGAACGTCGTCAGCATGAGGACGCGTGGATGTGGCCCGACCAACTCCATGATGCGCCGCGTGGCCTCGACCCCGTCGAGCCTCGGCATCCGGATGTCCATGAGCACGACGTCGGGGTGATGCTCACGCACGAGTTCCACCGCCGCGATGCCGTCACCGGCCTCCCCGACCACCTCGAACCCGGCCCGTTCGAGGATGAGCCGAAAGCCCATCCGCACCAGGGACTGGTCATCGACGATGACGACGGAGGTGCGTTGGGCCTCGCCCCCACCATCACGTTTCGACTGGCTCATACGCCCTCCAATGGCAGGACCGCGCGAACCGTGAACCCGTGCCGGCCCGCCTCCGTCTCCAGCCGGCCCCCGAAGAGTGCGACCCGCTCCCGCATACCGATCAGCCCCAGGCCGGGTGGGTGTGAGGACTCGCGCGCCGGACCGGTGTCGCGAATCTCGATGTCCAGCGTGCTCTCGCCGAAGTCCACCGCCACACTCGCCCGTGTCGCCGCCGAGTGACGGTGCACGTTGGTCAACGCCTCTTGCACCACCCGGTACGCCGTCAGGTCGAGCCCGGCAGGCAAGGTCTCCGGTTCGCCGTTGATCCGCAGGTCGACCTCGAGACCGACGCTCCGGGCGGCCTGGACGAGATCGGCCAGGGCATCGATCCCGGGTCGACGCGCCACGTCGTGGGTCAGGTGGTCGGAGTCACGCAGCTTGCCGACGAGACGCCGCATCTCACCCAGGGCGCCCGAGCTCGTCGTGCGGATCGTCGTCAGTGCCTCCCGCGCGAACGCCGGGTCCTCCTCGACGACCTGCTCCGCGGCCCCGGCCTGGACGGCGATGACCCCGATCGAGTGGGCCACGATGTCGTGCAGTTCTCGGGCGATCCGGGCCCGTTCGTCGACGATCGCTGCGATCTCGCGCTGCCGGGCGGTGGTCTCGGCGATGTGCGCGCGCACCGCCTCGGCCGCTGCCCGGTCCGCCGACACGCGCATCCCGTGGCCGACGAGCACCACCAGAACGAACAGCCCCCAGTGGTACACCAGCTCGGACGGGCTGTGCAGGGACGGGATGAAGACGTCCACCGTGGCGACCAGCACCGCGATGACGAGGACGCCGACCCAGCGATACCGACCCTGACCGTGGCGAGCCACGGAGTACAGCAGCGCAAGCATCGGCACCATCTGGCCGAAGAACAGCAGGTGGGAGGGACCGGTGCGGGTGATGAGCATGAGCAGCGGCCACACCAGGACCCCGGCCATGGCGAACCACGGGTGCGAGCGCCGCTGCGAGAGATGGACGGCGAACCAGATGACGCCGATGCTGCTGACGATGGTTGACCCATCGCCGATCCGCGAATCGAAGGGAACCCAGATCTCGAGCAGACCGAGAATCGCGAACAAGCAGGCGAGTGCCGTGTCGATCGCTCCCCCGCCCTTCTGCGCTCCCCTCACGGGGGTCAATCTAGGGGAGACGCAAGAACTCGTCATCCGGTTGCCGAAACGCCTCAGGACGAATGACCCGTCAACGATCTAGGCTCCGCGGTGTGAAAGCTCCCAGCGCCTTCGTCGTCGCCTCCGGACTCGTCATCGACGAGGTCGGCCCGACACACGTCTCCGCCCATGCCGACTTCGGCCCCGACCAACACACCGATGAAGGAGTCGTGCACGGCGGGGTCTACGCCACGATCGTCGAGGCGGTCGCCGGTGCCGGCGCGACCGCCGCCGTGACCGACCGGGGCCAGTTCAGCGTAGGCGTGCACAACGCGACCGACTTCCTGCGCTCCATTTCATCGGGGCGCGCCCTCATCACGGGCGACGCGCTCCATCAGGGGCGCACCCAGCAGTTGTGGGAGGTCGTCATCACCGCCGAGGCCACCGGCAAGGTGCTCGCGCGGGGACAACTGCGGTTGCAGAACATCAGCCGATCCGCCGACTGAACCTCGGCGGACCGACCCGTCGGCTCAGCGGTGGCCGCTCAGTTGGGCCAGCCGCGTGGCGAGGGCGTCGACCATGGCTCCGGCGCGCTTGGGCGTGATGCCCTCCTTGCGGTCCGTGGCGTGGCTGGCGACCGGGAGGACATCGACCGAGAGCTTGGCCCCGCCGGCCAGCGCGCGGAGGGCGTCGATCTTGTCTCCGAACGGCGATCCGCTGCCTGGGGAGTAGTAGTGCACCGCCTCGTCGAGGTCGTCGGCGTACAGGTCGGTCTTCGTCACCGCGATGACCAGCCAGATCGGCCTGTCGCGGCGGACCGCCATGGAGGCGATGCGGTGCGAGGTGATCGTCCAGTCCTCCAACTCGGCGGTGAGCAGTTCCTCCCGGGAGGCGCTCGCCGCTCCGGTCGTGCCGGCCGCTCGCCGGGGGGTCGCGTGACCGTAGGAGACGACGTGGATCACCCCGTCGACCGGCTCGTCGTGGAACACCTCGTCAAGGGCACCCAGGCGGGTGGCGGCGTTGTCGCCGGGCACGACCCGGAACCGGAAGCCGAGTAGGCGCGAGGACCGGCGGGTACGACGCTCCATCACGGCCGAGCCCACGTCGGAGGTGCCGGTGCTCGAAGACCGGCCGGTGAGTCGGTCGACGAGTTCCGTCTTGCCGACGCCGGTCATGCCGGTGACGGCCACCGTCGGGAAACGGTGGCGGAAGAGTCGGCTGAACCGCTCCGGCGCGGCCGCCAGCCCGGTGAGCACGCCGCCGGCCAGCGTGGCACCCACGGCGGCGCCGTTGATCGGCAGGACCGCTCGGATTCGGTCGGTTGCGCGTGACACAGGTTCTCCTCGGCGATGGGCTGGGGTCGCGGGGCAGGGTCGAGCCTACGTTCCACCGCCAGAGAATCGCACACCTGCGGTCTGCTGGAAGGGAGACCAGGCTCGCCGATCATCACATGTTGCCCACATGTTTACATGTGAAGAACATGCGATCTACCATGGGCCCATGAGGATGATTCAGGTGCGCAATGTTCCCGAGGACGTGCACCGGCAGCTCAAGGCCCGCGCGGCGATGGAGGGAGTCTCGCTGTCCGAGCTCGCCCTCACCGAGCTCACACGCCTCCTGGAGCGACCTTCCCGGCGTGAGTTTCTGGACTTGGTGGCGTCCCGGGAGCCGGTGAGCGAGGGACCGTCCTCCGCCGAAGCTGTCGAGTTCGCCCGGTCGTCCGAGTGATCGTTCTCGATTCCTCGGCCGTGGTGGAGTGGCTCCTCGTCCGTCGGGGGGCAACCGCGGTCCGGGAGCGCCTGCGCGACCCAGCGGTGACGGCTCACGCTCCCTCCTTGCTGGGCGTCGAGGTTGTCGCCGCGCTCCGAGGTCTGGTCCTGGGCGGATACGCGAGCCCGGCCCGTGCGGCACTTGCCCTCTCCGACCTGACCTCCGCGGACATCGAGTTCTACGACCCCTCACCACTCCTCAACCGAGCATGGCAGTTGCGCGACAACCTGACCCCGTACGACGCCGTCTATGTCGCGCTCGCGGAGGTGCTGGGCGCCGTGCTTGTGACCGCGGACGCCCGCATCTCCCGAGCACCCGGCGTGCGTTGCGATGTTGACGTCATCGTGACCGACTGAGGAGGACGTGAGGCTGTACGTGGACCGGGCTGCGTCGCTCTAGACCTGGGGCATGACCTCGCTGGCGATGAGGTCGAGGTGGTCGAGGTCGGCCATGTCGAGCATCTGCAAGTAGGTGCGCTGGCTGCCGATCTCGGCCCACTTTCCCAGGGTGTCGACCACCTCGGCCGGCGTGCCGCACAGCCCGTTGGTGCGCAGTTCATCGACGTCGCGGCCGATGGCCTCGGCGCGGCGCCGGATCTCCGTGTCGTCCTTCCCCACGCAGATGACCAGCGCGCTCGACCACACGAGGTCGGCCGGGTTGCGCCCCGCTTCGCTCAGGGCATCGCGCACGCGCCCGAACTGCCTCGTCGCCGTTTCCCGGGACACGAAGGGCAGGTTGAACTCGTCGGCGTAGCGGGCAGTCAACTGCGGCGTCCGTCGGCGGCCTTGGCCACCGATGAGGATTGGGATGTGCGGTTGCGTCGGCTTGGGCAGCGCCGGCGAGTCGGTGATGGGCCAGAGGGGACCGGGGTGGTTGAACTTCTCCCCCACCGGGGTGTTCCACAGCCCGGTGATGATCGCCAGCGCCTCCTCCAGCTGGTCGAAGCGACCGGCGTTGTCCGCGAACGGAATCCCATAGGCAGCATGCTCGGCCTCGAACCAACCGGCCCCGAAGCCGAACTCGACGCGCCCGCCGGACATCTCGTCGACCTGGGCGACGGTGGCGGCCAGCAGCCCCGGCAGTCGGAACGTCACCGAGGTCATCAACGTGCCCAGCCGGATCGTCGTCGTCTCGCGGGCGATGGCGCCCAGCGTGGTCCAGGTCTCGGTTGGACCGGGCAGCCCTTCGCGGCCCATGGCCAGCAGATGGTCGGAGCGGAAGAATGCCCCATACCCGCACTCCTCCGCCCGTTGGGCAACGGCCAGTTGATCGGCATAGGTGGCGCCCTGCTGGGGCTCGACGAAGACGCGCAGATCCATGGTTTCTCCTTGACGTGAGTTCGCCCCCATCTTGACCTACGTCAAGGCGCCGATGCGCATCGTGCGATGGACTGGACTGTACGGACGGGACGACCCGACGTCCCGCCGGATCAGGGAGGCAGCAATGTCCGAGCACCACGACCACCACCACGAGCATCACCACCACCATGGGTCTGCCGACCATCTCGACGCCGCCAGCGCCGAGCAGATCCGCGCCCACCACAAGGTCATGGTCGCCGATCTCGATCGGTTGAGCGCCGCCTACGTGGCCCAGCCCGATTCCTCGACTCGCGAGCCCCTGCTCACGTGGTTCCGTGAGGTCCTCGTGCCGCACGCCGCGGAGGAGGAGGTCTCGACGTACGCCGCGTGCGCAAAGATGCCCGAGGGGCGTCTGCTCATCGACGCGATGGTCCGCGAGCACGTGCTCATCCGGCGTCTCGTCGAGTTGGTCGGCACGACGACCGATCCGGTCGCCGCTGCGGCCTACGGACGGGCGGTGTTCGAGGCCTTCGAGAGCCACCAGCTCAAGGAGAACGAGATCATCTTGCCGCTGCTCCTGGAGGGGTGATCTGCCCGCCGACGTCGCCGGGCCGGAGCGTCGTTCTTCACGTTGTCGGGGTGACGGACCTGGGCGGATTGTGGAGCGGGCGGGTACGGGCCTGGGCGTGACGCGCGTACGACGCTGCCGCGCGGGCGCGCGTGCCGCAGGCCGGTGAACACCAATGGCGGCGCGGCCGGTCCTGGAGGAAGAACAGGGGGCAGTTCGGGGCCGGGCACGCCCGCAACTGCTGGGCGCGCGGGCCGCCGAGCAGTGTGAGCATGTCGGCGGAGATCATCGCCAGAGCGACCTCCGGGGTCGCTCCGTCCGCGTGCGCCCGGAGGTGCCAGACGCCCTCATCATCGGGTAGGAGTTGGGGAGACGACGGGATGCTGCGCGCGAACGCATTCAGCGCCTCCACCTCGACCGCCAAGGGTGGAAGTCCATCCGCGGCGCGGGCCCCGGCGGCGCGAATGACGTCGCGAAGCTCGTGGAAGCGAATGACGAGGTTCTTGTTCACCACGCCGTCAGGCGTGTCAGCGCCGCCCGTGACACGCGGGCCAGCATCCTTCAGCCACGACGCCAGGGCCGGCTCTGACTCGATCCCGTCGAACAGGCGCTTGCGGACGTTGAAGTGGGTGTTCGCCAGGTCCAGGGCGATCGAGTCGCCGATCATCGGGGGCTTGCGCATTGTCTCGGACTCGGTCACATCCTCACGCTACCACCAATTCGTATCGTGAGAACAGCCGAACCCCGGGCGACTAGTCGAGGCACGACACACCTCGGCCAACCTCTAGTTTCTCACGTTTAGTGTTGCTTCATTCGTGAGAATCTGGTAGAACTGATGTTGCCTGGTCAGCGAACCAGGCTCCCTTCGAGAGAGGCACACCATGTCCCTGAATCCCGCAGACACCGCTGTCGTCATCACCGACCCGCAGAACGACGTGCTGCGCGAGGGCAACCTCGTGTGAGGCTTGGTCGGCGAGAGCATCGCGGCCAACGAGACGATCCCGAACCTTCAGCGTCTTCTCGGCAGCGCCGATGAGCACGGCTTCACCGTCTTCGTGTCGCCGCACTACTACTTCCCGACCGACCAGGGCTACGAGTTCGGTGGCCCCATCGAGACGATGATGAAGGAATCGGGGATGTTCGCACGTGGATCGCAGACCTCCGGCGAGGGCTTCACCGACTCCGGCGCTGACTGGCTGGACAGCCTCAAGCCCGTGATCGAGAACGGCCGCACCGTCGTCACGAGCCCCCACAAGGTCTTCGGCCCAGCCACCAACGACCTCATCCTGCAACTGCGCAAGCGCGGCATCCAGAAGATCTTCCTGGGCGGCATGTTGGCCAACCTCTGCGTCGAGTCCCACCTGCGAGACCTCATCGAGAACGGCTTCGAGGTCATCGTCGTCTCTGACGCGGTCGCGGCTCCCAACCACCCTGAGTTCGGCAACGGACTCGCCGCGGCCAACACCAACTTCGGGTTCATCGCCAACGAGGTGATGACCACTGACGAGGCCGTCCGTCGGCTCTCCGAGTAACCCGGCACGTCGGGCCGTGCCGCCCCGGCGCCCCCGCCTGTGCTCTCGGCGGCGGGGCAACCCAGCAGGAGGCGCCCGCGCCGCAGCAGCCGTCCGCCGGCGGTTCGGTCCTCGAGATCCTCGGCGGACTGCTCGGCGCCGGACGTCGCTGACCGGATCGTCGAGCGACACTCACCCGCCGAAAGCCCGGATCTGAGTAGGCCAACCCTCGAGACGGGCGGTGCGCAGGCGGAGACTGAACCATGGCACGCCTGCGCATCGCCCTTCTCGCCGCGAGTTTCGTGGCCGTCTCCGGGTGCGGCAACCTGATCGATCAACCCGAGCACGTGGGCCGAGTCGGTGTGAGCGTGACCGCCGATGGCACTCCGCTCATCATCGTGGTGCCGTGCCGCGCTGGGGTTGCGCAGGTCCTCATCCACGAGTCGCGCACCCCTGACATGAGTCCGGACGAGCAGAACCGCGAGGTGGGTGTGTGGACCGCCGCCAGTCCCTCCAGTGAACCAACGGAGCTCCGCTTGGCATCTCCAGGACCAGCCTGGACTGGCGAGCCGGTTGTCGGCCCGAAGGGTGACACGGCGTGGATCGTGGATGCCACGTTTGCCGGGGAGGGCATGACGACGTTGGTTGGACCCAGCGTGTCGGCTGACGACCTTCGCGCGCTCGACGACGACAAGGTGCTCGTCGACAACCAGGGGAACGTCGAGGCGATCCCGCGAGCCGACCTCGACGGTGACTGCGGCCGCTGAGCCCTGCTCCACCCGCCGACATCGCCGGGCGGAGCGTCGTTCCTCACGTCGTCGGTGTGACGGACCGGACGCGGTCGATGATGGCGGCAGCGAGTTCCTGCGGTCGCTCGTCCGGGATCCAGTGTGAGGCGCCCTCGAGCACGACGAATTCGTAGGGGCCGGTGACGAACTCGCTGGAGTGCTCCGCCTGGGCGCGTCCGAGGGCAGCATCCCGCGTGCTCCACACCAGCGTGGTCGGCACGACGGTGGCTGGCCGCGGGTCCCGCATCGACAGTGGCAGCGCGCGGTACCAGTTGAGACCGCCGGTCAGGGCCCCGTCCTCCACGATCTCGGAACGGTACCGAGCCAGCATCTCCTCGGTCATGCCGCCCTTGCGGAGGGCCGCTTGGGCGCGTCCGTCGGGATCGCTCAGCAGCCGTTCGGCAAGGACCGGGATGGAGAACAGGCCCATATACCAGGAGCGCTTCGCTTGTTTGCGGGTGCGCAGGGCGCGGGTGAAGGCCTGCGGGTGTCCGACGCTGACGGCGGTCAGTGAGGCGACCCGGTTTGGGTGTCTGGCCGCCACGCCCCACCCCACCATGGCGCCCCAGTCGTGGCCGACGACGTGGACGGGCTGGTCGATCACGTCGATGAGGGCGGCGGCATCGGCGACCAGCTCGCTGATCCGATAGGCGCGCACGGACCGCGGGCGTGCTCGTGGTGAGTATCCACGTTGGTCGGGCGCGAGCGTGCGCATCCCCGCCGCGTGCAGGATCTCGGACACGGATGCCCACGACGTCGCACGCTGCGGGAAACCATGCAACAGCACCACCGGTGGCCCGTCGATCGGGCCTGCGTCGACCACGTCGAACGTGTACCCATCACGGCTGAACTCGGTGATCCGCTGCCCATTCACTGCCAAGTCCCTCCGACGACCTTCGGGCCAACCTTGTGTTCAGCCGCTGCCTCTCAGAATGACTGACAGCGGCCGGCAACGAGGCGTTTCGGGCCAGAGGCCCAAGGACGCCTTGTATCCTAAAGGGGTGGCCAACGTCACTGGGAGTGTGCGGATCGTCGCGCCGCTGGACAAGGTCTTCGACACGGTGGCCGATTCACGCAACGAGCCTTCGTTCAACGCCGCGATGACTGAGGTCGAGTTGCTCACGCCTGAGCCGATCGGACTGGGCACCAGATTCCATGCACGCATGGGCCGCGCTGGCATGGACATGTTCGTGGAGCTGACCCAGTTCGACCCACCCCATCGGCTGGGTTCGCTGACCACCAGCGCGATGATGGAGACCTCCGGGACGCTGACCTTTGCCTCAGAGGAAGACGCCACGCTGATGGTGTGGGACTGGCAGGTACGCCCCAAGGGATGGTTCCGCATCCTCGGCCCCCTGGTGGGGCCGCTCGGTCGGCGTATGGAGCGCAAGATCTGGACCGCCCTCAAACGCAAACTTGAGGCCCCCGACAGCACTGACCCGGCATGAAGGTTCCGAGTGCGCATGGCGGTCAGGAATGGCAGTCAGACTCCCCCGAAGAAGCATCAGGAGCCGTTCCAGATTCCTCCGAAACGGCCCCTGACCTGCGGTCTTGCCTCTGTCGGGCTGACAGGATTTGAACCTGCGACCCCTTGACCCCCAGTCAAGTGCGCTACCAAACTGCGCCACAGCCCGTTGCCCTGCGGCGGTGAACCGCAGCGCGACAGCCAAGATTAACGCACGAAGGCCCGGAGTCTCGAATCGACCCCCCACGTGTCTCACTCAGCGGCGCGAACGCTTCTCCCGCACGCGAACCGAGATCTCGATCGGGCTGCCCTCGAACCCGAACGCCTCGCGCAACCGGCGCTCGATGAAGCGCCGGTAACCCGCCTCCAGGAACCCCGACGCGAAGATGACGAACCGCGGCGGCCGCGTGCTGGCCTGCGTGCCGAACAGGATGCGCGGCTGCTTGCCCCCACGCACCGGGTGCGGATGCGCCGCGACGATCTCACCGAGGAAGGCGTTCAGGCGCGACGTCGGGATACGCCGATCCCAGCTGTCCAGCGCCGTCTCCAGCGCCGGCACGAGCTTCTGCACGTTGCGCCCCGTCTGCGCCGAGATGTTGACCCGCGGCGCCCACTGCACCTGCACCAGTTCGCGCTCGATCTCCCGCTCGAGGTAGTAACGACGCTCCTCGTCGAGCAGGTCCCACTTGTTGTACGCGATGACCAGCGCCCGGCCGGTGTCGACGACCTGGGAGATGACGCGCAGGTCCTGCTCGGCGATCGCCTCATCGGCGTCGATGAGCACCACCGCGACCTCGGCCTTCTCCAGCGCCGTCTGCGTGCGCAGAGAGGCATAGAAGTCGGCCCCACGGGTCTGGTGCACCCGACGCCGGATGCCGGCGGTGTCGACGAAACGCCACTGCTTGCCGCCGAGCTCGATGATCTCGTCGACCGGGTCGCGGGTGGTGCCGGCGACGTTGTCGACGACGACGCGGTCCTCCCCCGCCAGCTTGTTGAGCAGGCTCGACTTGCCGACGTTCGGCCGCCCGATCAGCGCAACGCGCCGCAGCCCGTCGCCCGAGCCCTTGCCGGGCGTGTGCTGGGCCACCTCGGGCAGCACGTCGAGCACCGCGTCGAGCGCGTCGCCAGTCCCCCGCCCGTGCAGCGCCGAGACCGGGAACGGTTCGCCCAGACCGAGATTCCACAGCGCGTACGCATCGGCCTCGAACCGCTGGTCATCGACCTTGTTCGCCGCGAGCACGACCGGCTTGCCGCTGCGCCGCAGCAGTTTGACCACGGCCTCGTCGTCATCGGTGGCGCCGACGCGGGCGTCGACGACGAACAGCACGACGTCGGCCAGGTCGACCGCGATCTCGGCCTGCTCGGCCACCCGCAGGTGAATCCCGGTCGCGTCCAGGGCCCACCCGCCGGTGTCGACCAACGTGAACCGGCGCCCGGCCCATTCGGCGTCGTACGAGACCCGGTCACGGGTCACGCCGGGCACGTCCTCCACGACCGCCTCACGGCGCCGCAGGATCCGGTTGACGAGCGTCGACTTGCCGACGTTGGGTCGCCCGACGACGGCGACGACCGGCAGCGGCCCCTCCCACACCTCGTCCTTGAGCCCGATCTCGGCCTCGAGCAGCGCCCGGTCCTCGTCCGAGAGATCGAACTCCTCCAGCCCGGTGCGCAGCGCCTGCTCCAGCGCCACCGCCTGCTCGTCATCGGGGGCGGCCCACCCGGACATGTCGACCTCGTCCGAACCGCGCTCCGCCACAACCTCGCTCACGGCCTGCTGCACCGCCGCGATGCTCTCCTCGAGCGACAGCGACGACGTGTCGATGGTGATGACGCCATCGGCGGCCATGCGGAATTCGCTGACGGCACTGTCCTGGGCGTCGCGCTCGACGACCTCGGTGCGCGTCGCCTCGATCGACTGCTCGTCGGCCTCACCGCGCACCTCCAGGGCACGTCGGCGCAGGCGGGCGTCCTCGTCGGCGGTGAGCAGGATGCGCACGTCGGCGTCGGGCGCGACCACCGTGGTGATGTCGCGCCCCTCGGCCACAACCGCGCCGCGCTCCGCCGCGATCGAGGCGATGAGGTCACGCTGACGCTGCTGCAACACCGGTCGCATGAGGGTGTTGGTCGCGATCGCCGAAACGGTCTGGCTGATTTCCGGAGTACGGATCGCCTGGGTGATGTCGGTGTCGCCGACGTGCACGTGGGGCTGGGTCGGGTCCGTGCCCAACTCCAGCGGGAAGGTGCGCGCGGCCTGCGCGACGGCCTCGTGATCGGCTGCGTCGATGCCCTGCTCGCGGCACCACCAGGTCAGGGCCCGGTACATCGCGCCGGTGTCGAGGTACCCGCCGGCGAGGTGCTCGGCGACGGCCTTGCTGACGGTCGACTTGCCGGAACCGGACGGGCCGTCGATCGCGACGACGATGGGGGTGCTCATGAGGGGCAAGCCTAATCGCCCGGCGCGCACCGCCTCACATCCTCAGTCGTGCACCTGCCACCCGCGGGTGCTCAACTCCTCCTCGAGACGCAACTGGGCGGCCGGCAGCACCGCGACGTCGGCGACACCGAACGGGATGCCCAGACCATGTTCGAGACGCAGATCCTCGATGTTGATGTCGGCCTCGCCGATGTCGTTGAGCAGTCGCGCGAGTTGGCCCGGCTCATCGGGCACGAGCACCGACACGACCGCGTACTGGGTCGGGGCGGAGCCGTGTTTGCCCGGGATGCGCGCGCGCCCCAGGTTGCCCGCCGCGATGGTCCGGGCGAGAACCGCCCGGGCCCCGGGGGCGTCGCGGTCGAGCCCGTCGCCGAGGTCGTCCAAGGCGGTGACGACCTCGGCCAGGTCGGCGGCGACGTCGGCCAGGACCGTCCGCACCGCCGGGGCGTTGCCCGACAGGATCTGCGTCCACAGCCCCGGGTCGCTCGCAGCAATCCGGGTGACGTCGCGCACGCCTGGGCCGGCCAGTCCGATGGCGGCCTCGGTCAGGTCCTCGAGGCGGGCCGCGACGAGCGAGGCCGCTACCTGCGGTACATGCGAGACCGCCGCGACCGCCGCGTCGTGTTCGGCCGCGCCCAAGGTCGTCACCGCTGCCCCGACTGCGTCGGCGATTGCGCGTACCGCTGCGGTGGCTCGCGGGTCGGAGCCATCGTGGGGACACAACACCCACGCCCGGCCCTCGAACAGGTCGCCGCGCGCGGCGATGGCGCCACTGCGCTCCCGCCCGGCCATGGGGTGACTGCCGACATACCGGCCCAGGTCGACCCCGAGGCGCTGCAGATCGGCGAGCACCACACCCTTGACCGAGGCGACGTCGGTGATGAACGCCCCGGACCAGCGGTCCAGCGCCTGGGCGACGAGCATCGGGGTGACGTCCGGCGGAGCTGCGACGACGACGAGCTCGGGCGCGATCGGCTCGTTCACGCTGCCGGCGCCGAGATCACGGGCCAGCGACGCCGCGGTGATCGACTGGTCCTCCACGGTCACGCTCGCCCCGGCTCGGGTCAGGGCGATGCCCAGGCTCGCGCCGATCAGGCCCGTGCCGACGATGTGGACCGAGGGCAGGGTCGCCCCGCCACTCGACTCGCTCACAGACCGGCCGCCTTGTACAGCGCGTCGATCTCGGTGGAGTTCAGCACCCGCCACTTGCCCGGCTTGGTGTCGCCGAGGTGGACCGGCCCGACCTGGGTGCGCACGAGGTTGAGCACCGGGTGGCCGACCGCCTCGAGCATGCGCCGCACGATGTGGTTGCGGCCCTCATGCAGCACGACCTCGACCAGCGCCTTGCCCGGCCGCGAGTCGACGAGCTTGAACGAATCGACCTTGACCGGTCCGTCCTCCAGTTCGATGCCGGCGCGCAGTCGCTTGCCCAGGTCGCGCGGCACCGGACCGGGCACCTCGGCCAGGTACGTCTTCTGCACCCCGTACTGCGGGTGCTGCAGCCGGTGGGCGAGGTCGCCGTCGTTGGTGAGCAGCAGCAGCCCCTCGGTGTTCGCGTCGAGCCGGCCGACGTGGAAGAGCCGTTCGTTGCGCGTGCCGAGGTAGTCACCGATGTCGATCCGGCCGAGTTCGTCGTTCATCGAGGTCACGACGTTGAGCGGCTTGTTGAAGGCCAGGTACACGCGCGAGGTGTCGAGTTGGACCCGCTCGCCGTCGACCTTGACGATCTGGGTCAGCGGATCGACGCGCACGCCGAGTTCGGTGACGATCTGGCCGTCGACCTCGACGCGGCCTTGGGAGATCAGTTCCTCGCACGCCCGGCGCGACCCGACCCCGGCCGCGGCGAGCAGTTTCTGCAGCCGGGTACCGGTCGGGTTGTGGACGTCGACCCGCTCCTCGGGTCGCTCCCGCGGGAAGCCCGTGGGCTGGCCGAGGCGGGTCTTGCCGGAGCCCGGTGTGTCGGGTCGTGCGGGACGGCCCGGCTGACCTGGTCGGCGCGCCCCGGGACGGCCCACTCCCCCGGCCCTGGCGGCGCC
>NZ_BCRE01000071.1 GCF_001552435.1 Kribbia dieselivorans NBRC 106261
GGTAATACCTCGAACCAGGGGAGACCAACGCTCCCCCGGCCGGGACGTCAAGGGAGGAACGTCCGGCCGAGGGAGCGTCAGCAGCCCGGGGGTGGGGGCTGCCCTGCACCGCGGTCAGGTCAGCGAGCGGCGAGGGTGGCTGTGATGTCCTGCGTCTTGCCGTTGCGCACGACGGTCAGGGTGACCTTTGAGCCGACGGCCTGCTCACGCACGTGCGCGATCAGGGACGTGGAGTCCTCGACGGACTGGCCGTCGAAGGCGATGACCAGGTCCCCGGTCTTGATGCCGGCATCGGCGGCCGGCGTGTTGTCGACGACCTTGGCGACCTTGGCGCCGGTGCGGTACGCGCCGTCGACCTGCTCGGTGCCGTCGGTGAGGTTGATCCCGAGGTAGGAGTGCTTGGCCGATCCGTTGGCGATGAGCTGGTCGGCGATCATCTTCGCGGAGTTCGCCGGGATGGCGAAGCCGATGCCGATGTTGCCGGACTGGCTGCCGCCGCTTGAACCGAGGGAGGCGATCGAGGAGTTGATGCCGATGAGGCGACCCTGGCTGTCGACGAGCGCACCGCCGGAGTTGCCGGGGTTGATCGCCGCGCTGGTCTGGATCGCGTTGGTGACGACCGCGTCGGACTGCACCTGCGGCCCGAACGGGTTCTGGTTGTTGGACTCCTGCGTGGTCACCGGCCGGTCGAGCGCACTGACGATGCCGGTGGTCACGGTGCCGGCCAGTCCGAGCGGGTTGCCGACGGCCATGGTCGGATCGCCGACGGCGATCTTGTCGGAGTCGCCGATGGTGATGGGCGTCAGGTCCTTGGGCGGGTTCTTCAGGGTCAGCACCGCGAGGTCGGTCGCCGGGTCGGTGCCCTCGATGCTGGCCTCATACCCACGACCATCGGACAGCGTCACGATGATCCGGCCATTCTGACCTCCGTCGACGACGTGGTTGTTCGTCAGCACGTGGCCGTCCTTGTCGATGATGACGCCCGAGCCCTGACCGCCACCCTGGTTGGTGTTGACGGTGATGGCCACGACGCTGGGCGTGACCTTCTTCGCGGTCGCGTTCCAGTTGACCGTGGAGTCGGAGGAGCCGGTGGAGATGGCCTGGTCGGTGGCCGCTGACGTCGTCGTCGCGGTGACCGACGTGTTCGTACTGGTGTCGTTGGAGTCGGTGGCCGAGACCACGGCCAGTGTGCCGCCGGTGCCGATGAGGCCGGCGATGACCCCGACCGTCACGAGCTCGGCCAGGCTGCGGCGCCCGGTCTTCTTCTCCTTGGCGGGCTCCTGGGTGGCGTTGTACAGCGGGGGCTGCGGCGGCGGGGTCTGCCCCGTGCCGGCGGTCGGGGCTCCGGCGGCCGGCGTGGTGGGCATCGACTGGGTCTCGTGCGGGTGGGATTGCGGCAGTGGCCGGGTCTCGTCGCTCATCGTGGGCTCCTTTGGTGGCGTGACATTGAGTTGACCACGTCAGCCTCGGTGGGGGCTGTGGGGATTCTGTGAATCTGCTGTAGGCAGCGCCACCCGGAAGGTCGCGCCACCGCCTGGCGTCTGGTCGACGCGCACCGTGCCGCCGTGTTGGGCGACGATCGTCGCGACGATGGCGAGCCCGAGTCCGCTGCCGCCCTTCTGCCGGGAGCGGGCCTTGTCCTCGCGGTAGAAGCGTTCGAAGACCCGCGCGGCCTGCTCGGGCGGAATACCGTGGCCGTGGTCGCGGACCTCGACGATCGCGTGCCGGGGGGTCGACCCGCGGTGGGCCGCGTTCAGGGGCGCGTGCGACGCTCCGTCGAGGTCGTGCGACAGCCCGACGGCCACCTCGACCGGCGTGCCCGCGGGCGTGTGCATCAGGGCGTTGTTGACGAGGTTGACGACGACTTGGCGGAGCCGCGAATCGTCACCCGTGACGGGTGTGGTCACCAGATCTTCATCCAGGGGCACGAGACTGATGTGCCGATCCCGGTCGCGGGCGCGGGCGTCCTGGACGGCGTCGCCGGCGATGACAACGAGATCGACCTCGGACTTCTCCATGGGGCGTTGACTGTCGAGGCGCGCGAGGAGCAGCAGGTCGTCAACGAGGCTGGTCATGCGGGCCGACTCGCTCTCGATGCGTGACATCGCGCTGTCCAGGTCGGCCTTCGTCGACACCGCGCCCTGCCGGTACAGCTCGGAGTAGCCGCGCACCGTGGCCAGCGGGGTGCGCAGTTCGTGGCTGGCGTCGGCGACGAACTGGCGCATGTGCATCTCGCTGGCCTCGCTGCGCGCGAACGATCCCTCGATCTGGCTGAGCATGACGTTGAGGGATTCGGCCAACGAGGCGACCTCATCGCCGGAGTCCCGATGGGGGATTCGGCGGGACAGGTCACCTCCGGCGATCGCGGCGGCGGTGTCCTCGATCTGCCGCAGCGGCCGGAACGCGCGCTGGATGGCGAAGACGCCGATGATGACCGAGGCCAGGGCGATGACCATGCCGATCAGGCCGGTGACGATGAAGAGGCGTTTGACTGTGTCCTCGGTGGGCTCCAGGGGCACCCCGACGATGAAGATGCCCGGCCCGCCGGAGATAGTGCCGGCGATCATGCGCCACTCGCCGTGACCGTCCTCCGCGGGGACGGTGAACGGTTGTGACCCCTGCAACCGCACGTCGTTGGCCGTGATGCTCGGCAGGGCCGGTTTGGAGGCCATGCCCTCGGGCCACCAGGCGCGGGTGGTGCCGTCGCCGGGCTGGAAGATCACCGCGTACGCCGACGGGACGCGTTGCCCGGCGTCGGGCTGGAGATCCTCGAGGCCCTGGCGCGCGACGGGAGCGGCGGCCGCACGAAGCTCCGCGTCGACGCGGTTGTGCAGGTCGCGGCTGAGCAGCCCCGCCGAGATGGTCGAGGTGAGCAGCATCGCGATCGTCAGCAGGACGAAGATGATCGCCAGCAGCCGCGAGCGCAGCGGCATGCGTTCGAGCGCACCGATGATGCGCCGCAACGGGGCCGGTGCGGTTTCGGAGGTCACCGTGGGGTGATCAGTTGTTGAAGTCGGGTGGCAGGCGCAGCACGTACCCGATGCCGCGCTTGGTGTGGATCAGCGGCGGGCGGCCCTCGGTGTCGATCTTGCGGCGCAGGTAGGAGATGTAGGACTCGACGATGCCCGGTTCGCCGCGGAAGTCGTAGTCCCACACGTGGTCGAGGATCTGCGCCTTGGACAGCACCCGGTTGGGGTTGAGCAGCAGGTAGCGCAGCAGCTTGAACTCGGTGGGGGAGACGTCGACGACGCGGCCGCCGACGCGCACCTCGTGGGCCTCCTCGTCGAGTTCGACATCGTGGAAGCGCAGCTTGGCGGAGTCGTCGACGTCGCCGCGGGTGCGGCGCAGGACGGCGCGGATGCGCGCGACGACCTCTTCGAGGGAGAACGGTTTGGTGATGTAGTCGTCGCCGCCGACCGTGAGACCCTTGACCTTGTCATCGAGGGAGTCTCGTGCGGTCAGGAAGACGATCGGCGCGGTGACGCCTTCGTTGCGAAGGGTCGAGGTAACGGAGAACCCGTCGGTGTCGGGGAGCATGATGTCGAGCACGACCAGGTCGACGGGTTCGTGCCGGGCTACGTCCAAGGCCTTTTCGCCATCTTCGGCGGTGCTGACCTCGAACCCGGCAAAGCGCAGGGACGTGGCCAGTAGGTCACGGATGCTCGGCTCGTCCTCGACGATCAGGAGCTTGGCTTCGGGAGTGGTTGTGACGCCCATTGCTCAAGTGTGCGCGTGTTGGCTGGGGATTGGCTGGATGCGTCCGGAGGAGTGTGGCCAGATTTGCCCGATGGGGCGTGGTGGTGCGGTGGATGTGCGTGGCGGTGCTCCTCACGGTCCTTGCGAACGCGCGGATATCGCCGCGTTCGCCAGGACGCGGGCGAGCGGTCACTGAGGCGACCCGCCTGATTCACGGCGAACATCCAGCTATCGGGCGCACGATGTTCAGGTGAACGCCGCCATCAACTCGGTTCTCGGCGCTCCGGCCTGGATGGTTCTGCTCGTGGTCGGGCTCATCGTCTTCGCCGAGGACGCCCTTTTCGTCGGTTTCGTCATCCCCGGTGAGACCGCGGCGATCCTCGGTGGTGTCGCCGCGCACCTCGGCCACGTGCCCCTGCCGGCGGTCATCGTGGTCGTTATCCTTGCGGCGATCCTCGGCGACAGCGTCGGGTATGAGGTGGGGCGGCACTTCGGGCCCCGGTTGTTGCAGTCGCGGCGGTTGGATCGCCATCGCGCGCGACTGGAGGATGCCCAGGACTTCCTCGCCCGACGCGGGGGGAGCGCGGTGCTGCTGGGTCGGTGGGTGGCGTTCTTCCGGGCGGTCATGCCGGCCCTGGCCGGGATCGCGCGCATGCCCTACCCGAAGTTCCTCGCGTACAACGCCGTCGGTGGGGCGATCTGGGGCAGCGTCGTCGTGGTCGCGGGCTACCTGGCCGGAGCGTCGTACGCGCACGTGGAGAAGATCATCGGCCGCGACGCCGCGATCGCCGTGCTGGTCATCGTGCTGCTCGCGCTGGTGGCTTGGGGCATCCGGCGCGCCGTACGTTCGCGTGCTGCCTGAACACCCGCCGAGTGATGGTTTCGCGTGCCCTATAACCCCTCATAGGGCACGCGAAACCATCACTCGGCGGGGCATCGCACACCCCCACGCCATACAAAGGAGTTCCCTTGACGCCCCATGACGTCGAATCCCCCGCCGCGGCGGATGCCCATCAGGTCTCCCGCCGTCACCTCCTCGCCGGAACCGCCGCGGGCGCCGCCCTCGCCCTGCTGCCGGGTGAGATCGCGCACGCCGACGCCCCCGGAACGTTCGGCGGCCACCCGTTCACCCTCGGTATCGCCTCCGGCGACCCGGACGCCACCTCCGTCGTGCTCTGGACACGGTTGGCCGTGCGACCGCTGGAGATCGGCGGCGGTCTGGCCCCGCGGAAGTTTCCGGTCCACTGGCAGGTCGCCCACGATGAGCAGTTCGCCCAGATCGTGCGTGAGGGCACGACCTTCGCCCTCCCCGAGCAGAACCACTCCGTGCATGTGACCGTGGACGGGCTGGAGCCGGACCGCTGGTATTTCTATCGATTCCGGGCAGGGTCGGAGCTCAGCGGAGTGGGTCGTACGCGGACCCTCCCGGCTCCGGGCGCGCCGACCGCCTCGTTCGCCGTGGCCCAGGTGTCCTGCCAGAACTGGGTCACCGGCTGGTTCACGCCGTATCGCGATCTCGCTCGTGAGGACCTCGACGTGGCGATCCACCTCGGGGACTACATCTACGAGGGCGCCATCACTGCCGTAGCCCCGCGTCAAGGCACCATCGACCTGCCCGCGGAGATCCGCCAGCCGGCGAACACCTTGGAGCGGTACCGCCTGCGCTACGCCCTGTACAAGACCGACCCCGATCTGCAGGCCGCCCACGCTGCGGTGCCCTTCATCAGCGTCTGGGACGATCACGAGGTCGTCAACGACTACCGCGGCGCCGTCGACCTCGGCACGGCACAACTGGCCCGCCGGGCTGCCGGCTACCGGGCCTGGTGGGAGAACATGCCCACCCGAATGCCCGCGCCGACCGGTCCGGACATGCGGATCTACCAGCGCTTCGTCGTCGGTGACCTGCTTCAACTGGACATGCTCGACGGGCGTCAGTACCGGATCGCCGACAACCACCCGACCGTCTCGCGCTTGGGCGACGAGCAGGAGGCCTGGCTCGTCGACGGGATTCGCGGCCACGACACACGCTGGAACGTCGTCGCGCTCGGACAGCAGTTGGGCGGGGTGCCGACCAACAGTCCGACACGCAATCGGATTCACCGGGCGTACCAAGACCGCGGTATCCAGCCGGTGTTCCTCGTCGGCGATATGCACTGGACGATCGTGCAGGACCTGCTCCTGGAGGTGCCCAACGCGGACAGCCCGGTGATCGGCTCGCAGTTCATGGTCACCTCCATCACCTCCACCGGTGACGGCCCGGGCAACCCGGCCACGAAGGCGGGCTGGCTCAAGAACCCGTGGATCAAGTACGTCGACGGCTACCGGGGATACATCTCGCTGCGCTACACCCACGCAGGCGTCGACGCGGCTCAGCACAACGTCGACTTCATCACCCGCCCCGATGCGCCGGGCTGGGTGGCCCAGCGGTTCCACATCGAGGCCGGCCGGCCCGGAGTGCAGTTGGTGTGAGCCACCCCGCACCCCTGCGCGAGTGATGGTTTCGGGCCGCCTCCGGAGTCCGGAAGCGGCCCGAAACCATCACTCGGCGGGTGGGTCAGCCCGCGTTCACGGGCGTCGCCGCCGTGATGAGTTCACGCACATCGCTCGCTCGAGTCACCGAGCTCCGCGCACTCGAGCCGGACGAGGTCGCGCCCGCCGATGCGCCGGCGACCGGCGTCGCGTCCGGCGGCGGCACGGGCTCGCACTGCACGTCGGAGGTGTTGCCGCTCAGGCGAGCGGGCAGCGCTCCGGTCAGCAGGTAGGCCGCGATCCGGTCGTCCGTGCACGAGACTCCGGACAGCGACCCGGAGTGCGTGGTGCCCCCGACACCCTCGATGAGCACCGACTTCGGGTACCGGCTACGCACCTCGAGCGCACCCGAGTACGGCGTCGCAGCGTCGTTGGTCTCGGCGATGAGCAGCAGACCGGGGACCTCGGCTCCGTCGACGTTGACCGGCGTGCTCGCCGGGGCCGGCCAGTAGCGACACGGCGCGTTGAACCACACGTTGTTCCAGGTCAGGAACGGGTACTGCGCGTGCAGGGCCCAGTTGTCCTTCTTCCAGGTACCCCAGCCCTGCGGCCACTGCACGTCGGTGCATTGGACGGCGAGGTACATTGCGTACCCGTTGTCCGCACCCGGGCCGGTCGGATCGCCGTACCACTCCTTGGCCGGGGTGAAGTCGCCTCCCACGGCGGCCGCGAAGACGTGGGCGAGCGCATCCCAGTCGTAGACGTAGTAGCCCGCGCCGACGAAGACGTCATTCCATTCCGCCGCGCCGAAGTTGCCCTCCGGCCGGTCGGTCAACTGCGCCAGGATCGCGTAGTACTTGGCCGTGAGCGCGGCTCCGTTCGTGCCGAGCCCGTAGGCCGCATCGTTGTCGGCGATCCAGTTGAAGTACGTGCGGATGTTTCTGTCGAACTGCACGTCCTGGTCGAGGTTGGCGTCGTACCAGACGCGTTCGGGGTTGACGACCCCGTCCCAGACCATGCGCCGCACCCGGTTCGGGAACATCGTCGAGTAGACCTGCCCGAGATAGGTGCCGTACGAGAATCCGTAGTAGTTGATCTTCTCGGCGCCCAAGGCGGTGCGGATCATGTCCATGTCCATCGCCGCGTCACGCGTGGTCGTGTGCGTCAGGAGCGCCGAAGCCTGGGCCGAGCGGCAGTCCTGCGCGTAGGTGCGGGTCTTGGCGAACCAGGCCCGCTCGATCGCCGGAGTGTCGGGCACGTAGGGCGGGCGGCCGGCAGCGGAGTAGTCACCGTCGCAGGTCAGGCTGGGCACGCTGCGGCCGACACCGCGAGGGTCGAAGCCGATCCAGTCGTACGGTGCCGCGGCCCCGTGGGGCACGATCGAGCCCAGGCGGGACAGACCCAGACCGGAGCCACCCGGTCCGCCGGGGTTGACGAGCATGATGCCCTGGGCGTCGCTGTCGGGGGTCGTGTGCCGGATGCGCGAGACGGCGAGTTGGATCGTCGTGCCGTTCGGTTTCGCATAGTCCAGCGGCACCGTGACCATGCCGCACTGCGCTCCGGCCCGGCGCAACGATGCCGTCGGACACTCGCCCCATTGGATGTCTGGTGGAGTGAACGTGCTGGTCGTGGCGGCCGTGCTGGTGGCCGCCGCCACGGTGGGGACGGCTGCGGCGATACCGGGTGTCAGCATGCCTGCACCCAGTAATGCCGCCGAGGCCACCGCGGTGATGAGTCGCTTCATTGGGATCTCCCTTGTGGTGGGGCGCAGATGCGCGCCACTACCCCTTGTACTCCTCTTCTGCCGCCGGCGGGCAGTTCTGGGCCCAGAGCCACTTGTACTCGGCGGTAACAAATTGCCTCAGAACTCTGGTGCACGTGACCGTCTCGTTACACAATGCTGCCTGCCGCCGTTACGGCCGGCCGCGCACGGACCCCCCACCGTGCGCGACATCGAGGGAGCAACGACGCTCCCGACCTGGAGGTGACATGTCGACCCTTTCGATGATGCGTGGTCGTGTTCGTATGACCACCGTCGCCCTCGCAGCCGCGGCGACCGCGCTGCTTCCCATTGCCATCAATGCCCCGGCCGCCCATGCCGACGGCCCCGATGTCGGAACGCCCACGGTGGTCACGCTCGGAGATTCGTACATCTCCGGCGAGGCGGGACGGTGGGCCGGTTCGTCCAACGCCAGCACGAAGTACGCCGACGCGCTGGGGTCAACTGCCTATTACGACAACGCCACTCGCACGGGCGAGGTCATCAAGAACTGCCACCGCAGCGCCGCGTCCGAGGCGTACATCGGTGGTGGCGTCAACGGGTACAACCTCGCGTGCTCGGGCGCGGAGACCAGCACGTACACGGACCCGCTCGGCAACTTCAAGCCGGGAATCGACTTCTACGACAACGGATTCGGCAAGCAGGGCCAGGCGAAGATGCTCCAGCAGTTCGCCGCCACCCGCAATGTCGACATGGTCGTGCTCTCCATCGGCGGCAATGACTTCAACTTCGCCAGCATCGTTTCGACGTGTGTGACGAACTTCCTGTCGAGTTCGTCGCTGTGGCCGAACTACTGCAACGACGACGCCAGCGTGAAGGCGAACTTCACCTCGTCGAACGTCGCGGCGGTGCGGGCGCGCATTTCGGCCTCGCTGGCGAACATCCGCACGGCGATGCGCAATGCCGGGTACGCCGATTCGCAATGGACGCTGCTCGTGCAGAATTACCCCTCGCCGGTTCCGAGCTCGACCGGATTCCGGTACAGCCAGTCCGGCTACACCCGCCAGAGCGTCGGTGGGTGTGGCCTGTGGAATGCCGATGCGAACTGGGCCAACTCGACGGCACTGGCGACCATCAATGCGACGGTGGCCGGGGCGGTGACCGATTCGGGGCTGAGCAACGTCAAGACGCTCAACCTGACGAACGCCTTCAATGGTCGGCGCCTGTGCGAGAAGACCGTCGGGCTGTACGAGGAGGTCGGCTTGACGTCGTGGACCCAGCCGGGCGCGGTCGACGCAACCGAGTGGGTCAACCAGATCCGCACGGTGAGCACGGCGGGTACCCCGTACTACATCCAAGAGTCGCTGCACCCGAACTACTGGGCGCAGATGGCGACGCGGAGCTGCGTGCGGCAGGCCTATGCCGGCGGCACGCCCCGTAGCGGCACCTGCACGATCGCCGGCAACGGCCTGGTCAACGGCGAGCCGCGGATGCAGTTGCAGTAGTCGTGCGCTGTGGTGCGGTCCGGCGGAAGGTGCGGTATTCCGCGCACCTCGCCGGACCGCGCTCCGGCAATTCGGCCTTAGATACCCCAGGGGGTATAGTTCGGGCCATGCGAACCATCATCATCGGCGGCGTCGCAGGCGGGATGAGCGCGGCAACGCGTCTTCGGCGCCTGGACGAGTCCGCAGAAATCATCGTCCTCGAGCGCAGCGGCTACGTGTCGTTCGCCAACTGCGGCCTGCCGTACCACGTGGGTGGTGTCATCGAACAGCGCGACGCCCTGCTGCTGCAGACCCCCGAATCGCTCGGAGCGCGGTTCCGGATCGACGTGCGCGTGTCGACCGAGGTCACCGGGATCGACCGCGATCGGCGCGTCGTCACGGTGCGCACCGCCACCGGCGAGACCGAGGAACTCCAGTACGACCACGTCGTGCTCTCGCCCGGCGCGCGCCCGGTGCGCCCGCCGATCCCGGGCATCGAGCGCACCCTGTCGCTGCGCGATGTCGAGGACACCGACGCCCTCGTCGCGGCCACGGCAGGGTCGACAACCGCGGTCGTCATCGGCGGTGGCTTCATCGGCGTCGAGATGACCGAGAACCTGCTGCACCGCGGGCTGTCGGTGGCACTCGTCGAGGCGACGCCGCAGATCATGGCGCCGATCGACCCGGAGATGATCGAGCCGGTGCATGACGCCCTGCGGGAGGCGGGTGTCGACCTGCGACTGGGCACGTCGGTGACGGCGATCGGTGCGCACGACGTGACGCTGTCGACCGGTGAGACGCTGCCGGCGGACGTCGTCGTCGCGGCCATCGGCGTGCGGCCCGACGTCACGTTGGCGGCGGCTGCCGGTCTGAAGATCGGGGAGCGCGGCGGGATTGCGGTCGATCAGCACAACCGCACGAGCGACCCGGCGATCTACGCCATCGGAGACGTGGCCGAGAAGGTCGACGCGCTCGACGGCAGCGACGTGCTCGTGCCGCTGGCGAACACCGCGAACCTGCAGGGGCGCCGCGTCGCCGACCACATCGGTGGGCAGGCGGGGAAGGCGCGCCCGGTGCTCGGGACTGCGATCGTCGGCGTGCTCGGTATCCAGGTGGCCTCGACCGGGTGGAACGAGAAGCGGCTCATCGCGGCTGGGCGGCCATACCGTGCCATCCACACTCACCCGGCCTCGCACGCGACGTACTACCCGGGCGCGGAGGGCATGTCGCTCAAGCTGCTCGTCGACCCCGAGACCGACGCGATTCTGGGGGCCCAGGGCGTGGGGCGGTCGGGTGCCGACAAGCGGATCGACGTGATCGCGACCGCCATGACCGGTGGCCTGACCGCGTCCGACCTGGCCGAGCTCGAACTCGCCTACGCGCCGCAGTTCTCATCGGCCAAGGACCCGGTCAACATGCTCGGGCACGTCGCCGACAACCTGCGCACGGGGACGTCGCGGTCGATCCAGTGGCACGAGCTCGACGCGGCGTTGACTGACGGAGCGCAGTTGCTGGACGTGCGTACGCCGGGCGAGTTCGACGCCGGTGCGATCCCCGGAGCGGTGCTGATCCCGCTCGACGAGTTGCGGGAGCGTCTGGCCGAGGTGCCCGACGGGCCGCTCGTGGTGCACTGTGCGGTCGGGATCCGTGGGCACGCGGCGGCGCGCATCCTGGCGCAGGCCGGGCGCGACGTGCGCAACCTCGACGGCGGGTACCGGACCTGGCGCGCGGGGGTTGCGGCGCGCGAGCTGGTGTCGGCGTAGTTGGTTGATGAGCGGCCCGGCTTAAGGTCATGCAGAACGCGGCCTATTTCACGCGTTCTGCATGACCGGAGCGCCGTCCTGCCGAGCGTGCGCCATCTGGCGCGCTTTGCATGACGCGCGGTGGCGTCAGTTCAGATCAGCATGGCGATGGCAGCGCGCACGAGATCGGCGTTGCCGGTCGCGGTGGCACCGTCCGGCAGATGCAGGGTGTCCTCGAGTCCGATGCGGGCGTCCAGTCCCATCGCGGCGGCCAGGTCGACGCCAGGCCAGGCGCTGACGCCATGGCCGTGCATCAGGATCGGCATGGCCGGGTCGGTTCCACGGATGCCGTCGGCGAGGATCCTGGCCAGACGGTTGAGCTGTTCCAGGTCGTCGGTGTCGGGCAACTCCACGAGACCCCGAAGGCAGCGGTTGCGGAGCGCCGATCGGCGCCACGCGTGGAGTCCGTCGAGATGCCAGATGCCGGCTTCGACGCCGATGCCCAACGTCAGCAACGCTGCGGCCACCTCGTCCGCGCCGTCCTCGTGCCAGTTCACCGAGGCGAAGTCCGGGAGAACCCGCCACAAGGCGATCGCTGAGATCCGTGACTCCGGATCGGGCTCGGCCCACGCGCCGGTCGTGACGCCGATCGGGATCCCCGGGCAGAGTCTGCGGGCCGCCTCGACGAACCGGGCGACATCGGCTGGCGCCAGGCTGTCGCGTCCGTGGCGGTCCTTGGGGTGGAGGTGAATGGCTGCCGCGCCTGCCTCGACCGCAGCGGCGGCCTCCTCGGCGACACGCAGCGGATCTGCGGACAGGCGCGGGTGATCGGTGACGGGGCGAGCCCCGTTCACGCAGGCCTTCAGCAGCATGAGGTCACTGTGTCAGCCAGCTGACGTCTCGTGAACATCGGCCGCTCAAGGTCATGCAGAACGCGGCGTATTCCACGCGTTCCGCATGACCGAAGCTCCGTCCTGCGGAGCGCGGTATCTCATGCGCTCCGCAGGACTACGATGCGTTTACGCCGGTTCCAGGCGGCCTGTCAGGACCACCAGCAGACGAAGATGAAAGCCGGCTTCGTTGGGGTTCAATCGCTCGACCCGTAACTCGTGGGCGCCCGACATGATGCGGTGGATGTCCTCAACGAGGGGATCTGGCACCCAACCGAGCCGTACTCCGTCGTCACTGACCAAGAGGGCTCGGGAGTTGACGGGGTTCGTCGGTTCCGGCCGTAGCTGTAGGCGCTGGCCAGCCTCCAGCCCATCGACTCGGGCGCGCTCGGCCTCGGTCAGGTGGCGGATACCGTGCACAAGGAAAGGCAGCGTGACGTCACCCGGCACTGGCAGGGGTGTCACCTCGTAGGTGTCACCGGTGCGACGCCCACCCGACACGGCCAACACCTCGAAGGGGCTGGCATCCGGCGGCAACCCCAGTTGGTCCATCGCGACCGGGTAGTCGGAGCGCTGTGGTGACATGACCCGTTCGGCGAAGATCGGGAAGAGGTGTGAGCTGTGGTGCTGTTGACCCAGCCGAAGGCCGGGCAGCGCATGCTGCACCCCAACGTCGTAGGAGAAGCCGTAGCCCCCGTCCTCGCGCCACAGCTCGCCCACTCGCTGGTAGCGCCGAGTGATCGGGTCCTGCCTGCTGACGAGCAGGCGTTCAGTCTTGATCGCGGTCAACATGACGTAGCCTCCTCTGGTTCTCGATCAGAACGCTTTCCATGAATGTAGACGCAGCCTCTGACAACCTTCCACCTGGGACTTCGAGAGCCCCACGGATGACCGAGGTGGCGAGTGCGTCCACACGGTCAAGCCAGCGGGTGGCCCCGGACATCGAGACGGCCCGCGCTGCCAGTTGCACCAAACTCTCTGGTGGGGTGAAGGTCCGTGCTCTCCCTTTCCGACAGAAGGCGCTGACATCTCGAGTCGCTCTCCTGGAGTCATCCAGTCCCGATCCGAGTGCGGTGCCGTGATCGAAGGTAGGCGCAAGCAGTCGGCGTCCATCGCTTTCCCGTGACAACAGCGCCCAGTTTCTCGGGTGGCGATCGGTGTTGGCGATCAGCGCGTCCAGAACCAAGTAGCCAGCGAACACGGCGAGTCCGGGGCTGTCCTCGTATCCAGGGGGCCCGTAGGTGCCGTCCAGCACCTGCTGAACGGCTTCTAGTGTGTAGCCCTCGTCGATGTTCTGACGACCGCGGACCCGACCTTCCTTATCCGGCGCCAGGGCGTGGCGCTTGTATCCGTCGACCTCTTCAAGGAATGTGCCGCCGTCGTGAAGGGCGTAGCCCGCTGGCGTGACGTTCTTGGAGATCACGCCGACTTCGGCCCCGCGGATGGCGTATCGACACTCCGCTGCAGGCAGACCCAGAGTTGCTGCCAGCCGAGACGCGACGACCTCGGCTACGTCGTTCAGATGCGGGTGGCGCCCATGGACCTTGCGAGGCTTCCACAGCCACTGTTCGTGGCGCGGGGTCTGCAGGTCTGGACCCAGCCAGTACTTGTTCTCGTCGGCGCCGCCCACTTCTCGATCGATGGCGGCCCAGCCAGTCACATCCTCTTGCACCAGCCCTCCGTCCTGCTTCGCCGAGACTGCCGTGGAGGTCATTCTGCCCAGCACCACACTGGCTCCTACCCGTGCTCCGCCGCAAACCGCGGCGCCATCGCCTCCATCTGATCCATCACGAGCTTGATCGCCCCCGGCTGTTGGTCCGGCGGATACCCGTGCTTGACGAGCAGTCGCCGTATCGACGTCCGCGGCTTCGCCCGCACATCCTCCCGCACCGTCCAGTCCGTGCGGATGTCCCGCCGCATGATCGCCACGAGCTCACGCGCGATGTTCGCCAACACACCCTCGCCCATGACGTCCACAGCCGATTGATTCGTCGTCACCGCATCGAAGTACGCCAACTCATCCTGATCGAGCGGTGGCTCGAAACGCTCACCACGCCCGGCCTCGGCCACCACGTCCTTGGCGAGCTCGATCAGCTCCGCGATCACCTCGGCCGACGTCAGTTGCTGGTTCGTGTACTTGCGCATCAACTCGGCGATCCGATCAGAGAACGCCTGTTGCCGCAGCGTGTTCGTCCCCGTCGCCTTGACCGACTCCTTCGCGACCAGGTCACGCAACGCTTCGATTGCCAGGTGCGGGTTCGTCGCCGCCTGCGCCTGCTTCACGAAGTCCGGGCCGAGGTCCATCAGACTCGGCTTCGGCATCCCCGCGGCCTCGTAGATGTCGAGCACATCGCCGGTCTCGGTGCTCTCGGCGATCAACGCCCCGAGCAGCCGTTGGATGTCCTCTGGGATTGGTTCACCCCGCGATTCACGGTCGGCGGCGTCGAGCTTGGCCATCCACACGCGCACCTCCTCGTAGAACCGAGCGGTCGGGCGTAGATCGTGCAGCTCCGCCGACGTGGCATACAGCGCCCATGCCCGCGAGAGCTGACTCGACAGTCGGCAGAACGAGGCTCCGAGCGTCTCTGCCGTTTCGCCATCGGAGCCCGGTGACGGCGAATTCCCCGGCGTGCGCGGGTCGCGTAGGTGATTGACCGCATGACGCACCACGAACGCGTACGCCGCCGCATCACCACGGGAGCGTCGATCGCTGTAGTCCCGCCGCCAGTCATACCCGGCGAGCAGCTCATCCAGGCGAGCGGTCAGCTCCTTCGTCAGCACGACGGCATCGGCGACATTGCGGCCCAGCGGCTTGCCCGTCTGATCGTCCGACGAGTACTCCGCCAACGCCTTCTGCGGTGATCGGGCTGATCGGCTCGATTGCTCTGGCAATTGGCGCGGTCGCAGTCATGTTCGGCATGACTCCGGTGAGCACCGTGAGCGGCCAGACCGTCACCTCCGTCATGGCTGACGACCTGATGAACCAATCAAGTGCAGACAGCGCACTCAAGCAGACGGTGGTCAACGGCTGGGTCGCACGAGACCTGCTGGAGATCCTCGCGACGGACGCCGTGGAAGGGCGAGACGAGCGCCCCGCGCTGCTCCTCATGTTGGGGGTCTTGGGCCTCTGCCTGCACATCTCGACCAGTTCGCAGTCGCAGTTGCTCGTCGCAGTCAGCAGCCGGGGTGGCGCACCTGAAGCCTCGGACATTTCATCGAAGGAGAACCAATGAGCACCATCCTGAAGGTGGCCGCGGGCATCATCGTGGCCTTCGTCGCCCTGGCCGTCGGGGCAGTCTTGGTGATCGGCGGCGCCGCGAACGAGGTCAGCAAGGAGATGGAGAAGCAGCAGTCGAGCAACTCGATCACCCAGGCGGAGTTCCGTTCGCTCAAGGACGGTGCCTCCCTCACGGCCGTCCGGAAGAAGTTCGGCAAGCCCGACAACGAGCAGACGCAGCAGATCGACGGACTGGGTCGGCAGACGCACCTCTACTACAACGTCGAGGGCGGGGAGATCGGAGACAGTTACCAGTTGGTCTTCGACGACGGCAAGCTGACGAGCAAGAACAAGTACTGACTCAGTGTTGGGTGGGGCGAGTTGCGCCGGTCCTCACGAACGTGCAGAAATCGCCACATTCGCGAGGACCTGCGCTGTGCGTCAGGCCCGCGTCAGCCCTTGGCTCAGCCGAGCACCTCGTGCAGCACGCGGCCCCGGGCTCCGGACGGTCGCGGAACACCGAGGAGAGCCGCGATCGTCGGTGCGACATCGACATGGCGAACGTGCTGCGACACCCGGCCCGGCACGACTCCGCAGCCACCCATCATGAAGAACGCCTCCTGCTCGGTGGTGGCACCGTGTCGACCGGACGGACCGGACTGCGTGCCCACGGAGATCGACCAGCCGGGCTCGGGCTCGACGATGAGCTCGCCGTGCAGCGGGCTCATGCGCCGCTGCCGCTGCCACACCTTGTCGTACACGCCGATGATGTGGTCCACCTCGGACAGCGCGGCCTGGATGCGACGCTCGTCGTTCACCGCCCCGCCGAGCAGGTGAACGCTCGCGACGCCGCCGACGACCATCACGACGTCGGTGTCGGCGGCCGGGGTCTGGCCGCTACCGACGAACTGACCCTTGTGGCCGGTGGCCGCAATGGCGTCCAGCACCTCTTGGCCGTTGCGCTGGGTGAAGGTGGTCATGCCGTGGTCGCCCTGCAGGATCCACGCGGTGCGCTCGAAGATCCCCGCCTTCTTCGTGGCTTCGATCAGGCGCCCGAGGTTGGCATCCAGCATCGCCAGTGCGGCGGGAATGTTCGGGTTGATGTCACCTCCGGCGTGCCCGAGGGCGTCCAGGTCGTCGCAGTACACCGCCATGAAATCGGGAATGCGCGGGGCGGTGACGTACGGCCCGCCGGAGCGAACGGGACGGCCTTCGATGACGTCGATCATGTCGCTGAACCGGCGGGCAGCCCCACCGTTCTGCATGTACAGGCCCTCGGCGTCGCCGTAGGCGGTGCCGTAGTTCTGCAGGATGAACCACTGCGCGGAAGCGACGGTACCGCCCGCCTCGCGGACCGACTGCGCGATCGTCGGCACGGCAAGGTCACGCATCTGACCGCGGCCGGTGCCCACGCGGGGGTCGTAGAACCACGCGGTGTTGAGCGTGCGCTCCGGCCATGCGCCGGTGGCGACCGACGCCCACGACGGGTTGGTGATCGAGGTCATGACGCCCTGCGTCGTCGACCGGAAGCCGGTGGCAGCCAGCGCGTCGAGGTTCGGCGTCGGGCGGCGCCGTAATAAGCCGGATCGAAGCCGTCCCAGCCCACGAAGATGACGTGGTCAGCCCGTGCGCGCAGGTCGCGTCCAGTGGTGCGAACGGCGGCGTTCGGGTGAACATCGGCTGCACAAGGTCATGCAGAACGCGGCCTATTCGACGCGTTCTGCATGACCGGAGCGCGGTCCGGCGACGCGCCTGGTGTCGTGGGCCCACATCGCAATCTCGACGCGATTGCGGGCCCCGAGCTTGGTCATCAATGCCGCGACGTGCGTCTTGACCGTGCTCAGGCCGACGAAGAGTTCGGTGGCGATCTCGGCGTTGGTCCGGCCGCGCGCCACCAGCGCGAGCACCTCCTCCTCGCGCGGCGTGAGCGGGTCAAGTGGCTGGACCGGTACCGCTGGTGCCTGGTCGGCGAAGGTCGTCAACAGTCGGCGGGTGACGTTGGGGGCGATCAGTGCGTCCCCGTTGGCCGCCGCGTGAACGGCCTGCGCGAGGAGCTCTGGCCCGGCGTCCTTGAGGAGAAAACCACGGGCACCGGCGCGCAGGGCGCCAAGGATGTACTCGTCCAGGTCGAACGTGGTGATGACGACGACCGCCATCGGGTCGGACACGTCCGGCCCGGCCAGACGCCTCGTCACCTCGACACCGTCCAGCCCGGGCATGCGGATGTCGACGAGCAGAACATCGGGCCGAAGCCGGGCCGCCAGATCGAGGGCCGCGATCCCGTCTGCGGCTTCGCCCACGACCTCGATACCGGGTTGCGCGCCGAGAATCATCACCAGCCCGGTTCGGACGAGGTCCTGGTCGTCGGCGACGATCACGCGGATGCTCATGCCGGCGTCTCCACCGGTAGCACGGCCTCGACCACCCATCCGCCCCCGGAGCGCGGCCCAGCGGTGAGTGACCCGCCGAGGAGATGGGCGCGTTCGGTCATGCCCAGCAGGCCGAACCCGGGCTCCGGCACCAGTCCCGGGGCGGTCCGTCCGTCGTCGCTGACCCGTAACCGGACCGCGTCACCGTCGCGGCGAACGTCGATGCCGACCCTGGTTGCGCTGCGGGCGTGCCGCACGGCGTTGGTCAGCGACTCCTGCGCGAGCCGGTAGAGCGCAGCGTCGACCGGTCGGGCGAGTCGGGGCAACGACGCCTCCAGCGAGACCTCGACGCGGGGCGTCGTGTCGGCGCGGGCCAGGGCCGGCAGATCCGCCAGACCCAGCGGCGGTGAGTAGGCATCGGCGGCATCCTCTGCACGCAGCACCCGCACCATGGTTCTCATCTCCGCCAGGGTGCGGGATGCCTCGGACTCGATGGCCGCCAGGACTCCGGCTGCCCTCTCGGGCTCGATGCCGACAACCGCGCGACCGGCCTGCGCCTGCACGGCAATGGCGGAGACGTGATGGGCCACGGTGTCGTGCAACTCACGGGCCAGCCCGACGCGCTCGTCGTTGCGGATCTCACGCTGTCGGCGATGCCAGAGATCGGCGCGGGATCGGAACACCACCGCGAGGGCGATGATCAGCAGCACCAGGACGGTGCCACCGAAGAGGTCAGTCCAGCCCGCGGCGGAGGCGTACATCCCCAGCGCGACGACGACAGTCACGTATGCCGTACCCGCGATGATCTCCCGGCCCGAGCCCCAGCGCACCAAGGAGTAGAGTAGGATCAGGACGGCCATCATGGAGTAGAGCCCAAGGTCCCCGGCATGCGTCGTCAACTGGAGGATCGAGAGCAGCCCGGCGATGCCCCACCCGATCAGGGCAGCCACGAGTGGGTGCGCACGTCGCTGGAGCAGGGCAGGAACCAGCGCCAGGGCCAGCACGGTCACCACGGGCCGCCACGCTAGGCCCGGCCGCGCGATGCCCTCGACCACGACGGTGCCCGCGAACACGCCGGCCAGCAGCCAGTCGAGACGACCGACGGCTGGGGCGTCAGCGGGCCGCGGCTCGTGCCAGATCGAGGGCCGGAGGGTCACGGATCAAGCCTAGGGATCGGCGCTCCGTCGCGCACCAGCCGAAAGTACGAGCGCGGGACCATGCCATCGGCCGGCGAACCCGAGCCTGCGGACCGAGGTGACCGATGCCGGGCCCAGCAATCGTGGAGGTACCGATCCTCACTACATCACCGGAGGCCCATGATGAGTACACGTCACCACACCACCATGCTGGACGACCAGCCGCTCTCGGTGCGAGCGAAGCTCGCCGCCGGGTGGACCAGTTTCATGCTGCTGTACATCTACGTCGACATTCTCGCGTTCTACAAGCCCGGTGTCGTCGATGACATCCTGGCCGGCAAGGTCTGGGAGTTCGACATCACCCAAACGTGGGCGATCACGGCGCTGAGCCTCCTGGCGATCCCGATCCTCATGGTCGTCCTGTCGACGACACTGCCTGCGCGAGCCAGTCGCATCACGAACCTCATCGTGGCCTCGATCCAGGTGCCCTTCGCAGCGTTCAACGCGGTGGGCGAGTTGGGTGAGCCTTGGATGTACTTCTACCTTCTGGGCGTCGCCCTTGAACTGATCGTTCTCGCGATCATCGTGCGGAACGCCTGGGCGTGGCCCCGCACGGTGCGCTGAAACGCGCACTTCGCCGGACCGCGCTCCGTCAGGCGGTCATCGCGGCGCGCGACAGGTGCAGGTACGCGTCAACCTTGAGCGTCAGTACCTGCTTGCCCTCGGCGTTGGAGAGCTGGCCAGCAGTGACCACGAGCGCGCGGTTGCGCTCGGGCTCGGGCGTGATTTGCTCGACGAGCAAGGAGCCGGTGAGCTGGTCGCCGGGCCGCACCGGGCGGAGGAAGTGGATGTCACGAATCGAGCGACCCGCGATGGCCGCCCACTTGACCGCCAGGATGTTGAGGCGCTGGTAGATGGCGAGGGTCTGCAGACCGCTGGCGATGAGCCCGCCGTAGGGCCCGGCAGCCGCGGCCTCGACGTCGACGTGGAACCACTGCGGGTCCCACTGTTCGGCGAAGGCGAGTACCTCCGCCTCGGTCACGTCGTACGTGCCGAACTCGACCACTTGGTCGACGTGGAAGTCCTCTGCGAAGCGCAAGTCATCAAGGTTCACGCGGCTCACATTAGCGATCGTTCAGGCGACAGGTCGGTGGCGGGACTGCGATGGTCCGCGATGCGGATTCGTGACCTCATGGTCGGGTGGGCGTCATCTGGCGGCCATACGGTGCACGGAACCCTCCCCGCCACAAAGGAACCCCATGAGCCACCACCCGCACGCTCATCCTCACCACGACCACGCGCACCCCCACGCCGCTGATGCCGGCCGCAACCTGACCCGACGCTCGATCCTGGCCGGCGGTGCCGCGGCCGCCGCGATCGCCGCGCTCCCAAGCCGCGCGCTCGCCCGCCCGTTGGATCAGGACGTGCGCACCAGCCGCGTCTCCCGACTGGAGAAGGGCATCTGGGCGGCACATTCCGATCTGCACAACCACAGCCAACTCTCCGACGCCGTCGGCGACCCAGGCGCGGCGCACCGCTCCATGCGCGCCGCCGGCCTGGACATCGCCGCGCTCACCGATCACACCGTGGCCGCCGCGCACAATCCCGCGTTCAACGTGTGCCGCTTCGTGCCGGCGCCGCCGTTCGGCGACGAGAACGCCTGCACCTCCGCACTCGGCATGTCGGAGCACGGTTTTGAGGTCACCGGGCAGCACGCCGACGCCGTGGACGCGCCGGGCAGCTTCACCGCCCTGCGTGGCTTCGAGTGGTCCAGTCCCTACCTCGGCCACATCAACGTCTGGTTCACCAGTCAGGTCACCGACCCGTTGGCCACCGGCGGCCTGACCGCCGCCGGGCTGGCCCGCAACGGCGTCTCCATGGACGCGCTGCGCGCCCTGCTGCGGCCGTTGCTGCCGCTCCCCGGAGCCGAGCAACTCCTGACGGCCATTCAAGATGCGGGCCCCGACGGCATGGCCGGTTTCTACACGTGGCTGAGCACGTCTCCGGAGGCGCAGCTGGCCGGGGGCTCCGACGGCATCGCCGGGTTCAATCACCCCAACCGTGAGCCGGAGACCTTCGACGCCTTCGCCTTCGACCCCCGGGTCCGTCAGCGGATGGTGTCGATGGAGATCCTCAACCGCCGCGAGGACTACCTCTTCAAGAACCATTCACGCGGCATGCACTCGCCGCTGACCGCCTGCCTCGACGCCGGGTGGCACGTCGGCCTCACCGGGGTGACCGACGAGCACGGCGAGGACTGGGGTGAGCCGGAGGGCAAGGGCCGTACCGGGCTCTTCCTGAAGAACCTCGATCGCGACGCGGTGAAGTCGGCGATGCTGACCCGCCGCATGTTCGCCACTCGGGAGCGCGGGTTGCGCCTGGACGTGGGCGCCAACGGCAGTACCCGGATGGGTGGGTTCGTACCCGGACGGTCGCCGTGGCTCAACCTCGACATCGACCTCGACTGGGGCACGGAGCGTGCCGGGATGCCGGTGGAGATCCAGATCCTCACCTCCGGCGGCGGCTCCGACGTGCCGGAGGTCTCGCACGTCGAGTCGGTCCGTCTACCTGACCCCCGTGATCGCAAGCCGTTGACCGTTCGGGCGCCCATCGACCGCACCAAGACGTCCTGGGCCGTCGTGCGGATCGCCGATCCGGCGCAGCTCAACGACTCGCCCGGGCCGGCCGGTCACCCCTGCAACAACCGCGCCCTCGCGTACGCGAGCCCGTTCTACCTGGCTGACGCCCGGCCACAGCGTTCCGCCGGCCCGCGCCGCGCGGCCCCGGCACTGCCGATCAGCCTGGGCGGCGGTCACTGACCAGGGGCCCCAGCTTTGGGTCATGCAGAACGCGGCGTATTCCACGCGTTCTGCATGACCGTGGCCGAAGCCTGCTCGTCGTCTGGGGTTCACCCCCGCGACACCGGCAGTTCGCCCACCGCGAACCGACGGTGCGTACGTTGCGACGAATGGAACGTCGTCGCTTTCTCACCCTGACCGCCGGCGTGGTTGCCGGCGCCGCGCTGCTCCCCGCCGTCCCGGCCCACGCCGCCCGCCCATTGCGCGTGCTCGTGGTCACCAACGAACCGTGGGGCACCTACCACATCAAGTCCATCCTCGACGAGGCCGCCGCCGCACGCCCCGCACCTCGCTGGGAGGTCGCGCTCGTCGTGCCGGATCGCAGTGGGGTCACCCCGACCGATCCGGTTCCGGTGGTCACGTTGGCCGAGGCAGCGCACTGGGGCGCCGACCTGCTCGTCGTCAACGGCGCGACCGCGTGGCCGACGCAGGTCGTGCAGACGCTGACGGGGCTGCCGGTCGTGGCCTCGTCCTTCGCCTACCTGACGCCCGTCGAGGCTGCCGGCGCCGCGTCGATCCGCCCGCGGATCGTGGCCATGACCGCAGCCTCGACCTCGGAGGCCGCCGTCTTCGCCGCGCACTTCGGCGTCTCAGCGTCGCGCGTGCGCGTCATCGGCAACATCAACCTCGATGACCTGCCGCCGTACCGGCCCACCCCGCGCACCGCGCTGATCGCCACGTCGGTGACCTACCCGTCGTCCACGGGCGGAGCCGCGCCCGGCACCCAGTTGCTCCTCGACTCCGCCGCCGCGCTCGCCGCCGCGGGCTGGCACATTCGCGTCGGCCTGCACCCGCGCGAGAACCCGGCCCTGTGGAGCCAGTACGAGCGCGCCACCGAGGGGACCCTGATGGCGTCGACCACCGCGGAGGTCACCGTCGGCATTCCCGGATCGGTGTTCCCGCAGATCGCCGCGGTCGGGTGCCCGCTGGTCGGGATCGTCGTTCCCGGGCTCACCGTCCCGGCGTACATCCTCGCCCTGTGTGCCCAGGCCGGATCCGTGTCCGAGGTGCTGACCGCGGTCGAGGCGCGGGCCCTGCCGACGTCTGAGGTCATGACCTCGTCCGTCGGCCCGGTCGGTGGCTCGGGGGACCGGCTGTGGAAGATCTGGCGCCAGTCGGCCGCCCCGTACGGCCAACGACGCTCCGCCTAACCGCACATCCTCACCTCCTCACCGCCCACCCCGGTTCGAGGTATTACGCGGCGGTTTCCCGCCGCGTAATACCTCGAACCGGGGTGGGCGGCTCGAACCGGGGGAGGGGCGGCTCGAACCCGGGGGACTCGCCTACTCGTCGTGCTCGCTGCGCTCGCGACCGAGGGTGGCGAGGAGGTCCTCGTGCAGTTCCATCCACACGTCGTGGTAGGACCCCGTGAGCGGCTTCGCCAGCGCATCTGTGTCACCGCTGCGGAACGCCGCCAACTTCGACTCGAAACGCGTGCGGTAGCTCGCGAAGCGTGGCGCGACGGGGGAGACCGCGTCGATGATGCCGAGCACCTGCGCGTGGATCTGCTCGAGACGGCCGGTGAAGTCCTGCTGCGCGCCGTCCTTGGCCAACTGCCAATCGGTGGTCAACTGCTTGAACGCGCGGTTGGGAGCCAGGAAGTCATCGTAGGCGGCCGTGATCGCGGCGACGTCGGCGCTGTCGACATTGGCGCTGCGCAGGAGGACGTGCCGGGCTCGACCTGCCGGCGTCAGGCTGTAGCCCTTGATCCGCCCGTCCCGCTTCCGGGTGTGGCCGCGCTCCGTCGTCTGCTCAAGGATGGCCTCGGCGCGTGTTCGGTCGAGGCCGGAGCTCTCGGCCACCGCGTCGGGGTCGGCGAAGCCCCGGACCCGCACGGCATGGAGAACCGCGAACTCGTCCGTGTCCGAACCGGAGTCGGTGAGGTCATCGGGCACAGGGTTGCCCCACGAGCCGGTCAGGAACAGCCGCGGAATCATCTCGGTCGCGACGCCGCTGATGATCGTGTCGTAGCAGGCCGAGACCGCCGGATGGATCGTGAGCAGGTCGTGTGACTCCACCATTTCGTCGTAGAGACCGGCGGCTCGCGCGATGGGTAGCGCGAATCCGGCGGTGTAGACCATCGCGCCGGCCTCGATCTTCTCCCGCTGGGACATGGCGGCGATCCGGGAGTACAGGGCCGCCGCCTTGTCGTCGATCGTGCTCCGCAACTCGACGAGTTCGTCGATGGAGAGCGTGCGCAACTCGGAGATCGGGCTGTCCCACGTGTCGCGCGCATAGACGGCCACACCGTTGATGAAGGGCAGGTAGTTGGCCGGGGTGGTGAAGACGGTGGACAGGTCCGTCATCTGTGTCGTCAACTCAGTGCCGCCGTCGAAGAACATGGCGATCGTGAACGAGTACGGCAGGCCCTGCGTCGCGTCCGACCACGGGAAGGCCGGCTCGTTGACGAAGAGGTCACGGACCAGGACGAAGCCGCCGTCCGGGAGGGGATAGGGGCCGGTGTCACCCAGACCGAGCCGGTTGTCGAAGTGGAGCAGGAAGCCCAGCAGTTCGGCCGACCCGTTGAACCGCTGGAACGCCGAGCGGCTGGCCTCGTCGGCCAGCGGGATCCGGTCGGCGACGAAGCGGTCGATCCACGACGACTCCAGGATGGGTGCCTTGAACTCGCGCATGGAGGACAGGAACGGGCCGTCGCCCCAGAGCCCGGCGTAGAGGCGGCGGACGATGCCGAAGGCGTCGCGGACGGTGTCGGCGCGGTAGTTTTTGTCGTGCAGGTTGAGTTCCAGTGCGATCCCACGACCGAAGCTGGTGGCCGTGGCGAGGGCCCAGAGGTGCAACATGTTGACCTTGGTGCCGACCTCACGACGCCCGATTCCGCCGATCTCGATCATGCGGTCCATGCCGACGCGGTCCTCGATGAATCGAAGCCATGTGGGGTGCATGAACCAACAGTTCATGATGCCCATCGCCTCGTACTCCTGGCGGGGGATGAGGCCGGACTCGCCCTCGGTGGCGCGGGCGGCGAGGGCGTCCCACTCGTTCCACGTGTAGTACTTGATGGCCTCGTTGACCTCCTTGACGGAGAGGTCGCGGTGCAGGTCGTCCGGGTCGGCGTACAGGACCCGTGTGGTCATGTCGGCCCGCATCACCGCGTCACCCTCGACGCCGTGGGGCACGACGCCGCCGAACTTCTCGAGCAGCAGCTGGATCTGGGCCATCTGCTCCGGGGACATGGCCGGTGCGGCGTCCTCCGGCGCTGGGGAGTCGTCGACCGGGGCCCCGACCTCGACGCTGACGGTGCCCTTCGGGCGGGCGGAGGCGTCGAGGCGCACCCGCACACCGTCGGCCGGGATGATCTCGCCGCGGCTTGAGCGAACCCCCTTGTCGAAGGTCACCGACATGATGCACGGGATGCCGTACTCGCGGCAGACGATGCCCAGGTGACTCTCGGGCGCCCCCTGTAGGGTCACGACTCCGGCCACGCCCGCGTTGAGCGCCATGGCGAGGAACGTCGTCGTTCCACCCCTGGCGACGACCACGACGTTGCTGACGTCGGCATCGCCCTCGACGAACGCGATGACGTCTTCGGGCGTCTCGAGCCACTTGACGACGCCCTCGACGATCTCGGGGGACTCGTAGACGTTCAGGCCGGTTCCGACCTGCTCGAACGGAGTCGACACATCGACGCTGGACTCACTGACGGTGGACATGAGACCTCCAGGTTGGTTCCGCAACGCGCCCGGTGCGCGGCGGGTGGGGTGGTGGTTAGGCGAATCGAGCGGCAGCGGCGCGGGCGGCGCTGACGCTCTGGTCGACGACGCCGTAGCCGACGGCGCCGTCTTCGCGAGTCATCCGGACGAACTGGATCGCCCGGTGATTGATGCGCTCCAGCAGGTCCTCGTCATTGAGGGACCAACTGTCGCGGACGACATGAGGCAAATGGGGATGGACGACGCCCGAAACCCAGGTGGGATGGCCGTACGTGATCGAACGAGGCAGGACGGCGTGCAACGACTCCAACGCCAGCCGCTCGGAGCGCTCCCCGCCGGAGCCGATCGACACGGCGGCGGAGGTGAAGTGCCAGGAGCCTGACGGGAACTCGGGCTCCACGCCCCGCACGGGGCGAGCCTGCTGCAGCGCTCCGGGGCCCGCGAGTTCGGCCCCGGCCGCGAGGGTGGGTACGACCGCGGCGTAGGCACCGTACTGCTGGCCCTCGGCGTCATGGTGGGTGACCGCCTGCACGGCCCAGTCGTCGAACGCGCCGATCAACCAGAAGAAGGAGGGGGAGGCGTCCTTGACCTCCCACGCGTGCGACTTCGGGGCGTCCCACACGCCCCAGGAGTGGTCCCGATGGCCGCGCCACCCCTCCTCGGTCACGGTCAGATCCCCGAGTGGGCCGCTGACCGTCCCCGTCACCGATCCCATCTGGGCGTACCGGGTCCGATCCTGGACGACGCGGTTGGATCTGATGCGGGTCACCCGGTCCTCCTCGATCGCCGGGGTCACCGCCTCGAAGCGGAGGTCCGCGCGGATGTCCTCGCCGTCGACTTGGATGCGCAGGACGCGCATCGGCTCGATGAAGGAGAGCATGATCGGTCCGCAGGTCAGGTGGGCGCGATCATGCCCGAGCCGGTCGCTCGCGAAGAGCGACTCGTGCCGCCCGCCGCGAGAGACGCTGAAGCCCGCGTCGATCAGCCCCTTGTTGGGGTGCAGGTTGACCACGAGCCCCACGGCGGCGTCCCCGGAGACGTCGGCGAATCCGAAGTAGTACCGCTCGTAGGCGGCGGGGTCGCTCGTGGCCGGTTGATCGAGTGTCGCGGGGGTCTGGTGCAGCGCGAGGTCGTCCCAGACGCTGATCATCGGACCGGCACCTCGAGGAACTCGTCGGCCCCCAGGTCGAGGGCCATGCGTGCACCCCGGCGGATCAGGCGCCGGAACATGGCGTCACCGCGCTCCGTGCGCTTGACGCTCCCGGTGGGCGGGACCAGCATCAGCAGCACGGCGAAGGCCGCCCGGCGATAGGCCTCCCACGCCTCATCGAACGACCAGTCGACACCGCGCGACGCCAGTTCCTCGACGTGGAGCGCGATCTCGGTGCGCTCGACCTCGCGGCGGCGTTCGGGGTCGAGCGAGGTGCCCAGGAGGTACGCGACGTCGAACATCGGGGCTCCCCATCCGACCGTCTGCCAGTCCAGCACGACCGCCCGGTGCTCGTCGAACAGCATGTTGTCGATACGGAAGTCATGGTGGGTCAGGGAGAAGGGGCCGTCGAGAGACTCCGCCCAGCGACCTGCGCCGGCCACGAACCGATCGACGAGCTCGCGCTCCTCCCGGTCGAAGTCCTCCGTGAGGTACTCGCGGGTCGTTGCCCAGGAACGCTCCATCCGCTCGAGGATGCCGGGGATGGGCACGCCGAGGCGTCGATGCAACCACGCCAGTTCGGCCGTCTTCGCGTCGTTCCAGAACGGTGCCTGGAGGGACACGAGTTCCTGACGCAGTCGCCGAACGACCTCGACGGGGGTGTTCGCGAGCTGGTCGAGGGTGGTGAGGTCGGAGAGGTCCTCGAGGAGGACTCCGGTCGGCTCGCCGTCGAAGCGCATCACCCCGAGGAACCGGGGCAGGCTGAGGCTGCTGTTCGGGGCCAACTCGGCGTAGAAACGAGCCTCGCGCTCGTAGGCGCCCAAGGACGCGGCCGTGCCGGCGGATTGCGCATCCAAGGACGGAATCTTGGCGACGAGCGTGGCCGGGCCCGATCCGGGCTCCGCCCACGTCGGGGTGAGGTGCAGCGTGTCTGCGGTGTGTCCGATGCCGATCGGACGCAGACTCAAGCCCACGAGGCGAGCCTGCGGCTGCGCCGCTCCCGAGGCCTGCAGTGCCCGGGTGAGTTCATCTCGGTCGATTCGCTCGTGACCCACTGATGACAAAGCCATGTGTTGCCCCTCCGTCGCGGCATGAGGTGCGGCTCTGCACCTCATATGGTCTACCTTAAAGACATTGGACCAAAAGATCAATGGATCTTTTCATGGTCATTCCCGAGGCGGAGCGCCGCCGGGGCGCGTTTCACTTGCCCGCGGGCTCCCAGGGGTGCGTGCGCGGGTGCGCAAGGGTGGCTCGAGGTGTCGAGTTGCGGGACTCGCCCGCACCGACCTACTCGGAGTCGGGCGAGACCGTGGCGACCTCATCGTCCAGTCGGTCCAACAGAGGCCGGTTCTGCTGCCCTGCACAGTGTCCGGCCATCAGCTCGAAGGCGGTGGTCGGTCGTTGGGCCCGGATTGCCTCGAGGATCGCCTCGTGCTCCTCGATCGAGCGCTTCCGGGCGGCCAGCGTGGAGTAGCGGCGCAGGTCCGCCACCCGCAACTGGGTGTCCCGGCCGATGTGCATCAGGGCCGCCACCAGTGAGTTGCCGCTGGCCGAGTTGACCGCGAGGTGCCACGCCTGGCTGGCACGCAGATACTCGCCCTGGTCGCGCAGCACGTCGATGGTCCGCTGGTGCCACCTCTCCATCTCGGCGAGGTCAGCCTCGGAGCGTCGTCGCGCGGCCAGGGCGGCGCACCACGGCTCGATGATCTCCCGGGTCTCGACGAAGGCGGGATCCTCCGGCCCGAAGCCGTTGCTGTGGGCGTACACGTCCAGGGCCGAGATGAGGTCCTCGGACGAGGGGCGGGAAACGATCGATCCGCCGCCGCGACCCACCCGAGTGGTGATCAGGCCCTGCTGCTTGAGCATCTGCAGGGATTCGCGGACGGTGGCGCGGCCCAGGCGGCTCTGCTCGACCAGCACGCGTTCGGGTGGTAGCGAACTGCCCGGAGGGAGCTCACCGCTGAAGATCTTGGCGCGCAGGACGTCGGCGAACACCTCGGCCGGGGACTGGACCTCGACGGGCTGGAGGTCGAAGGGCCGCGCGGCCGGGGCTCCCTCGGCGGTCGGCGCAGGTCCGGCGTTCACAACGTCCCCTTCTGGTCTGACAATTAGTCAATGGTCGATATTTGTAGACATCATACTCCAGGGACGACTACGCGGCCGCCCCCCCGGAGTGATCTGAGGTGCGGCCGCGCCCGAATCGGACCGGTCAGCGGGTGATGAGCGCGTCGAGCGCCTCGATCTCGTCGCCGGAGACCCGCAGGGGGTTGACCTCGACCGACTCGATCTCGTCGCCCAGCGCCTGGGCCAGCTCGGCCACAGCGAGGATGACCTCCACGAGCCGGTCCTCGTCCACCGGAGCGCTGCCCCGGAAACCGCCCAACAGGCGGTGGCCGCGCAGCTCCGTGAGCATCTCGCGCACGTCATCGGCGCCGACCGGCAGCACCCGCAGCGCACTGTCCTGAAGCACTTCCACGAGCGCGCCGCCGAACGCCACGGCAAGCACCTGACCCCACTCCGCATCCCGGGTGACCCCCACGAGCAACTCCAGGCCACCGCGACGCATCGGGCTGACGAGCACCCCGTCGAGGCGCACCCCGGCGGATGTCGCACGCGCAACGATCCGGTCGTAGGCCGCGCTCACCGCTTCGGGGCCCTCGAGGTCGAGCTCGACGCCGCCGAGCTCCGTCTTGTGGGCGACCTCGCCGGAGCACATCTTCAGCACCACCGACCCGCCCAGGGCCGCCGCCGCCGACACCGCCTCCGCACGACTGCCCACCAGTTCGGCGGGCACCATGGGCACTCCCGCGGCGGTCATCACCGCGCGGGCGTCCTGCTCACTCAGCGGCCCGCCCTGCCCGGGCAACCGCACGCGAGCCGGTGAGCCCAGCGCCTCGGCGCCCGCCACGCCTGCCACACCGGTCCGACCCGAACGGGCGCGCAGCCAGCCCGACCATTGGGTCAGCCCGGCCGCGGCGAGAACGAACCGCTCCACGCTCGGCATGACGTGCTGGACTCCGGAGGCCACCTTGACCTCGTTGACGTAATCGGACTGCACCTGGTCGATCTGGGGGAAGATCACGCCCGGCACCCCGGTGGCGGCGCACGTCTCACCCACCGCGCGGAACGTGTCGTCGCGCTGCGGCTCACCCGCGGTCGGGAGCGACGTGACCACCCCGATCAATCCGATCTCCGGCTCGTCGGCGAACGCCTCGATGCCCTTGCGCCACACGTCCGGGTTGGCCAAGGCGCCCCCGGTGACATCGAGCGGATTCTGCGGGTGAGCATAGGCAGGCAGGATCTCCTCTAGCCGCGCGGAGGTCCGCGCGCTCAGGGATGGGAAGGTGATGCCCAGGTCCTGACCGCGGTCGGCGAGCAGATCGCACGCTCCGCCGGAGACGGACAGGACGCCGACGCCCTCTGCCCGGAGCGGACCGATCTCGGCACACAACGCACCCGTGCAGATGAGGTCCTCCACCGACTTCACCCGGATCACCCCGTCCTGGCGCAGAACCGCATCGATGACCTTGTCGTCACCGACGAGCGCCCCGGTGTGCGCAGCGGCGGTCTGCGCGGCGAGCTCGCTGGAACCGGCCTTGAGGATGACGATGGCCTTGCCCAGTTCGGCCGCGCGACGCGCCGCCTCGCGGAACACCGCCGGCTTGCGGATGGTCTCGGCGAACACGGCGATGGCCTTGGTGTTCTCGTCCTCAGCCAGGTAACCCACGGCGTCGGCGACCGTCACCATCGCCTCGTTGCCCGTCGTGATGACGTAACTGAAGCGCACCCCTTGTCGGCTGGCATAACCGACCAGCGACGAGGCCACTGCGCCGCTCTGCGACACCAGCGCCAGGTGACCGGGTTCGACCGGAAGGTCCAGGCCCAGCCCGCAGGCCGCGATCCTCTCCCAGAGGTTGACGAAGCCGAGGTGGTTCGGGCCCAGGAGCAGCACGTCGGCTGCCCGGGCCTGATCGACCAACTCCTGTTGCCGTTTCACACCCTCGCCACCCTGCTCCGCCCAACCTTGGCTGAGCACGATCGCCGCTCGCGCACCGGCCTCGATCGCGTCGGTCAAGGCAGCGGAGGTCGCGTGTTGCGGGGTCAGCAGGTACGCGCAGTCGATGCCGCCCGTGATCGCCGTGCACGTGGGGACCGTGTCAACGCCGTGGACCTGCGCGCTGCGGTTGTTCACGAGGAACAATTCACGACCGGCCCCCACCCGCTGATACTGCTGGAAGGCGCGTCGGGAAAAGAGGTTCTTCTCACTGGCCCCGACCAGTGCCATCCGGGACGGACTGAAGAGCCGCCGCATCGATTCCGCCCGCACCGGCGTCATGGTCGGATCGTCGATCGTGCTGGTCATGCGAGAACCTCCTGGGTGGTGTGCAAACGCTGCAGCGCGTCGAGGTCGGCGCGACTGAGCCCGACGTGTTCGATGAGGTACTGCTCGGTCCCGCCGAGATCGTTCTCGAGGTGGTCGAGCACCATGTGCATGGCCAGTTCCGGAGTCTCGAACATGACCCGAACCGCCTCGGGCTCGGCTCCTGCGGCCCGAATCCGGTCGGCGAAGCGGTCGATGAGACCAGCAGCGTTGACCCCGGAGAGCACGTAATCGTCGACGATGAGCTCCCGTGGTACTCCGAGGAGGGACAGCAGAACCGCCACGCAGATGCCGGTCCGGTCCTTGCCGTTGGCGCAATGCACGAGGTTCGGCAGCGCGTCCTCCTGCGCCCAGGTGTGCAGCACATCGCCGATCGCCGCAGCCTGCCGGTGGAGCACTTCGATGTAGAAGGTGCCCAGATCCTCCGCGGAGTATTCGGTGATCCGACCGGCCTCGATGTCGCCCATGAGGTACGTTGCGCTCCCCTCGCCGCCCTCGGCGATCGGGACTCGGAGCACCGTCGCACCACTGACCGCCGACCACAGCGAGTGTCGGTTGTCGTACTCGAGGTCGCTGCGCAGGTCGACGATGGTGCGCAGACCGAGCTGTTCGAAGGCGGCCGCTTCGGTGGGGTTGAGCGACCCCGGGTCATCGCCGAGGCCGGTCAGCGCCTCGCCGCGATAGACCCGACCGGGGCGGACCCAACCGCCGTCGTGGGTGGGCAGTGGTCCCAGATCGCGGACGTTGGCAGTGCCGGCGAGGGGAATCGAGCGGGCGGCCGCGCCGGGTTGGAGCAATGGCGACGTCATGGCAGCACCACCGCTCGGACGATCTCGCCACGGGCCTGCCGTGCGGCCACATCGGCGATCTCATCGAGCCCGACCCGAGCCTCGATCATCCCTTCGATCTCGATCCGGCCGGTGCGCCACAGATCGCTCATTCGGGGCACCTCACGGCGCTGGTCGCCCGAGCCGAAATAGCTGCCGCGCATCGTCTTCTGGTCGTGAAAGAGTTCCTGGGCGCTGAACTCCACCGGTTCGTCCCGGCCGGCCCCCACGACGACCACCCGGCCGCCGCGACGGACGAGGTCCCAGGTGGCGCGGATGGTCTGGGCCCTGGCCACCGCATCGATACCGACGTCGAAACCACCGGCGTCCACACCCTCGGGCAGGCTCCCGCGGGAGAGTTCGTCCGGCGCAACGGCGCTGGTCGCACCGAGTCGGAGCGCAGCCTCACGCCGAGCCGGCGTCGGGTCCAGACCCACGATCACCGACGCTCCGGCCACCCGTGCACCCTGAATGGCACTGAGCCCGATCGTGCCGCACCCGACAACGACGACCGTGTCACCGGCCGCGACCTCGCCCGTGCGCAGTGCGGCCCCCATCCCGGTGGGAAGGGCACATCCCATGAGCGCTGCCACCTCGAAGGGGACGTCGTCCGGAAGGGCCACCAATGCCTGCGGCGTGAGGATCGTCTCCTCGGCGAAGGTGGCCGTTCCCATGCCCACGCCGAGGGGCTTCCCGTCGAGGAACAGGGTCTCTCCCGCCGAGCGCTCACCGGCGCGAACGCGGTTGCGACAGATGTACGTCTCGCCCCTCACGCAGGCATAGCAGCGGTCGCACGGCGGAACCCAGTTCACCAGCACCCGGTCGCCGACGGACCAGCCGGCCACGGCTCGCCCGACCTCGGCGATCTCTCCGGCCCCCTCATGACCGAGCACCACCGGGAAGGCCTGACCGAAGGCCCCCTGTGACAAGGAGATGTCGGACTGGCACAGGCCGGCCGCGCGGATCCGTACGACCACCTCTTGGTCGGAGGGATCACGTCGTTCGATGTCGTGGACCTCGAACGACGAGCCGGCTTCGAAGACAACTGCTGCGCGCATCTGGTGTGCTCCCTCTAGCGTGCTTGGGTCGGATGGGTGCGTGGGTCGGATGGTGAGGCGGGATCACCCAGGATGGAGCGAGCCTCGAGGTACTCGTCGAGTCCGTGGCGGCCGAGTTCTCGCCCCAGACCGGAGCGTCGAAAGCCCCCGAAGGGGGAGACCGGCGGCATGGGGGTGCGTTGCCCGTTGACCCGCACCTGGCCGGCCCGCAGGCGGCGGGCCACGGCCGCGGCTTCCGCCTCGTTTCCGGCCCATACCTCGGCGGAGAGGCCGTACTGGGAATCGTTGGCCCGTTCCAGGGCCTCGTCGACGTCTGTGTACCCGAGCACCGTCAGGACCGGTCCGAAGACCTCCTCGCGGGCGATCTCGGCGTCGTCCGAAACGTCCGTGACGATCGTCGGAGTCTGGAAGAAGCCTTCCGTAGGCAGGTCAACCGTGGCGGGGTGCAGGGTCGCGCCATCTGCTGCGGCCCGCTCCAGGAAGCCCCGGACCCGTTCGCGCTGAGCGGCGCTGACCATCGGACCGAGGGTGGTCTCCGCGTCGAGTGGGTCGCCGGCCACGTATGCCGACGCAGCGGACACGGCGACCTTGACGAGCCGCTCACGCTCGGGCTCGGGCACGTACAACCGGGTCGGCGCATTGCACTTCTGCCCGGCGTTGACGAAGCAGTTGCGGACCGTGGCGGCCACCGCCTCCTCGAGGGGGGCATCCGGCAGCACCACGGCTGGGGACTTGCCCCCCAATTCGAGGGTGGCCCGGGCAATCCGCTCGCCGGCGACGGCGCCGATGTGACGGCCCACCCCGAGCGAGCCGGTGAACGAGACCACCTCCCAACCGTCGGCCTGCAGCAGCGCCTCGCCGGTGACCGGGCCGGTGCCTGTGACGACGTTGACCACCCCAGCGGGGAACCCGATCGTGTGGGTGAGGTGCGCGATCGCCAGCGCGTTGAAGGGCGTCAGTTCCGAGGGCTTCAGGACCACCGTGCACCCCGCCACCAGGGCGGGCGCCAACTTCGCCATGATCTGGTGGACCGGGAAGTTCCACGGCGTGATCGCCAGCACCGGCCCGGCCGCCTCCAACGTCACCGTCGTCCCCGACTCATCGCGGTGCTCCCACTCAAGGGTGCGAGCCAGCGACGCGTAGGTCCGAGTGACCGCGGCAGGCAGGGCCACCTGCCCGCCACGGGAGTCCCGCACCGGCATGCCGATCTCGCACGAGGCGAGCACGGCGAGCGCGTCGGTCACGGACTCGAGGGCCTCGGCCAGGCGCTCGACGAGGTCCGCCCGAGCGGCGGGCGCGAGTGAACTCCACTCCGGGAAGGCGTGGACCGCCGCCGCCACCGCGGAGGCGGCGATCTGGGCACCGGACTCCGGGACGAGCCCGATGACCGCCTCGTCGAAGGGATCGACGACCTCGATCTGGGGGACATCGGGGCGCAGCCAGGTCCCGTCGACATAGACGCTCGACTCCGGCACGCCCAGCTCGGTCAGGGCCTGACGGGCTTGTCGCACACCCATGTCAGGTCGGGATCTGGGAGACCGTGACCGGCACGTCGATCCAGCCACGGAAGAGGTTGTGGCGCAGACGTGTCGGCTCGCCGGTCACCTCGAGCCGGATCCCGCGACGCACCAGCTCTCCGAGGAGGGTCCGGACCTCGGCACGAGCCAGGTGGGCTCCGAGACAGAAGTGGACGCCCCAGCCGAACGCCAGATGGTCAGTCGGGTTGCGATCGATCCGGAACGAATCCGGGTCGTCGAAGACCTGCTCGTCACGGTTGGCCGAGGAGAACCAGAGCACGACCTTGTCGCCCTGGGCGATGTCGGTCCCGTGCAGGGTCATGTCCTCGGTGGCCGTGCGCCGCATGCATGACACGGGGGTGATGAAACGGAACATCTCCTCGGCCGTCGAGTTGATCAGGGTCGGGTCCTGCTGGAGCCGGGTCCAGTTGGTCGGGTCCGAGTCGAGCGCGACGATGCCACCGGACACGAGGTGTCGGACGGTCTCGTTGCCGGCCGCGACGAGCAGGATGAAGTAGGCGGAGAGTTCGTCCGCGGTCAGCGGTCGCCCGTCCTTGAGGCTCGTGGCGAGCACGGTGGTCAGGTCGCCGGTCGGCTCGGCGCGACGGCGCTCCACCAGTCCCTGGAAGTAGGCGAGGGCTTCATCGCGGGCGGCCTGCATCGCGGCCTCGTCGACGGCATGGTCCGGGTCGGCGCTCTGCATCCGGTTGGCCCAGTCGACCATCTTCGGTGCGTCCTCGCGGGGAACGCCGAGGACCTGGGCCGCGATGAGCATCGGCAGTCTCGCCGCCACGAGATCGACGAGGTTGAAGGAGCCCGCCGCCTGGGCGTCGTCGAGGAGTTCGCCGACGACCTCGTCGATGACGCTCTGCCAACCGCGCGCCTTCGCCGGACGCAACTCTGGAGCGCTGATTCGCCGCAGTTTGCTGTGCTCCGGATCGTCCATGTTGTGCAGACTGTTCAGTTTGCCCTCAACTCGTCGGCTGACGATCTGCGTGCCGTCGGCCGATGAGAAGCGGGCCGCGTCATCCGCCGCCGCCTTGACGTCGGCGTACCGCGTCAGACTCCAAAAACCCGGCCCATCACCGGGCTCGTCGTTCCAATGGACCGGGTCGTCGGCTCGCAGCGCGGCGAAGAGCTGCGGCTCCTCCCCCCGAACGAACTGGCTGAGATCCATGAGGTCGATGTGTGTGGCCAGCGTGCCCATTTCCGCCTCCTGCTCGTGCGCACCGTTGCGCCAAACCCACGCCCTGCGGGCTCATCCATATCAGGCCAGAGCGCACCACATTTGTCAACCATTGGACCTAGCAATTGGTCGATATTTGTTCTAGTATTTCGTCATCGATCAACAGCGAGCTCAACGAGGAGCGGTATGGACCACACGGACGTGGGCACGACTTCGGCCCTACGGAGCGCCGAGAACATCTACTTCTTTGACCACCCCCACGCGGAGGCGGGCATGGCAGGCAGTGGACTCGAGCAGGTCCTCGGCGGCAAGGGCGCCGGCCTCGCCGAGATGACCCGGGCCCTGAACCTGCCCGTCCCGCCCGGATTCACCGTGGCCCTGCCGATCTGCCGCGCCTACCGCAGCAACGGGTGGCCGGCGGATCTGGACACCGCGCTGAAGGCAGCCATGATCGAGTTGGAAACCCGGATGGGCCGCCGCTTTGGTGACGCGAACGACCCGCTGCTGGTCTCGGTGCGCTCCGGCGCCCCGGTCTCCATGCCGGGGATGCTCGACACCGTGCTGAACCTCGGCCTCAATGACGAGACCGTCCTCGGGTTGGCGAAGTCCTCCGGCGACGACCACTTTGCGTGGGACACGTACCGCCGATTCCTCGAGATGTACTCGTCGATCGTGCTGGACGTACCGGGTGAGGCCTTCCCCGGTTTCGACAGTGGCGACGACGAGGTCGCCAGCCCGGCGGGAGTCGAGCGTCTCAAGGCGCACATCGAGCAGGTGTGTGGACGACCCGTTCCACAGGACCCCCACGAGCAACTCCGCCAGGCCGTCGAAGCGGTCTTCCGCTCCTGGGACTGTGACCGGGCTCGGGCCTACCGGAGCGCCGAGGGGCTGGATGAGGAGATGGGAACGGCCGTCAACATCCAGGCGATGGTCTTCGGGAACCGCGGTGAGTTGTCCGGCACGGGGGTCGTCTTCACCCGCGATCCCTCGACGGGCCAGCGCCAGTTGTACGGTGACTATCTGCCCCGGGCGCAGGGTGAGGACGTCGTGGCCGGATCCGCCAAGACGATGCCCATCGGCCACCTCGCGGAACACTGTCCGCAGGCGCATCGTGACCTCATCCAGTCCCTGCGCCGGCTTGAACTCCACTTCCGCGACATGTGCGACGTCGAGTTCACCGTGGAGGACGGCCAACTCTGGTTGTTGCAGACCCGTGTCGGTAAGCGCGGCGCCGTCGCGGCCGTTCGGTGCGCCGTCAGCATGGTCAGTGAGGCGGGCATCGCGTTGACACCCGCGGAGGCCGTTGGACGGGTGTCGGCGGAGGTCCGCCACCGTGCCCGTCAGGAGATTCTGGCGAGCGCCGATGTCGGGGACAGCGAGCACCCGATCCTCGACGTCGGGCTGGGTGCCTCACCGGGGCGGGTGTCCGGCCGCGTGGTGCTGACCGCCGACGACGCCGCCGACGCGGACGACGATGTCATCCTCGTCCGGGCGGAGACATCTCCGCAGGACGTGCCGGGCATGGCCGCCGCCGTCGGGGTGCTGACAACCCGGGGCGGACTGGTCAGCCACGCCGCCGTGGTGGCCCGCGGCTGGGGCATTCCCGCCGTGGTCGGTGCCCACAACCTCGCGATGGTGCCCGGTGGCTTCCGCAACGCTGCGGGTACCGTCGTGCAGGCGGGTGAGCGGATCACCATCGACGGCGGCACCGGGCGTGTCTGGCTGGGCGACCTGCCGATGACAAAGTCCACCGAGGACCCCCGTCGATTGCTCGAGCACCTGCTCCCCGAACTGGCCCTCCTCGAGGACTGGGCCGAGAACCACCCCACCCCTGGAACGGAGTCGTGATGAAGATCCACCTTGACCGCGCGAAGTGCACCGCCCTCGGCGTGTGCGAGTCGATGGCCCCGGAGTGGTTCGAGGTCAACGAGGACGGCGACCTCGACGTCCTCGTGGACGAGGTCGACGAGGGCCAGCGCGAGCGGCTCGAGGAGATCGTGCGGGCCTGCCCCACGGCGGCCCTGAGCCTGGGGGACTGACCCGCCCATGTCCGCCCCCTTTGAGTTCGTCGTGGTGGGTGCCTCCCTGGCCGGCCTCAACGCGGCGCGAGCCGCGCTGCAGCACCCGTCCGCCCCTCGGGTCACCGTGATCGGCGCCGAGGAGCACCTGCCCTACGACCGGCCGCCGCTGTCCAAGGCGGTCCTCAAGTCCGATGAGCACGAGCGTCCGGCGCTCTTCGGCTCGGCCGAGTTGGCCGAGCACGAGGGCTGCACCGTGATCCTGGGGGCGACCGCCACCGGGGTGGACACCGCGGGGCACGTGGTCCGGCTCGGCGAGCGGGAGGTCCGGTATGACGTCTTGGTCATCGCCACCGGCGCCACGCCGCGGACCCTGCCCCTCGAGACTCCGCCTGGGGTACACACGCTGCGCACGTGGGACGACGCGGTGGCCATTCGGTCGCAGATGCGCGCCGGTGGTCGCATGGTCGTCATCGGAGCCGGGTTCATCGGCTCCGAGGTGGCCGCCTCGGCCAAGGAGCGCGGCATGGACGTCGTCATCGTCGAAGCTCTCGAGGTGCCGCTGGCCCGCGCAGTCGGTGAGACCGCCGGAGCCGCGTTGGGGTCGATCCATGGCCGACACGGTGTCGACCTGCGGCTCGGCTCCGGAGTCATCGGCTTCGAGGGCGAGGACCGGGTCACCGGCGTCACGCTCAGCGATGGCAGCACCGTCCCCGCGGACCTCGTCGTGGTCGGGATCGGCGCCCTTCCCCAGACCAGCTGGCTGGACGGTGGTGGGATCGAGATCGACAACGGGATCGTGTGTGACTCGCACCTGCGTACCAGCGCGCCCGACGTGTTCGCCGCCGGCGACGTCGCCCGGTGGGACAACCCGCTCTTCGCGCGTCACATGCGAATCGAGCACTGGACCAGCGCCCAGGAGCAAGGAAGCCACGCGGCGCAAAACGCCTTGGATCCGGGCGCGGCCACCGCGTACTCACACGTGCCCTACTTCTGGTCGGACTGGTACGACTCGCGGATCCAGTTCGTCGGGGTGCCCTCGGGTACTCCGGAGATCGTGGACGGTTCGTGGGACGCGGAGGCGTTCACCGCGATCTACCGCGAGGGGGACCGCGTGGTCGGCGCGCTCACCCTCAACCGTCGCGCCGACATCATGAAGTATCGCGTCCTCATCGCCGCGTCGAAGACGGTGGAGGACGCCCGGGCACTGGCCCGAGACCGGGCCGAGGCTCGCGCTCTCAAGGCGGCCCGAGCCTGACTCCGCTCCGCCTGACCCCACCCGGTTCGAGGTATTACACGTCGCTTTCCCGGCGCGTAATACCTCGAACCGGAGGAGGTCAGTCGAGAATCTCCCGCAACAACGTCGTCACCCGCGCCTGGAGGTCATCACGGATCTCCCGCACGACCTCGATCGACTGACCACTCGGATCGCGGACATCCCAGTCCTCGTATCGCTTCCCGGGAAACACCGGGCACGCGTCCCCGCAGCCCATCGTCACGATGACATCGGCGGCCCGCACCGCCGTGTCGGTCAGCGGCTTCGGGTACGCCACCTCGAGGGCGATCCCGCGCTCGCGCAGCGCCTCGACCACGACCGGATTGATCTCCCCGGTGGGCGCGGACCCGGCCGAGCGCACGTGCACCCGCCGCGCCGACAGGTGCTCCGCCAGCGCGGCCGCCATCTGCGAACGTCCGGCGTTGTGTACGCACACGAAGAGCAACTCGGGCACCTTCTTCGCGACCTTGCCCTCCGCCTGGGCCGTGGCCATGAGTTGCTCGCGCGCCTGACGCGCCACCAACACCGGCAGGAACGTCTGGATCGTCGAACGCGGCGCAAGCACCTCCCACGCGTCACGCACGGCGAGTTCGATCATCGGAGTCTCGAACACCCCGTCGAACGCGTAGCTCAGGTCCGCCACGACCTGCTGGCAGACGGCGTCTCGGTCGAGTTGATGGTCGGTGTTCAGCATGACGACTCCTCAGTGGTGGGCGGCGGTGATCACACGGGGTGGTCGGTCAGGACGCCGGTCAACGACCGCAGCCCCTCCGGCCCGGACGGTTCGCGGGCGAGCAACGGCAGGATCGCCGTTCGGGGCGCCAACTCGCGCACCTGAGCGAGATACGGGGCTTCGGTCCGCGCCCGCGCACTCAACAGCGGATCGGTCGTGTGAGCCGCCGTCAGCGACTGATTCACGACCCAGGCCCACGGCGTGATCCCGGCGCGCCCGAGGTCGGTCTGCAGATCGGCCGCCTCCTGCACCGGGGTCGCCTCGGGCAGCGTGACGATGATGACCTTGGTCAACTCCGGGTCCTGCAACCGCATCAGCGGAGTCACCGTGCTCCGCTCCTCACCCAACGTGCGCATGATGTCGCGGTGATACGACCCGGTGGCATCCATGAGCAGCAGCGTGTGCCCCGTCGGCGCGGTGTCGATGACGACGAACTGCCGACGCGCCTGACCGACGAGGTGCGAGAACTCACCGAACACGGCGACCTCCTCGGTGCACGGCGAACGCAGATCCTCGGCCAGCGACGCCCGCCCGGCCTCGTCGAGGCGTCTGCCCTTGGTCGCGAGCACGCGGTCCCGATAGGCCTGCGTGGCCGCCACCGGATCGATGCGCGACACCGTCAGGTGGTCACTCGCGGCCTCGCCGAGCACTTGATCGAGATGAGCGGCCGGATCCGTGGTCGAGAGGTGCACGACCTTGCCGCGCTCCGCCAACCCGAGCGCCAGCGCGGCCGCGGCCGAACTCTTGCCCACGCCACCCTTGCCCATGCACATGATGAGGCCGTGATCGGCGGAGGCGAGTTCGGCCACGAGCGTCTCGAGGCCGTCGGGGGCGTCGTCGGCCGGGCTGGCAAACCCCGACCCAACCGGCTCCGCAACCGCCGCCGCCACCGACTCCGGCGACGCACCGAGCAACTGCCGCACCGCGGCGACCTCGACCACGGCGGTGCCACGCAGCGGGATCCGCGTGCACGCCAAACCCGCGAGCGACGCCGGCAGATCACGCAGCGCCTCCTGCTCACGGGCATACACGGCCAACGCGAGTTCGTCGCCGCCGGTCGGCTGTGGCAGCACGGCATTGATGACGAGGTGCTGTTCGGCCATCCCGACGCGCGCCAACTCCTGCGCGGTGCGCGCGGCCTCGGCCAGGGCCGACCGCTGGGCCCGCGCGACCAACACCAGCCGCGTCAACGACGGATCCGCCAATCGCGCCAAGGCGGTGGCGTACGTCGCGCGGGTCCGGTCCAGCCCGGCCATCGGCCCCAGGCACGAGGCGTCGCCCTTGCCGGCGTCGAGATAGGCCGTCCATTCGCCTGGCAACTGCAGCAGCCGGATCGTGTGACCGGTCGGCGCGGTGTCGAAGATGACGTGCGCGTACGGGGCGATGACCCCGTCGTCGGCCAGCAGTTCGGTGAACTCGTTGAACGAGGCCACCTCGGTCGTGCACGAACCGGAGAGCTGTTCGGTGATCGACGCGATCTCGGCGGCGGGCAGCAGGTCGCGCACCGGGTCGATGATCTTCGCGCGAAAATCCTCCGCGGCCCCGTGCGGGTCGATCTCGATCGCGTCGAGCCCGGGCACCGCGGCGATGGGGGTGATCCGGTTGCCGATGGGCTGGTCGAGCACCTGCGCGACGTTGGAGGCCGGATCGGTCGAGACGAGCAGCACCCGCGCTCCGGTGTCGGCCAGGCGCACCGCGGTGGCACACGCCAGCGACGTCTTGCCGACCCCGCCCTTGCCGGTGAAGAAGTAGAACCGCGGGGGAGCGTCGAGGAAGGTGACGTGCTCAGACATCCTCAGCAGCACCCCGATCCGCCATCGCTTGACGGAGTGCAGCACGCGGAGGTGGTGGGGACGGCCTCGCTTCTCCCGGCCAGGCGCAGGAGCTCGGTGCGGTCCGGGTAGCGACCCGCCGCGACGGTCACGCCGTCGACGAGCACGAGCGGCAGCCCACCCGACCCGGCCACGCGGAGGAAACCGGTGACGGCGGGTTGCGCGGTGAACGAGCCGGGGTCGTTGGCGAGGTTGTGTCGCGCGATGTTGACGCCCAGGTCACGCAGGTGCGCGAGGTCGGCGGTGAAGGTGACGAGATTCTCGTCGAGGTCGGGGCCGCAGACCCCGGTGTTGCAGCACAGTGCGGGCTCGAAGACGCGGATGATCGGCCCGTCGGCCTCTGCCGGCATCGACGACTGACCGCTGACATCGGTCACGGAGAGCTCGATCATCGCGCTGCTCCCGCCAGTTCGCCGTAGAGGGCCTCGACGCGGGTGGCGATGTCGTCACGCACCAGCCGCATCCGCTCCATCCCCTCGATGCCGCGCTCCGACGGTTCGTCGGTCTCCCACGTCTCGATCGCGGCGCGCATCCCCGGCACCGGGTCGACCGTGGCCTCGGAGCCGAGCACGATCACCCGGTCGACGCGGGCCAGAACCTCGGGGTCGATCGGCTTCGGGTGTTCCCGGCCCATCGACGCTCCGACCTCGACCACCGACTCCTCGGACTGGGCGTTGAGTGCCGATCCGGGTTTCGTGCCGGCCGAGTGGACCTCGACGGTGTCACCGGCGCGCTGCCGCATCAGGGCTGCCGCCATTTGGGACTTGCCGCCGTTCTTGACGCACACGAACAGCACTGCGGGTCGCGCATTCTCGGACACCGGTTCTCCTGACATATCGAGAGTGATCTATGAGTCAGTCAACCGGCATACATGGATGATTGTCAATGCGTCTGGTGAGTTGGCGCCGCCACACACCCGCCCCTCCCCTGGTTCGAGGTGTTACGCGGCGGATTCCCGCCGCGTAACACCTCGAACCGCGGGAGGGGCGGGGCGCATGCTGGACCGGTGAACTGGCGACAAGCGAGACCCACACGACGGATCGGCGCGTCCGCGAGCGGCATGGAGTACACCGCGATCGGCGACGGACCCCGAGCGCTCCTGACGATCCCCGGCGGACCCGGCAGCGACGTGCCGACCGGCCTGCAGGCTCGGCTGAGCGAGCGGCAGTACGCCGGCTACCTCGATGCCGGCTACACGGTGTGGACCGCGACGCGCCCCCGCCACATGCCACCCGGGCACACCGTGATCGACATGGCCGCCGACTACGCCCGCTTCGCGCGCGAGGAGATCGGCGGCCCCGTCGACGTGCTGGGGGAGTCCTACGGCGGGATCATCGCCATCCACCTCGCCGCCGGGCACCCGGACGTCCTCCGGCGCGTCGTCGTCGCCGGCGCGGCCGCCACGGTCAGCGCGTGGGGCAGCGAGGTCGACGCGCGGTGGGCGC
>NZ_BCRE01000072.1 GCF_001552435.1 Kribbia dieselivorans NBRC 106261
GAGCGAGGGGTGGCCCGCCCCGGCGCGGCCCCCTAGGCTCGCGCCCATGACCTACGACGCAGCCGTGACGTACGACCGCTACAACACCCCGTTGATGAAGGTCATCGACGCCGTGCCGGCCGACGCCTGGCAGGCGCCGAGCCCGTGCCAGGGCTGGAACACCGGCGAGGTCGTCCAGCACCTCATCGACACCCAGCGCGAATTCCTCCTCGGTCACGGCGTCGACCTGGCACAACTGCCCCACGACCTCGACCCGGCCACGGCCTGGCGCACGCACGCCGAGATGGTCTCTCGCGCGCTGATCGAGCCCGGCACCGGCGACCGCGAGTACCAGGGGGCGTTCGGCACGACGACGATCGGTGCCACGATGGCCTCGTTCTACACGTTCGACCTCGTCGCGCACCGCTGGGACATCGCGCGCGGCGCCGGCCACGACACCGACTTCACCGAGGCAGAACTCGACTTCCTGGAGGCGAGTGCGGACGCGTGGGGAGACAACCTCTACACCCAGGGCGTCTGCGCTCCGGCCATCGACGTGCCGGCCGATGCCCCGCGCCAAACCCGCGTGCTCGGTCGCCTGGGTCGCGACACGAACTGGTCGGCCGGCCGCTGAACGTACGCGCCGGATCGCCACGGAGTGAACCGCGTGGTTCGTCGCAGCGCACCGGTCGCACTATCCTTCTGCGTGGTCGCCCAAATTGCGGCCACCCAGGCATTCCCGGAAGGACACCATGGCTACGCTCCACCCTGCCCTTGAGCCGATCCTCGATGAGGTCGTGCGACGCAACGCCGGCGAAGTGGAGTTCCACCAGGCCGTCCAGGAAGTCCTCGAGTCGTTCGGCCCGGTCGTCGACCGGCACCCCGAGTACGCCGAGGCGTCGATCCTGTCGCGCATCTGCGAGCCCGAGCGTCAGATCATCTTCCGCGTGCCGTGGGTCGACGACGCCGGCCGGGTCCAGATCAACCGTGGTTTCCGCGTCGAATTCAACTCCGCGCTCGGCCCGTACAAGGGCGGTCTGCGGTTCCACCCGAGCGTGTACCTGGGCATCGTCAAGTTCCTCGGCTTCGAGCAGATCTTCAAGAACGCCCTGACCGGCATGCCGATCGGCGGCGGCAAGGGCGGCTCCGACTTCGACCCCAAGGGCAAGTCCAACGGCGAGGTCATGCGCTTCTGCCAGTCCTTCATGACCGAGCTGTACCGCCACATCGGCGAGTACACCGACGTCCCGGCCGGTGACATCGGTGTCGGTGGCCGCGAGATCGGCTACCTCTTCGGCCAGTACAAGCGCATCACCAACCGCTACGAGGCCGGCGTCCTGACCGGCAAGGGCCTGACATGGGGCGGGTCGCAGGCGCGCACCGAGGCCACCGGGTACGGCACCGTGTTCTTCGTCGACGAGATGCTGCGCACCGACGGAGATTCGTTCGACGGCAAGCGTGTCGTCGTGTCCGGGTCGGGCAACGTGGCCATCTACGCGATCGAGAAGGTCCACCAGCTCGGCGGCACCGTCGTCGCGTGCTCCGACTCCTCCGGCTACGTCGTCGACGAGGCCGGCATCGACGTCGCCCTGCTGCGCGACGTCAAGGAGAACCGTCGCGGCCGCATCGCCGATTATGCCGCCGAGCGTGACGGGACCACCCTGGTCACCGACGGCCAGATCTGGGACGTGCCGTGCGACATTGCGCTGCCGTGCGCCACCCAGAACGAACTGCCCGCCGCCGGTGCCAAGGCCCTCGTGCTCAACGGCGTCAAGTACCTCGCCGAGGGCGCGAACATGCCGACCACCCCCGAGGGCATCAAGATCCTGCGCGAGGCCGGCGTGCACTTTGCTCCGGGCAAGGCGGCCAACGCCGGTGGTGTGGCCACCTCCGCGCTGGAGATGCAGCAGAACGCCTCGCGCGACTCGTGGACCTTCGAATACACGGAGAAGCGTTTGGCCAAGGTCATGGCCGGCATCCACGACGACTGTGTCGCCACCGCCGACGAGTACGGCCTGCCCGGTGACTACGTCGCCGGCGCCAACATCGCCGGGTTCATCAAGGTCGCCGACGCGATGCTCGCGATGGGTGTCATCTGAGCCACGGGTGTCATCTGAGCAACGACAGGGCCTGAACCCACCCCGGCTCAGGCCGCCCGGCTGCTCTCATCGCGCAGCCACGTCGTGAAGTCACCGCGACGCACCTGCCGACGCGCCCGCCACCGCGCATCCACGGTTAGGGCCAGGAACACCGCCATCGGCCCGATCAGCCGCCGATCGCGTCGTACGACTCCCGCCAACGTGGCCGGAGTCGTGCGGGCCGCGGCCGAGCGCACCCCCGCCTGATCGGCCTGGGCGTTGCCGACCACGACGCGGGCGCGCCGGCGCCGCAGATCGGCGACCTGCTTCGGCGGCCAGATGGTCACGCTCG